>CACHLB010000005.1 GCA_902580505.1 uncultured Pelagibacteraceae bacterium
CAATGAAATTAAACAAAATATTTTTCTTTGTCTCTTTAATACTTTTATCAATCACAAATAATTCTTTTTCAAAATCATTACCTCCAGGCACAGGTATTGGTGATGTTCCCGCAAATGTTCTCCTGATGTTAGATAAATCAGGAAGTATGGGATGGAGAATGGGAGGTGGAACTGTGGGCATGAGATACCCTTATGATGCAGATGCTGACAGCAATGGAGATATTATGGTTTCACAATATTATAGAGATGGAGTTAAAAAATTTGTTTATGGATCTGCAACTGTAGATACTGGATTTGGGAAAAATGGAGTTTCTGGAAAAGGCGATGCAAGATATGAAGGTAACAATCAATGTAGAACTTCATATTCTTATAGTGGTGAGACTTATAATGATGTCTATTATACAACAGCATATTGGGAAAGATCGGTTGTAGCAATACGAGCAAGCGACGGAAAATGTTTAAAAAAATATTTTGTTGGGTTTTATCCATATAATATGACTATAGATCAAAGTACCGGATATCTTTATGTTGGAGGTTGGAGAGGATATAAAACAATTAATCTTTCTAATCACACCATAAATAATTGCTCTTATAGTAACCAGATGTACAGATCTTTTGGTGCTGCTATTGCTAATGGCAAAATAGTTTATTCATACGCTAATAATTTATATACTCATAACTTAAGTACCTCGGGTTCAAGATGTCCAAGCACAAGTCAATCAGCTAGAGTAAGTTATCGGTCAGGTAGTTATACAGGCTTGCAATTTAATCCAAATAATAATCAAGAATTGTGGACTTTATCTTGGTCACTAAGTAGAATGCAAAAGCTAACTTTAAACAGTAATTATAGTAGCATTTCATCAACATCATCATTTGGAAGCAGAAGTAGATCGAATTCAACAGCTACAAAAACATATTTTTATTTTCCTTGGGGATTGGGCTGGGATCAATCAAATAACAGACTTATAGCGTCTGATTTAAATAAAGGATCTGTGCAAATTTTTGATACAAGTGGAACATGGATTAAAAATTTTGGTGGAGCACCAACAACAAGAATGCAAGCAGCACAGGCAGCTATAAAGTCTTTAGTAACAGACTCATCATTAACTGCAGGAGTTAATTTTGGTTTTGCAAAATGGTCGTCTGGGGGTTCTGGTTTCAGTTCTTGGTCAGGGGGAGACATTAGGCAGGGAATTGGAAATGCCAAACCTTGTAGTAATTATAATTGTCTAAAAGTTCCAATATACAAAGGTGGAGCACAAGCAATTGAGAAAATGATTACTACTGTTAACCCAGGAGGTGGAACAGACGCCAAAGCATTCATGAATATCTCAAGAGAATATTATTTACACAGCTCTTTATCGCCAGTTGATAAAAATTCTCCTTGTCAAAATAGTTATATTTTAGTTATTGGAGATGGTGATTGGTATAATCATAGTAGGGCAAAAAGCATGGCTCAAAATTTATATCAAAACCAAAAAATTAAAACTTTTACTGTTGCTTTTGGGACCGGGATTAGCTCAAGAGGAATGAGATATTTTAATGAGATCGCTAAAGCTGGAGGAACTGATAAAGCAATTGTTGCTCAAACTGCGGAGTCTTTGAAAACTCAACTCAAAGCAGCAATCTCTCAAATTATTGCCTCAAAATTATCATTCACTGCGCCAGCAATTACTGCAACAATTGAGTCTGGAGGATCAATGTACCAAGCTCAGTTTGACTACAGACAAAATAAAGAATGGGCAGGAACAATTACAAGAACAAAAATAAACCCCGATGGAAGTTTAGACACTTCAGCGAGTGCAGGAAACTGGTCAGCTGTTGATAAGATGCCAACTCCTCAATCTAGAAAAATATGGAGTGCAATACCAGGAACAGATTATAGAGTAAATTATAGTAACTTTTCTGCTGCAAATGCAACTAACGTTGGAAATCTGATGGCTATTTACTCAAACGATATATTAGATTATCACAAAGATAGTGCGAATGCAGATGGATCTACTAATAACAGACGTTGTGCTAATACTAGCGGAGTAATAGATGGAACATCTGATGATTTAAAAGGTTTAATAAATTTTGTAAGAGGTGAAGATTATTTTGATTATGATGGAGACTGCAATTTAACAGAAACAAGAACCAATCCTTTGGGAGATGTGTATCACTCTCAATTAGTTGTTGTAGGTAAACCATCAGCAGAAACTTCGTTTGTTTCAACCAATCAAGAAGCATACTTTAGAAGTACAAACGGATATGATAACTTTGTTCAAGACAATGAACAAAGAAAAGAAGTTATTTATGCTGGATCAAATAGTGGAATATTACATGCATTTGAAGCAAAGACTGGTAAAGAGCTATGGGGTTTTGTTCCTCCTTTAATAGCACCAAATTTACCAAATATTATGAACACTACTTTAAATCAGTCCAAAGGTGGAACTAATGCATTATTTGGTGTTGATGGTTCACTTGTTGTACATGATATGTATTTTAAAAGTCCGTTAAAAAATTCGAAAAAGTGGCACACCATATTATTTGCACCATATGGTAGAGGTGGTGCAGGATTTAGTGTCTTAGATATAACTGATCCAGAAAAACCAGAGCATTTATTCTCTATATATAATGATATTATTAATAATAGAGTTTATAGAATGGATCATACACAAAATATATTAACTTATAACTATATACCAACATCTTACTCTTTAGCGTCAATGGGTGAAGCAATACAAGTTGCTGATAATTATACTGATGATGTAAGTGATCAAAGTAAAGGAGAGCAAGCAGCAAAAAAAGTTTGCAAAGGAGATACTACTACTTACTGTTACAAGGGTAAAACTTGGACATTCCCAATTCAAGGTGTAAAGAAGAGTGATTTACAAATTGTTAAAGATGATAAAGAAATTAAGTCCTTTACATTAAGTACAAATAGTGCGGGTGATACTGTAATAACTTTCCAGAAACCTATTCAATACTCAGCATATGGTGGAATAGATTCTGATCAAGTTGGCATAAGAATTAGACCTGGGACATTACAAACTGGTGTTCAACCACCTGACGATGCATATGACTATAGCGCTTTAGCAGAAACATGGTCAGATCCAAGAATATTTAGAATACCTAATAAAGGCGAGGGTGATGATAATATTATGGATGATATTTATGTTGCAGCTCTTGGAGGAGGATATGGAACCCAGAATGAAGGTGTTGGATCAAATCTGCATATAATCAATCTTGAAGATACTATAAATCCTGGAAGTGTTTATAAAGTAATTGAAATTGATGATTTGACTGGAAATGGTATAGCAAATTCCACCCCTGGATCACCTGTATTGATTACACCTGACACAGCTAGAGGTGTAACTTTTAATGGAGCGCTATTATATCTAAGTGACTTAGAGGGAAAAATTACAAAATTTAATCTTACGAATATGACTACAGATGATGGAACTACTTCTGGTAATAGAATTAAAATTTTTGATAAAACTACATTATTTAGTGCTGGATCTTCTAAATTGAACGCTAGGTATATGTATCATTCAATGGATGCAACAATTGGAAGAGATACTAATCAACTATGGCTATTTACTGGAACAGGTGACTATGAAAGGATAAATAGTACTACAGCTGGTATAGATAATTTATTACTAGGAATAAAAGATCCAGACTATCCTTTCTTTAAAAATATAAATAAAGCATCTAATGCGGATACTATAAAAAATTGTACAGATACTACAGGTAATCTTCCAGGAAGTGCTTGTATAAAAACCAGTAAAAGAGGTTGGTACATTAAGCTAAAAGACTTTGCTAAAGTGACAGCTGAACCAACAGTTTTCAAAGGACTTGTTTATTATCCAATTTATGAACCGACTAAATCAAAAAATAAATGTAGCCTTGGAAATGCATATATCTGTGCTGCGGATGATGAATGTGGAACGAATACTGCTTCACAATTAAATCAAATAACAAATAATTCAAACAAATGTGCATTTGTTGGTCAAGGAGTACTTTCAAAAATTGTGGTCTTTGCAAATAAATTATTTGCGAACATCGCTGGTCAATCCTTAGGATCTAAAAAAGACTTAGTTACATTAGATGCTGCAGGAGGAGATACAAATATCTTTAGGAGTTCTTGGAGACATAACTATTAATAAATATACATTTATGAAAAAGGTTTTAATAAGTATAGTCTTTTTCTTCTCACTCGGTTCTTTAAGTAACGCTACTTGTCTTAAAACAATAACTACCGCGCTAACTGATGTGCAAACCTGTGGGACAAGTGAAACCCTGACTGTTAAGTCAACTGGTTCAATAGTATTTAGTGGATCTAAAGCAGTAAGAGCAAATAATGGTGTTGGTGCATCAAATACAACCGTAATCAACCATGGTTTGATAAGTGCAACGGGTGATACCATAAATATGAAAAGCGCCCCTGGAATAAATAAAATCACTAATTCAGGTACAATAAATACAGCTCAAAATGAAAATGAAAGCAGTGGCATTGCTGTTTTAGTTCAGAAAACAGATGACACTGAGATTGTTAATAGTGGAACTATTCATGGTGGAAAATATGCTATACAAGGTCTACAAACTGATGATGTAACCATAACAAACAGTGGTACTATTTCTGCAAATGAAACAACTGGTGCCGCCATTTACCTTACCAATGGTACAAATGCAACAATAACAAACACTGGAACAATTACAAGTTTAAGACATGGAATTAGACTTGGTAAATCTCATGGTTCATTAAATAATGCTACAATTATTAATTCTGGTTTAATTGCTGGCACAACTCATGACGATAGAAATTCAATATATGTTAGCGATGATGGCAATGTAACTTCGGGATTTAATTTAATAACAAAAGGAGAAGGACATTATGATGGTAAAATTCTACTTAGCGATCAAAACGGAACAACTGGCGTAACATTTTTCGACTTTACTTTAGATTGTAGTATTTCAAGAGATCAGACCATAGAAATTCATGAAAAACAAAATGTGAGGATAATTAATAATTTATGTGGTAATGATACTTATGAAATTCTAGATTCAAATTTAAATCCAGATGCAGATAATTCTGAAACAAATGGATATTTAAGAATTTATGGTGAAGATTTAGATATTGATAGCCATAATAAAAAATATAGATCAGAAATATTTTTATTTAAACGATATTTTTAATTCAGTTTCAGAAGAAAAAAAATCTAGTGGATATTATTCTGTTAAAAAAAGAGATAATATTTATAAAAGTGAAACAAGTGGTGTAACTGGAGACTTTAAAATTGAAAATGATAACTTTACACCGTTCTTAAGTTATTCTAGTCAGCAAGCAAAATTTAATAATGGAGAAGCTTTAGATAGTGAAAACTTGGCTATTGGTTTAAAAAAAGAAATTGATTACGAGAAGTTTAAATTTTCTGTTGTATCAATTTTTGGATTAACTCAAAATAAATATTTAGATCTTGAAACTGAAACACAACAAACAATTTTAAATGAAAATCTAGGTCAGTTTGCTGCTGTAAATTATAAAGCATCTACAGAAATAGAAATTGATGACAGTCAAAGTTTAAATATTGAAGTTGATGGAAAATATGGTCTTAGAAGACTTCCAGCTTACTTAACATCTTTTACGGATGGAGATCTTTCAGTTGATGATGCTGTGGATCAAGTATTATCAGGAGGATTTAATGTTGAGTATTCAAAGTTCTTTGAAAATGGCTTTGTTCTTAAGCCATATACAGGCCTATCCTTAAATCAAACTTTGAGTAAAAAAATTGACATTGTTGCAGACGGTGAAAAAAAAGACATGGCCCATTATATGGATGATGATTTAGCAGTAAAAGCTGGTTTAAATATCAGCAAAAATACTGATAATTTTGGCCTAAACTTTAATCTAGAGTTTAATGAACAAAATGGACTTAAAGACAGCCAAGTAAGTATTTCATTAACGAAAGTAATTCAAAATAATATTAGCAAAAAAATAGAAGGTCTACCTATTGATCCTGAATTAGAAAAATTGTTTGATCAATTACAATTAGCTAAAGAAAATGAAAGATTGGCAAAAATTGCAGGACAGGCAACTGAAGAAAATAGAGTAATGAAAGAAATGATTATACAATTAATTAAGGAAAATAATAAACTTAAAACTGAAAGAAATCTTTTATTAAAAAATTAATTTTAAAGTTTTAATTAATCCAATTTTCTTATCTGAATATCTTTCTAACTCAAAAGCATCAAAAAAAGTCTTATATTTATTTCTTTTGGATGAAGGTAGTTTTTTTAATATTTGTGTAAAAGTATCTGACTTTAGGATATTTAAATTTTTTCTTTTACCTAAAAGTATCCAGTATAGGTACAAGTTCATAAGATTTCTGCTATTAAAATTAAAAAATAAATTTAAAGAAAAGTAAAATATTATTGGAGCAAAAATCCAAAAAATATTTAGGGATAAATTAAAATTAATTATATTTTTTATAAAATTTTTCCTCTCATCATTATTATAGGAAAGTAAATGTCTAGACCAAACAAAATCTATATAACTAAAAAAGTAATTTACTTTTTGTATCCCCGAATAGGAAAATAAACTATAAGATGGTAAATCTTCAGAGCTTAGTACAGTATTTAAAGTATCTTTAACATTTTCTTCTGGTATTGCCTTTGTTGGATCAATCCTTACCCAACCTTTTTCTTCCAACCATACTTCAGCCCAAGCATGAGTATCTTTTTGCTTAAATTTATAAAAGTTACCTATTTCATTTAATTCACCGCCATAATAACCAGAAACAATTCTACTAGGTATATTTGCTAATCTTGAAAGAAGCACAAAAGTTGAAGCAAAATATTCACAGTATCCTTCTTTAGAATTAAAGAAAAATTCTTCGTAATTATTATTACTACTTTGTGGAGTCAGATTATAATAGTAGCTGCCATCAGAAAATTTAGAATAAATTTTATTTAAGAAATCTTCTTTATTAGAAATATTATTTTCTTCTACCCAATTAATTATTTTTTTTGATATATTGTTCGGAACAGCTAAATAATAATTTTTTAAATTATTATTTAAATTATAAGTCATTTCATATCTTTGGAATTCTATTTGCTTCTTTCTATCAACTAATTTATTTTTTATAAAAATATCATTATAATAATCTTTAGTTATTTCTCTATAACCAGAAGTTAATTTTGAATTTTTAAGGCTAGGTATCCATTTTTTTTTATACGGCTCCAATATTATTTGATAATTTTCATTAAGATTTTTTGAATCTTTTATTTTTATAGAATTTTTAAATTTACTATTTAAAAATAATGCTGAAGATGCTCTCCAAGACTTATTATTATTAATGTAATCAAATACTTTAACCCTAAAATATAATTCATCTTTATTATAATTATTATTTATCAATATAAATACTTCTTCCTCAGAGTTTGAAAATTCACTAAAAGAACCAAGATTAATAGTGTCAGGAATACCAAGCGTACTCATAGGTGTATCAAATACTCTAAAATTAAACTCTGCCCTTGGGAAAATTAGGTAAAAAATAATGATAAATGGGAAGATACTTAAACCAAAACCTAAATACTTAAATAAATTTTTTATTTTAAAATCAGCGATCTCATCTTGTTGAATTAAGTACATATTTACAACAATCGCTATAATTAATGTGATTGATGTAAGTGTGCTAAGGATATCTTGTCCTTTAATTAAACTTGCTATGGCTATTACCATACAAATTAGATTGAATGATAAAACGTTATTTTTATCATTTAATTCAGAAAATTTAATTATTACCAAAACAGCAAGACAATTTAGAAAAAATTCATCGGATATAACAAACTGGTCTAAGTTGAATTGTATATATAATGCACCAACTGCAAAAAAACCAACAAATAGACTTTTAAATTTAAATTTATATCTCAGTAAACTTAAACTAATCAAGAATAGTAAGATCCAATATAATTTATTAATAAGTAATAGTTCACTTGAGAGACTTAATACAGATAATACTAAACAAACAAAAGTTAATATTGAGATATTTAAAAATTTAATTTTTAACATATGCTAAATATTTTAGAATTTGATTTAAAGATTGTTGATTATTATCTAGTTCAAAAAATTTATTTTTGTGCTTAATTGTTAAATTAGCTTTATTTGCGTAATATAATTTTACTATATAAACAACATTGCTCAATAGTTGTTCAAAATTTATGTGATTAAATTTGTCTATATCTAAAATTGAATTTGAAATTTTCTTTTTATCACTAAAAATTTTTACATATTTTTTGTCAATCGTAGATTTTTTCCATGCGATTTTTGAGTAATTATCACCATATTTATATTCATCTATTCCTTCAAATTCATCTAGTTTTATGTTTTTAGAAATTGAAAATTCGCTTAATAATGAGTCAGTAGGTTTTATTTTTTTTGGGTAAACTATAATTTTTGTTTTTGGATAGAAATTAGTTTTTGTTCTAATTACACCAAATGGATAGATTGATTTTAGAATTAATTTGTCTAAATAAAATTCACCTCTTATAGAATTTTGATATTCTAATCTTAAAGCAGTTAATTTTTTTTTAAAATTAAAATTACCTATTTTTTTATTGTTGTGAACAATATCAATATTTAATTTTTTTTCATCAGTTAAATTTAAGATTTGAAAGTTTAAAATTTCATTTTGCTCTGCTTCTAATAAATATTCTTTATTAAAATTTATTTCTAAATTGTTTATATTTTGATGAGAGACAAATATAGATATAAAAAAAATAAAAAAAACAATTATAGAAACCAATAAACCTGAATTAATTTGGTAGAAAACAGATATCAAAAAGCAAAAAAAAATAAATAATCCTAAGCCAATACCATTAATATTTGGGTAAATATAAATTTTATTTTGATTTAATGAGGGTATTAAATCTTTTAAACTTGGAAATTTTTGAATAGCTTTAACTAACATTAATTTATGTTAATCTTTTCTAAAACTTCTTTATTAATGTAATCGACTTTGTTTTCTTGACTTAAAAACTTAATTCTATGCCTTAAGATAAATGGTAATGTTTCCTTAATATCTTGATGTGTTACGTACTCTTTTTCGTTAATTATTGCCCATCCTTTAGCTAAATCAATAATTTGCTTCATACATCTTGCAGAAATATATATTTTATTTTCTAGTGATTGAATAATATTTTCAATATCTACTACATACTTATAAATTTCATCCTCAACTATTATGTTACTCTTTTTTTTCTTTATTTCTTCCCAATCAATTTTGTGAGAGGCACCATTAAATTTTACTTCTCTTTTTAACATTAGAATTTTTTCTTCTTCACTTAATTCTGACAATGAAAATGAGATCATAAACCTATCTAATTGTGATTCAGGTAAAGAACTTGTTCCTGATGAGTCCATTGGATTCTGAGTTGCAATAACAAAAAATGGTTCTGGTAGATTATAGCTTTCACCATCTATAGAAATTTTTTTTTCTTCCATAGCCTCAAGAAAAGCGCTTTGTGACTTTGGGCTTCCTCTGTTTAATTCGTCTGCCAATACAATATTTGTAAATATTGGTCCCTTTTGAAAATTCATTTTTTCATTCGATAACATATTAAATCCCAAAATATCACTCGGTAATAGATCGGAAGTAAATTGTATTCTTTTAAAATTTAAACCGAGATTTTGAGTAATAGCTTTAGCAAATGTAGTTTTGCCAGATCCAGGGTAGTCCTCAATTAATATACTGCCCTCGGATATTATTGCTGCTAAGGTAATTTTAATTTTACTAATATTACCTACAATAGTTTTTGAAGTATCATCAATTATATTTTTAATCATGTTGCGAATTTTATTACAATAATTTTACAAAATTATCTTGAAATACCAAATAAAAAATTGTTCCCAATATAATAAACGGACCAAATGGAATTTGTGATGATAATTTTTTTGAACTTCTTAACAAATCTGGCAAAACACTTAGTAGTGCAATTATAGAAGAAAGAAATACTACAAATGGAATTGATATCCATCCAAACCAAAAACCAACAACTGCAAAAAGTTTAGCATCTCCTAGACCCATACCCTCTTTTTTTTTAAATTGTCGATAAAAGTATATAATTGACCAAATTATTCCATAACCAAGCAATCCACCAATTAAGGAATTTAAGTAATTAGGAAAAATCTGATCTAGATTTGGAACAAATGATTTAATGAAACCTAAAATCATCATCGAATATGTCAGACTATTTGGAATGATATAATGTTTTAAATCAATGAAGAAAATTATTAAAAAAACTACACTTAATATAATTAAAAATAATGTTGTTAAACTTATTCCAAATATTAAATATAAAACTAAGAAATTTATTAGACTGATGCTTTCAACTAAAAAGTATTGAAATGAAATTTTAGTTTTGCAGTTTCTGCATTTGGATTTAAGTAATAAATAAGAAATAATTGGAATATTATCAAACCATTGAATTTTTTTATTACACTTTACACAAAATGATCTTCCAACAACTACCCCTTTGCCTTGTGGCATTCTGATAATGCAAACATTTGCAAAACTTCCCCATAAAGCACCTAGTATGATTACGAAAATTAAATCCACGAAGATTATTAGAATTTAATATTTGAGGAAATTTCTATAAAACCATCCACTAAATATTGAACAAACAGAACTGCATCGTATAAATGTACATATAAATTGGGGCTATTAATGATAATCTCCATTATTGAAAAATTTACCAAAAATTGCTTAAAATACTAGTTAAATAAATGTTTTTATTTAAATCAAAAAAACCAATTGAACCTGAAAAACAGGCCTCTCAAGTCAACGAAGACTTAGAACTAGTAACTAAAATGAATCAAGAGTTTGCTGTATCTCTTGATTTGAATGATACATTAAAAACTGCCCTTCAAGTTATTATTGCAAGATTAAATGCTGAAGCTGCAAATATTTTCTTAATCAACGATAAAAAGAAAAAATTTGAGTGCATAGCCTCATTACATCAAAATTATTTAGATGAGTATGAATTAGATTTAAAAGATGGAGTAATGGGTAAGGCTGTTCAGCAGAAAAAATGTATAAGAGTAGGAAATGTTAGGAAAGATGTAAGAGAAATAGCTGAGTTTTATTTTGATCTAGATAATAAAACCAATTTTAATACTTACTCTGTTCTATGCTCTCCATTAATTGCTGCTAATGAATGTATAGGCGTAATTCACTGCTTGAACAAAAAAACAAATGACAAATTATTTATTGAAGATGATAGAAGATTACTAGAAACGCTCTCTGCTCCAGCTGCACTGGCCATTAGAAATGCAAAAATGGCAAAAGAAATGATAGAAAAAAACAAAATTCAAAAAGAAGTAGAAATTGTAGGGGAAATTCAAAAATCACTATTATCCAAAAATAAAGATGAAAACTTCCCAGTTGCAGGAATAAATATTCCAGCAAAAGTTGTTTCTGGCGATTTTTATAATTTTTCAGACTTGGGTAATGGTAAATATGGATTTGGTGTAGCAGATGTATCTGGAAAAGGTATAAAATCTTCACTTTTAATGTCAAAAGCATCAAGTCTGTATAGATGTTTAAGTAAAACAAATTTTTCTGCATCAGACTTATTATTTCAATTAAATAATGAGATTTGTGAAACTATATCGAGAGGTATGTTTGTTACAATGTTAATTGGAATATATGACTCAAATAAAAAGGAATTGCTACTTTCGAGTGCAGGTCATGAACCACCTTTGATCTTATCTGCAGACGGTAAATTTAGTAACTTTTCAGAAGCTGGTCCTCCTTTAGGTATTATGCCTAAAACAAAATATCCTGAGCACAAATTGTCATTTGAGAATAGTTCGATGTATATTTTTACTGATGGTATTACTGAAATTAAAAATCCAAGTGGTGAAATGTTAGGATCTGAAGGCTTTGAAAACTATATAAAAAAATATCAATCAACTCCTATTAATGAAAGATTGAATACTATTATTGATGATATTCTTAATGCAGGTCATATTCAAAAAGATGATCTAACAATTGTAGTGATTGATGGAAAATAATTGTTAATATTATTCCGCAGCTTTTGCTGTGAGTGTACCAGTCGCTTCATATCTTTCAATAGACTCTACAAATTCTTGCTCTGAAGCTCCATCAGCTGTGAAACCGCCTTCTAATACAAAATTTCCAACGCCTTCTGCTCCTTCTGATGCTGTAGTAAACTTACCGTAAAAATATATTGAACCGTATGAACTAGTATCATTTACATTATTATTATATTCCTCAATATGGTTTTGTTTAACCGTCCAATAACTTCCAGCATCACAGTGTGTGCAGGCATCTTGCAGAGTTGTGGTACTTTTCTTCATCGTGCTAAATTTATCTTGTTGTCCTGCGAATACCGCATTGTATGATCCCCAGCCGTCACCAATCCTTTGGTCATCAGTTGCTACTATAGGAAGGTCACTAAATGTTGCTGTACCTGTTCTCCAACTTGTTGCGATTTCAGTGCCTCCAGTAGAGTCATAATTTCCTCCTGCTCCAACAGCTCTTGTGATTTTTGTATCCACATCGGCGAAAATATCTCTTTTTTTAAAATTAACATATACCTGAGATCTAACCTGTTGTGATGCACCTGATTTAAATACATTATTATTGCTTGTATAATTTAAGGATCCACCAGTAACTTTACTTAATGTTACCCAGTCACTGTCATAAATAATTGTATCTTGATCTATTGTTTGAACATAATCATCATCCAAATGAGCATAATTGTCCTTTAATGATGCAAGTGCTTTTGACATAGACTCAACACTTGAAGTATCGATGCTAGCAACTATTGCAGCCGCTTCAGTATCAATAGTCAGTCCATATTTTTCTGCAGATTTTTGAATACCAGCTGTTAATTTTGATGAATTTATTAATTTTGATGTAGTACTGCTATTATTATTTGTGACATTTTGAGAAGTATTATTTGCTGAGTAGCTCATCGAGTTTGCTATTTTATTTAGAGTTGTCGTTGGAGATGGGTTTGACACAACCGCAAATGAATTAACATTGATGATAAAAATTATAACAATTGTTTTAATTATAAATAAAATATTTTTCATTTAATTTTTTACCATCGCTTCAAATCCAGGATTTGTTATATTAACTGAGTTTATTCCGTCTGATAATATTAAATTCCCAGGAATCATTCCTAAAGTATTATTTGGACCTGGTCCCAATAAAACAACAGTGCTTTCATTGTTTGATTCTGACAATACAACAAACTCTGTGCCACGCGCTCCTAAAGTTCCAGCTGGCACTTTAACTTCAAGATTATCAGGATTTTTTTTACTTATCTGTCCTGTAATAAATTTAACTGTTCCTGCTTTTACAGTTGAAATGAAAGAACCGTCTTGGCTATTTGGGTCATAAACAAATTCGTCTACAGTGAGTTCAGTATCTTCACCTAAAGTTAATACTGTTTGATCTATAAACAGTATTTGAGCATTTGATCTACTATTTGATATTATAGTATCTCCAAAAAATATTTTTGATCCATTTGTAAGTTTTTCATTTTTTTGGTTTTTAATATCACCAATTGCAGCTCCAATTATACCAACAAAATTATTATTACTTGCATTAGCCTGGCCAGCAAATAGTAGAGTAATTAAAAATAAAATTTTAATTAAATAATTCATTTAAATTGAATCTTTTTGTTAAACCTATTGTAAAAAACTTCCTTTCTACATCATGATTTTCTATATTTGAACTTACATCAGAGTGTCTTAATTTGAAAGTATAAAATAAACCATTAGAAATTTTGGAGCTCTTAATAAAAGGCAATAATTGATTAACTTGACCTTCTAAAGAAATTGAGTTTACAAAACTTTCATCATCCCTGATTTTAAGAACACTTAAAAAAGTTTCTGGCTCATCATATGCATTTTTAAGGAAAGTACTGTTGATTTTTAAGGTGCCAAATGGAAGAATATGAGAATAAGTAAGATTTATTCCGGTAGAATCATAACTATCGAACTCTTTTTTAGCTTCAGTTCTATTCAATATAAATTTAGTTCCTATTTGACTACTTTTGGTAATATTAAAGTTATATTTTATAAATCTAGAATAAACATCGCTATCATTATCATCTGCTGTTGTGAAAGATGAGCTTCTGTCATATGAAGTTTCTGAATAAGCTAAACCATAATTAATATTATGCTTTTCATTAAAAAAATACGTATTATTAAAACCATAACCTTTTGATTCATAATCTTCCTGTCTTCTATAATTAGGCTTGCTCCAATATGCATAAGGAGAAATATAATTATTTCCCAATATCTTAAAGTAACTAATAGAACTTGCTACTGTATCACTATCTCCAGTAACTTTTTTTTCTATTGTTTTGAAATCCAAACTAATATTAAAAAATACTGAAGATGTATCATTTATATTTCTTCCTAAAGTAAATGCGCTAGTTCTGTTGAACGTTTTATCATCCTCTACAACTAATCTTCCATCAATGGCAGGATATGGAATTAAATTATCCTCTTGCAATAATTTTTTAGTTTTAGTTACACCACTCACATTATCTTCTTCGGTTTGTGAATATGTTATATCTAAATAAGAAAACCATTTGCTCTCATTTTTATTATCGGTACTTGTTAAAAGTTTAGCAATTGTTTTTTTTGTTTCATCGGGAGTGTTAGGATCATTCATCATTGTCCTTACCATAAGATCAACTTTAACTTTAGAATCCATTTCAATTAATATTGAAAGAAGATAAAGTTTAATATCCAAATTCTCTGGGTATAACATATTTAAACGTTCGAGAGTTGATATAGTTAATTTAAGATTACCAGTATTTTGTTGTTGCTTAGCATAATTTAAGTTTAGTTCTAAATCTGTCGGATTTTCTAAAATTTCTTGATACGTTATTTCTTTAGCTATCAAATTTGATTGAATAAGTATGATTAAAATGAAAGCTAAAAAAAATTTATTCATTTTTTTATTTTTAATAAATCTGTATTTTCTAAATTTAGTGCTAAACAAGTAATATCATCTCTTAACCTATCTGAACCCCAATTCAATTTAGATTCAATTCCTTTGATAATACTTAATGGATTTACATCTTTTAAATTTTTTATAATCTCTTCTACTCCTTCTGCTCCTAATTCTTCTCCATTTTCTAGATATCCTTCAGTAACACCATCTGTATAAACTACAAATGTTTTATCCTTTAAATTAATTGTTTTTGAAACTACCATACTTTCTGTAAAGTACTTGATAATTCCTATAGGGGGTAAATCAGATTTTAAAAATTCAAAATTTAGGCTTTTATCAAAAAGCATAATACTTTCATGGCCAGCATTTACAAATGTCACAACTCCAGTTTCTGTATTAAATTTTCCAAAAACTGCTGTAACAAACATACCTTTAAATTTAGACTCCACCAATTCATTGTTAACTAAAAAAACCACCTTTTCTAAAGGTATTGATAATTTGGATAATGCTCTAAATGTAGATGATGCTTTTGCCATATACATTCCTGCTTTCACTCCCTTTCCTGATACATCTGCAAGAGAAAAATAATATTCGTTTTTACTTACTTTTATTAAATCATAATAGTCACCCGAGACATCTCTTGCTGGTATATTTTTTGCACAAATAAAATTTTGGTATTTTGAAATTTCTGGAAATAAACTTTTTTGGACATCTCCAGCTAATTCTCTTTCTCTTAATAACTTTGTTTCTTTTTTCAAATTTTCTAAAGCTAATTTATTTTCCTGTATAAATCTAAAGTAAAGACCAGTTAAAAAAGTAATTATTAAAATAAAAATAGGATAACTAATATCAATCAACTCATTTCTAAAATTATAAAAGGCAAAACCAGAGATAACGATTGAAAAAAAAGCTAAAATAAAAACTGGCAAACTATACTTTGGTTTAATTTTTTGGGATAAAGTAAAGATAACTGTAGCTAAAATTATAGTTAATATCAGTTCAAGTAAATATATGTCCGGATTTCTTAGTAAATATGATTTGTCTAATATATTTTCTATTACGTTGGCATGAACCTCAACTCCCGGCATAATAATGCCTAATGGTGTTTTAACTAAGTCGAAGAGTCCTTGAGCAGAAGCGCCAATCAAAACATATTTATTCTCAAATCTTGATCTATCAAAATTTCCCTCAAAAACTGAGCTTGCAGAAATATACTGACTTTGTTGCGGTAATTTATATCTTATCCAAAATAGACCATTATTATCAGTCGAAATTTTATTTGGTCTAACACTTATCTTTTGTATTCCAACTTCATCTAAGCTTACAAATAAATTTTTTTGTTTTGAGCCAACTCTGATCATTTCAAGCCCCATTGTTGGATAAAATTTTTTATCAAAAGAAACTATCAATGGTAGAGATCTTATTATTCCATCTGTCTGATCTAAAAATGATATTGATCCTAAACCTTTTGCATTATTTTCAAGTGTTTTAATCGATCCAATAGAATTTGGATATTTATAAATAAATTGATTAGGATCTCCACCTTTAAATAAAAATCTTGCTTTAGGCTTACGATTATATTTTTTGTATAACTTTTCAGTGCTTCCAAGAACAGCAAGAACAGATTTGGAGTTTGACAACTGTTTAGTAAAATATTCATCATGACTTTCTATATTTTTTAATTCATCAATTAAATCTTGAGATTTTAAATCATAAGCTTTAATGAATTCCTCAGGAGTTTGTTTGTCTTTCTCACTAAAAAATATATCAAATCCAATCACCTTAGGATTAGATGCATTTATATTACTCAATATTTTTGCAAACACCGATCTATTCCAAGGGAACTGTCCGAATTTAGCTAAACTCTTTTCGTCTATATCGACAATAATAACTTCAGAATTCTGATTTCTTAAAGGAAATACTTTTTGATATAGATCAAAACTTAAAAAAGAGACAGACTTTATAAAACTTGGATTGCTAATTTTTAAGATTATTAAAAGGAATAATATAAAAATATAGGTTAAATAATTAATATTTTTAAAAGCAAAAGATTTCACAGTTAAAAATAATCTTGATTAATGTCAATGTAAAGAATTCAAATTATGAATAACACTGATTAAATTAGACAAACAGAATTAATAAACTGATATTTGTTCCTGATTATATATTTTACAGCTCATAACAATACTTAGGCCCAACATAATAGATAATAAAGATGATCCACCATAAGACATTATAGGTAATGGTGCACCAACGATTGGTAACATTCCTAAAACCATTGCTATATTAACAAATACGTATAAAAAAATTGCTGTAGCAAAACCAAAGCAATATAATTTTGCAAAGAAGCTCCTTGAGACTAGACCTACATTTATTATTCTATAAATTAATAATATATATAAAAACAAAAGTATTATTGATCCTAGAAATCCAAATTCTTCGGAAAATAGTGTGAATATAAAATCAGTGTGTTTTTCAGGTAGAAATTCTAGATAACTTTGAGTCCCTTTTAAGTAACCTTTTCCAAAAAAACCACCAGATCCAATGGCTATTTTTGATTGAATTATTTGATATCCAGCTCCCAACGGATCTCTATCAGGATTAAAGAAAGTTAAAATTCTTGATTTTTGATATGGTTTTAAAATTGATATTGCAAAAGGTAATGAAACCAATAACAACAATCCTGAGTAAACAAAGTATTTAATATTAAGACCCGCCAACCAAATTATGGCGATACCACTTCCTGCAATCAAAATAGAAGTTCCTAAATCTGGCTGCTGTATCACAAGATAACAAGGAATTATTAAAAGTATAATTGGTTGTATTAAAAACTTATAGCTCTGAATATCTGAACTTTGAATCCTATGATAATATCTAGCAAAACAAATTATTACTGCAATCTTCATTAATTCTGAAGGTTGTAAATTTAAAAAATATAAATTTATCCACCTGGTAGCTCCTGATGCTGAAATCCCAAAGAATAAAACGGTAATTAATAAAACTAATCCAATAATATAAAATAGGTAAGCATTTTTATACCAAGTTGAAACTCTCACAAAAGATAACAATAAAAATAAACTAAAAAATATCGATAATCTAATTATATGATTTTTTGTGTAGAAAGAAAATTTCCCTCCTTCAGTAGAATAAATTGCGAATACACTAATTGATCCTATAGCTATAATTAATAAGATTAATAAATAATCTATCGATTTTAATTTATCTAAAAAACTGTAATTACTAGCTTGTATTCTCTCTCTTAACATTATGCTAAACTTGTATTTCCGTTATTAATTTGTTCTCTTAATTTATGTCTGTCGATAATTCTTTTAATCAATTTGCTTGCGAGCGGAGCAGCTGCTTTACTTCCAGAGCCCCCATGTTCAATGATAACACTTAATGCGTATCGTGGATCCTTATAGGGCGCAAAAGCTACATATAATGCATGGTCTCTTTTTTTGTATTCAATTTGATCAGTGTCTAAATCTAGTTCTCTATCAAGATCAGTTATTCTTCTTACCTGCGACGTACCTGTTTTACCCGCAAATTGATACTTTGGATCATCGTAACGAGATCTGTATGAAGTTCCATATTGCTCATTTGTAGAGCCGAACATTGCATCAAGTACAAAATTAATATTAGACTTTTTATGATACATTCTTTGATAATATTCAACATTTATGTCATCTAAGTAATTTCTTTCATGCAGTGGAAAATTAGATTGATCTAATTTTATTTTATTTATTACATCCTTATAATTTATAGTATCATCTTTTATGATATGAGGTTTTATTTTATATCCTCCATTTGCAATTTGTGCAGTCATTAGACAAAGTTGAAGTGGTGTAGTCTGAATATAACCTTGTCCTATACCATTGATTACGGTTTCTCCTAAATACCAACTTTGTTCCAATGCACGTCTCTTCCATTTCGTATTAGGAACCAATCCATTCTTTTCATCATTATAAAGATCTCCTAATACATTAGTTCCAAGTCCGTATCTTTTTGCAATTATTGATAATTTATCAACACCAAGTAACCTTGCCATTTCATAAAAGTATATATCGCAAGATTGTTTGATAGCATTTCGCAGCTTCATGTACCCATGACCTTCTTTTTTCCAACAATGATATTTTACTCCATATAATTCATACGGATGCTTATGACCTTTGCATCTTATTGTTTTATTAGGATCTAATATTCCATACTCTAGAGCTGCAAGTGCAACTAACGGCTTGAAAGTTGATCCAGGAGAATAAAGTCCAGCAATAGACTTATTTATCAA
Organism: uncultured Pelagibacteraceae bacterium; assembly: GCA_902580505.1. GTDB lineage: Bacteria > Pseudomonadota > Alphaproteobacteria > Pelagibacterales > Pelagibacteraceae > Pelagibacter. The sequence goes on from CACHLB010000005.1 coordinate 19,267, forward strand.
AGGTTTTAAAGGATTATTTCTGATTTCTTGCCAATCCTTCTCATTAATCCCGTGTGTAAATTTGTTTGGATCATATGTTGGCGATGATGCCATAGCAACAACTTCTCCAGTATATATGTCCATTGCGCATATTGAGCCTGCTCTTCCTTTAAGCAGCTCTTGGGCATATTTTTGAATTTCTATATCTATAGTTAAGTTAACTTTATTACCTTGTCTTTCTTTAATATAATCTATTTGGCTTATTCTTTTTCCAGATGCATTGACTTCATATCTTTTAATACCGTAGTTACCTATTAATATTTTCTCTAGAGAATTTTCTATTCCATATTTTCCAACCTTTAGACCTGGAACAAAATTTTCTTTTATCTCAGGTTTTTGAAGATCTTTTGGACTAGCGTCACCAACATAACCAACTATATGTACTAAGTCATTTGCATAGGGGTAAAACCTAGATGTCGATAACACAGGTTTTGCACCTTCTAATTCATGTAAATATAGATTAATTTTTGAGAATTGTTCCCAAGTTAAATTATCTGAAACTACTAATGTATCCCAAGGTTTTAATCTCTCCTTTTTTTTATATAATTTTTTAATTTGAAACTGATCTAAACCAATTAAGTTTTTAATTTTAAACATTGTTACATCAAAATCATTAATTTCATCTAATATTAAATGTAGCTGAAACACTCTATCGTTACTTGCTAGTACTTTATTAAAATTATCTACAATTACACCTCTCTGAGGAGGAGTTTTCCATTCTCGTATCCTATTTTTATCAGATAAAATTTCATACTTTTCTCTGTCAGAAATTTGTAAATTATATAACCTTGATGATATGCCCGCAAAAAGTAGTATTTTTGCAGCGGCCAGAATAAACATCCTCCTTGTTATAACTCTACCCTTTTCGATGTTTCTTCCTCTATTCAACATTTTCTTGTCTTAAACCTAGTAAGTAAATTTGATTAAATATTTTTGCCACTGCTGGATAAATTAAAAATGAAAAAAAGGCTGTTGACATTAAAGCCCCATAACTAATATTTCCATCAAAGAAAATTGCTAATACTGTAAAATGAATTGAGCTAACAATTAATATTGCGATAAAAAATAGTATCCAATCATAAACTAAATTAGGAACTAGAGTTCTTGCCCTAAAAAAAGATGCAATAACACAGAGTAAAAGATAATTTATTGATGAAACTCCAATTGGTAGGTTTTGCACAACATCATTAATAATACCTGCGAAAAAAATAAGTCCATAACCAAGCATTTCCGGTTTCCTTAAAACCCAATAAAAAACTATTAAGTGAATAAAATTAAAAGATATATTAATTTTGAAAATTTGTAATGAAAATGAGTAGCCGGTCAAAGCAAAGAAAAATAATAAAATAATAGGAAAACTATTTAATAAAAATTGATAAAATTTTATATCACCTCTAGCCATTTTATTTATTTACCTGCACATAATTTAGCTGATTTAAGTTGCTAAAAAACTTCACATACTTTTTATTGTTTTGAATAATTATTTTTCCAACAGGAATCGAAGCTGGAATTGTGCCATCTGACCCAGAGGTATACACAATTTCATTTTGTTTTATTTCATTTTCTTTTGGTAGGTATTCTAGCTCCGCGTATTCATCATTTCCATTTCCTGAGAGTATTGCATTGATACCACTTGGCTCAATAATGATTGGTATTTTGCTATTAAGATCATTAGCCAGCAATACTCTAGAACTCAAAAAGTTAACATTTACAACCTTTCCAATGTAATATAATCGATCTTTAACAGCTGATCCTAATTTTACTCCATTTTTTTGACCTTTGTTAATTATTAGAGACTTTAAATAAGGACTTTGTTTATCCAATAAAATCTTAGTTAACATATACTCTTTAGAAAAAAGATCTCTTTCCTCTATCAATTTTTTTAAAAGAGCATTTTCTGCTTTATAAAAATCAACTTCTTTTCTAAGTGAATCAAGATCGAGGTCCTTGTCTCTTAAAGCTGAAAATTCATCATACATGCTCATATGATCTTGAAAGAGATAATATTTATCTTTTACATATTTGAATGGGCTCGATACAACATATGAGCCTCTAAATATTATATCCTTTGTGATAGATCTAAATTGATTAACTGGACCAGTTTTAAAGTACTCTAATGATAAAACTAAAATAGATATAATTAATAAAGTAAATAAGGAAAACTTTTGTCTATTTCCTTTTTTTAAAAATGCTGAACGAATAGCAATAATAAAATCGTCTCTACTCGATTCTGTTGACATAATATTTAATACTCAGATAATACAGTAGAAAATATTTCTTGATCGTCTAACGCCTTTCCTGTTCCTATCGCAACACATGACAATGGATCGTCAGCAATATTAACTGGTAATCCAGTTTCTTTAGAGAATCTTTTATCTATATTTTTTAAGAGTGATCCTCCTCCTGTCATTGTTAAACCCATATCAACTAAATCAGCTGATAATTCTGGGGGTGTATTTTCTAGTGCTTTTTTTATTCCAGATACAATCTCTTTTAGTATCGGGTTTAAAGCTTCTGAAGTATCTTGTTCTGATATATTTACCTCTTTAGGGGTTCCTGATCTTAAATCCCTTCCTTTGACTGCATAAGTATTGTTATTGGTTGGAATTGCTGTTCCAATATCTTTCTTAATTTTTTCAGCAGTGCTGTCTCCAATCATTAAATTATATTCTTCTCTCATATAATCTTTTAATGCATTATCCATTGCATCTCCCGCTACCCTCAGCGACTCGGAATAAACGACGCCACCTAATGACATAACAGCAATTTCTGTTGTTCCACCACCAATATCTACAACCATAGATCCTGTTGCTTCTTGAATTGGTAAGCCCGCACCAATTGCTGCTGCGATTGGCTCCTCAATTAGCTGAACTCTTCTTGCGCCAGCTGCTAATGCACTATCTTGAATAGCTTTTCTTTCAACTGGCGTTGATCCAGTTGGTACACAAATTAAAATTCTTGGGTTTGCAATTGTTTTTTTATGAACTTTTTTAATAAAATGTTTAATCATTTCCTCTGTCACAATAAAGTCTGCAATCACACCGTCTCTCAACGGTCTAATTGCTTGAATATTACCTGGTGTTCTTCCTAGCATTGTTTTAGCTTCATCTCCAACTGCCAAAACTGATTTTTTTCCTTTATTATCCACAACTGCTACTACAGATGGTTCGTTTAAAACTACACCTTTGCTTTTTAATACAACTAGTGTATTTGCTGTTCCAAGATCAATTGCCATATCCTGGCTCCAAAACTTTCTTAAATTGGCGAACATTGACATTTAATTATATTCCTTTCACTTTTTGATGTTTAATATTTTGAGAAGGTGCTTTTTTCTCGCGTTTTATAAGCATTTTATTCAATGCATTTAAATATGCGTTTGCTGATGCAACCAAAGTATCTGTATCAGCTGATTGACCTACTGTTGTCCTGTCATTCTCCTCAATTTTTACACTAACAGTTGCTTGAGCATCTGTACCTTCGGTTACTGCATGAACTTGGTATAAAGATAATTTTACATCGTGAGGAAATAATTTTTTTATACATTTAAATATTGCATCAACTGGTCCATCCCCTGTTTCTGTAGTATTTTTGATATCACCATATACATCTAGTGTCATTTCAGCTTTTTGTGGTTCCCCAGTGCCTGCAAAAACTTTTAAAGATTTCAAATTAATTGCATTTATTTTATTATCTACAATTAAACTATCATCAACCAGAGCAACTATATCCTCATCGTATATATGTTTTTTTTTATCAGCTAAAACTTTAAATTTTCCAAAAGCAGCTTGGATAATATCATCTGTAAGATCTGAATAACCTAAATCAGATAATTTATCTTTAAAAGCATGTCGTCCTGAATGTTTTCCCATTACAAGCGAGGTTTTTTTAACACCTACGCTCTCTGGAGTCATAATTTCATAAGTTTCTCTATTTTTTAACATTCCATCCTGATGAATTCCCGACTCATGTGCAAAAGCGTTTTTTCCAACTATTGCTTTATTAAATTGAACTGGGAAACCAGTTGCATTTGAAACAATTTTTGAAGCTTTGCTTATTAATTCTGTTTTTATTCCAGTATTATATGGCATCAAATCATTTCTTGTTTTAATTGCCATAACTACTTCCTCTAAAGCAGCGTTACCTGCTCTCTCACCTATTCCATTAATTGTACATTCTATTTGTCTTACACCCTCTGAAACTCCAGCCAATGCATTTGCCACTGCTAAGCCAAGATCATTGTGACAGTGTGCAGATAATATTGCTTTATCTATATTTGGAACATTATTTTTTAAGTGTTTAATTGTTTTTGCAAATTCTTCAGGAATAGAATAGCCAACAGTATCTGGAATATTAATTGTTTTAGCCCCACATTTAATTGCAAGTTCAACAGTTTTACACATAAAATCCATATCTGTTCTTGTTCCATCCTCGCAGGACCATTCAACATCATCAGTAAAGTTTCTTGCATATGTTACACTTTCTTTTATTGCATCTAGAACCTGATCATTTGTCATTTCAAGTTTGTGTTTCATATGTAAAGGACTTGTAGAAATAAAAGTATGAATTCTAAATCTTGGAGCATGTTTCAACGACTCATGGCATGCATCAATATCTTTTTTTAGTGCTCTAGAAAGACCACATGGAATTGAGTTTTTCATTATTTTACTTATTTCAGAAACTGCCTCAAAATCTCCTGGTGATGCTATTGGAAAACCAGCTTCAACAATATCTATTCCCATTTCATCAAAAACTCTAGATATCTGAATTTTCTCCTCGACACTCATAGATGCGCCTGGCGATTGCTCACCATCTCGCATAGTCGTATCAAATATGTATAATTTTTCTTTATCAGACATTATATTTTTTAGCTCGAGCATAATACATGCTCTCGCTCAGATTGCAAAATAATTTGAGAAAATTAACCCAATTTTAACATCAAGTTATTTCTTATCACTATCGACAAGCTTCTTCTTAGCAATCCAAGGCATCATTTCTCTTAGAGTAGCACCAACTTTTTCGACTGGATGCTCAGCTAGTTTTGCTCTTGTGGCTAGGAAATTTTTTTGACCATTTTTACATTCATCCATCCATTGTTTAGTAAATTTACCTGACTGGATGTCTGCTAAAACTTCTTTCATTCTTTTTTTTGTTTCTTCTTTATTTATGATCCTTGGGCCAGACTCGTATTCTCCATATTCAGCAGTATTAGATATAGAATAATTCATATTAGCTATTCCACCTTCATAAATTAAATCTACAATAAGTTTAACTTCATGAACTGTTTCAAAATAAGCCATTTCAGGTTCATAACCAGCCTCAACTAAAGTTTCATATCCATTTTTAATTAATTCAACAAGACCTCCACATAAAACTGTTTGTTCTCCAAATAAATCTGTCTCTACTTCATCTTTAAATGTTGTCTCAATTATACCAGATCTTCCTCCACCAATTGCTGAAGCATATGACATCGCTAAGTCTCTAGCTTTTCCTGATCCATTTTGATGAACAGCAAATAAACATGGTACTCCACCTCCCTTTTCATATTCACTTCTAACCAAGTGGCCTGGCCCTTTTGGGGCTACCATAAATACATCTAAATCTTTTCTTGCTTTTATTAAATCATAATGAACATTTAATCCGTGAGCAAAAGCAATAGATGTCCCTTCTTTTACACGTTGCTCAATATGATTTTTATAAATAGTTGCTTGTAATTCATCTGGAGTTAAAATCATTACAACATCTGCCCATTCTGCAGCATCCGAAAGATTCATAACTTTTAAACCTTTAGATTTTGCTTTTTCAATACTTGAAGAACCTTCTCTAAGAGCTACAACAACATCTTTTACTCCACTATCTTTAAGGTTTAAAGCGTGAGCGTGTCCTTGGCTACCATATCCAAAGATTGCAATTTTTTTATCCTTTATTAAATTTGCATCAGTGTCTTTTTCATAAAACATTTTCATTTTTTTTCTCCTAATTAATTATTTAAATATTTCTGCACCTCTTGTCATAGCTACGGCTCCTGTTCTTGAAACACTCACCAATCCAAATTTTTTTAAATCCTTTGACATTTTGTCTATTTCTCGTCTTAAAGCTGTTATTTGAATAACATTCGATTTTTTCGTTTTGTCTAGTAGTATAGGATTATATTTTTTACAAGCTTTCAATGCACTTTCTAACTTATTATTTGGGCCAACAATTTTAAATAACGCCATCTCCTTAAAAATGACCGCTTTATCTTCTCTTTTAAAATCTGCAACTTTATGAACCGGCACAAGTTTTCTTAATTGAAGCTTAATTTGATTAACAACTTGTGGTGTTCCTGTGGTTACAATTGTTATCCTCGATATTTTTAATTTTTCATCAACTTGGGCGACTGCTAAAGATTCAATATTATAACCTCTACCAGAAAATAGACCGACTACTCTAGCTAATACACCAGCTTCATTGTCTACCCAAACGACTATAATATGTGTGTCAAATTTCTCTTTTTTATTTGAAAAACTATACGCTGATTTTGAATTAGGCATTAAACTAAGGACTTACCTTTGCCAGTAATTTTCTTATTTTCTTGATCTTTGGGTCCTAAAATCATCTGATTATGTGGCTTTCCAGATGGTATCATTGGAAAACAATTTTCTACTTTATCAACCATACAATCAAAAATTACAGGTCTATCTGTATTCAACATTTCAATAATTTTATCGTCTAACTCCTCTGGAGTTTTTGCTCTTATACCAACACAGTTATATGCTTCTGCTAATTTAACAAAATCTGGTAGAGCAGCGGTATAACTTTCAGAATAGTTTTTATCATGCAAAAGTTCTTGCCATTGTCTAACCATTCCCATGTATTGATTATTTAATATAAATATTTTAATTGGAAGATTGTATTGTACGGCTGTGGACATTTCCTGTATTGTCATTAGTACTGAAGCCTCTCCAGCAATATCAATAACTAATTTTTTTGGATGAGCAACTTGCACGCCCACTGCTGCTGGTAAACCATACCCCATAGTACCTAAACCACCAGATGTCATCCAACGATTTGGTTTATTAAATTTATAATGTTGTGCGGCCCACATCTGATGCTGTCCTACCTCAGTTGTAATATAAGAGTCTTTATCTTTAGTTAATTCATATAATCTTTCGATGGCATACTGAGGTTTTATAGTCTCTTCACTTCCAATATAATCTAAGGATCTAATTGACCTCCATTTTTGAATTTTTTCCCACCACTTAGAAGTCTTTTGTTTATTTGATTTTAAAAATTTTGATTTTTTTTGTTTTAAACTTTTTAAGGTAGATGAAAGAACAGTTTTTACATCTCCTACAATGGCTAAATCAACTTTAACATTTTTATTTATAGATGATGGATCTATGTCAATGTGAACTTTTTTTGATTTTGGTGAAAATTCATCTATTTTGCCTGTTATCCTATCATCAAAACGTGCTCCAATGTTAATCATTAAATCACAGTCGTGCATTGCATTATTAGCTTCATAAGTTCCATGCATACCTAACATTCCTAAGAACTGATTATCATCACCAGGGAAAGATCCTAATCCCTGTAAAGTTGATGTAATTGGAAAACCTGTTGCATAAACAAGTTCTCTTAATAGTTCACTAGCCTTAGGTCCAGAATTAATGACTCCGCCACCAGTATAAAAAATAGGTTTTGAAGATTTGCTCATTAAATCGATTAACTGATCAATATTATTTTGATTAAAATGATTATGAGATTTACCGTTTAATTTGTTTTCTTTTTTGGGTTTCTTATATTTTGTTTTTTGAAATTGAATATCTTTTGGTATATCTACTAAAACTGGTCCTGGTCTACCAGTAGTTGCTACCTCAAATGCTTTATGTATTGTCCTAGCTAAATCATTTATATCTTTGACTAACCAATTATGTTTAGTGCAAGGTCTGGTTATTCCAGTTGTATCACATTCTTGAAAAGCATCTGTACCAATTAAATGAGTTGGAACTTGTCCAGAAATACAAACTAATGGAATAGAGTCCATATATGCATCTGTCAAAGCTGTAACCACATTTGTTGCGCCTGGTCCCGAGGTTACTAAAATAACACCTGGTTTACCAGAGGATCTTGCATATCCTTCAGCAGCATGACCTGCGCCTTGTTCATGTCTAACTAAAACATGTTTAATTGATTTAAAATTTTGTAATTCGTCGTAAATTGGTAGGACTGCACCTCCCGGATAACCAAAAATATGATCAACATTTTGATCCTCCATACACTTAAATACAATTTCAGCACCTGAGTATAATTTTGACATTCAGACAATCTAGCTGAAGTTGTGCTAAAAGGTCAAGCCATCTATGTAGATTTAGGAAATTTTTTTAAAAATGTTTCTAGTCTATTAAATTTTATTTTTTGCCAATCAGACATCTGTCCTCTTGCCCAAGTAGATTGTCTCTTGGCATATTGCCTTGTTTTTATTGATATTTTATCTTTAAGCTCACTGAGATCTATTCTTTCGTCAAGATATTCTTTAATCTCACTTAGACCAATGACTTTATTAGATGATAAGTCTTTTTTTACTCTTAATTTATAAAACCTCTTAGCCTCTTTAATTGCCCCATCTCTCAACATTTCATTTGTTCTTAAAGAAATTCTTTCTATTAACTTCTCTCTAGGATAATCAATATGTAACTTTATAAAGTCATCCTGAGTAAAATCAGAGTATGTTTCACTATACCAATCAAATAAAGATTTATTTGTAAACTTTTTTACCTCATAAGCTCTTATTGATCTTTGAGAATCATTTTTGTTAATTTTTTTTTTGCAAAGTGGGTCTAATTTAACAAGCTCAGAATAAAATTTTATTTGTCCTATTTTTGATTGTTTTTTTCTTATTCTATTTCGAATAGTGACAGGAATATCGGGAATTTTAACTATACCATTTACAAGTGCCTTAAAGTATAAACCTGTACCACCAACCAGAACTGGAGTTTTATCTTTCTTCTTAATATTATCAATTTTGACCTTGGCGTCCTTTAGCCAATTTCCTGTAGAATAATTATTTTTTACACTTTTAAATCCGTATAAATGATGTTTTATATTTTTTAAATCATTTTGTTTAGGTCTTGCCGTAAGAATTTTGAGTTCTTTAAATATTTGCATACTATCTGCATTTATTACTTCACCATTAATTTTTTTTGCAAGCTGGATAGCGAATTTTGATTTTCCAGATGCTGTTGGTCCTGAAATAAGAATTATTTTGGACTTTAGGTCCATTAATTTAGTTTAACACCAATATATCTTCTTTGGTTATTGTTATTGTAAATTGCGATAAGTAAACTTTTATCATTACTTTTTAGAGCTAGTTTTACAATGTTATCTAAATCTCCGATGGTGTTAATCTTTTTCTTTTGTGCTTCAACAATAATGTTATTTACTTGAAGATAATTAATTGGGCTATCTTTATCGATTTCTGTGATAACTAAACCTGTTGTATTTTTTGGTAAATTTCTTTCTTTAATATCATCTTTATTTAGTAATCTCACTTTTATTTTCAAACCATCTATTGCATCTTCTTTAGGTTTTTCTGTTACTAAACCTTGAGATTTAAAGTCTTCAGATGTTTCTAGTCTTCCAAGTATAATTTCCTTAGTTATTTCCCTTTTATTTCTCCAAACTTTTAATTTTACTTTTTTTCCAACTTCAGTTTCCGCAACTATTCTCGGAAGCTCGCTCATTTCATTAATTTTTTTACCATCAAATTCTAAAATTATGTCTCCAGCTTTAATTCCTCCCTTATCTGATGGACTATTTTCAGCTACACTGGCAACAAGTGCTCCTCTTGGATCATCTAGTTTTTCAACATCTGCAATATCTTTTGTGACTGTTTGAATTCTAACACCTAGCCATCCTCTTTTAGTTTCACCAAATTCAATTAATTGATTAATTACTTTTTGAGCACTATTAGAAGGAATTGCAAAACCAATTCCAATTGAACCTGATTGACCTAATATTGCTGTATTAATTCCAACTACATCTCCATCCATATTAAACAATGGACCTCCTGAATTACCTTGATTTATAGATGCATCAGTTTGAATGTAGTCTTCATATCTAGAAAGACCGATACTTCTATTTCTTGCAGATATTATTCCTGCAGTAACCGTTCCACCCAATCCAAATGGATTACCAATTGCAATTACCCAATCACCAATTCTTGCGGTATCAGAGTCTCCAAATTTTACTGGTGTAAATTTTTGATCCGATTCAATCTGAAGAACTGCTAAGTCCATACCAGGATCAGCTCCAATTACTTTTGCCTTTATATTTTTTTCGCCATTAACTCTAACAAAAACATCTTCTGCGCCCTGTATCACGTGATTATTTGTAATTACAATACCTTTTTCATCTATTATGAAGCCAGATCCAAGCGCACTTGTCTGTCTTTTTTGTGGTGTTCCATAATCTTTAAACATATCTTCAAAAGGAGACCCTGGAGGAAATTCAAATGGAAATGGATTAGACCTTGTGGTTATTGTTGTTGTAGTAGAGATATTTACTACTGATGGCATTAATTTTTCAGCTAAATCTGCAAAAGTCGCAGGCATGTTTGCTGCGTTAGTAGTCTTTTGGATATTAACTGAAAATAATATTATTAATAAAACCTTTATAAATCTCATCTTTTTAAATACCAAATAATAAAAAAACCAATCACTGCAAAAACTAATCCACCAGTTCTTAGCTGATTATCAGTAGCTTCTTTTAATTTCATTATCATATTTTTCATTTTTGATGGAAATATGGCGTAAAGAATACCTTCAATAAAAAGGAATAGACCAAATGCGATGATCAATTCTCTCATTAAAATTATTCTACTTTTTGATCAATATTTCCGAAAAATTTAAAAAATTCACTATCTGGTGAAAGTATCATTGAAGTTTCACCTCCAATTAGAGCTTTTTGATATGCTTGCATAGCTCTATAAAAAGCGAAAAATTCTGGATCTTGTCCGAAGGCATCAGCAAAAATCTTATTTTTTAAACCATCACCTTCTCCTTTCATAATCTCAGATTTTTTCTGTGCATCTGCAAGTATAACTGTTACTTCTTTATCAGCAGTCGAAGTAATTGTTACCGCCATCTCTGCACCTTTTGCTCTAAATTCTTTTGCCTCTCTCTCCCTTTCGGTTTGCATTCTTCTAAAAATTGCATCACTGTTTGCTTGAGGAAGGTCTGCTCTTTTAATTCTTACATCAACAATACTAATACCAAAATTTTCTGCTTCATTATTTACACCTTCCTGTATTAGAGACATCTGTTTTGTTCTATCTTCTGATAAAAGTGTTTGCAGTTCTTGTTGACCAAGCACGTTTCTTATTCTTGAATTTATAATTGTTGCCAATCTTGATCTTGCTACTCTTTCATTTCCTACTGATATGTAAAATTTAAGAGGATCGATTATTTGAAATCTTGCAAATGCATCAACGATTAATCTTTTTTGATCTGATGCAATTACTTCCTCTGGTGGTGTATCAAGATTTAAAATTCTTTTATCTAAAAATACAACATTTTGTATAAATGGAATTTTAAAATTAATTCCAGGTTTTGATATAATTCTTTTAGGATCACCAAATTGAAGTACTATAGCTTGATTAACCTCTTTTACTATAAAAACTGAAAAGTAAATTGTTGCAGCGATTAGTATTATTATTGGTAATAAAAATTTTCCAGCTTTCATTTTAATTAGTTCCTGTCTTTAATTCTTGTAATGGCAGATATGGTACAACTCCTTCACCTGAATTTTTGTCGATTATTATTTTATTAATATCAGCTAATACCTCTTCCATTGTCTCAAGATACATTCTTTCTTGCGTTACTTTTTTAGCTTTTGCATATTCATTATAGATTGATAAAAATCTACTTGCTTCTCCTTCTGCCTTAGCAACAACCTCTTTTTTATAAGCTTCTGCGGCTTGTAGAATTTTTGCTGCTTCACCTCGTGCTCTTGGTATTACATCATTAGCATATGCTTCTGCTTCATTTTTAGATCTTTCCATATCTGCTCTAGCTGCCTGGACATCTCTAAATGCATCAATAACTTGGTCTGGTGGGTCAGCTTTTTGAGTTTGAACTTGTGTAATTTGAATTCCACTTGTGTATTCATCTAAAATTTCTTGAATTATTTCTTGAGTATCGGCTTCTATAAGAGATCTACCTTCGGTCAGAATTGGTTGAATATCAGATCTTGCAATAACCTCTCTCATCGCTGTTTCTGCAGCAGCTTTTACAGTTCCCTCAGGATCTTGTATTTTAAACAAGAAATTACCTGCATCTTTGATTACCCAAAATACTGAAAAATCTATGTTAACTATGTTTTCATCACCTGTTAGCATTAAACTTTCTTCTGGAACGTCTGCAACTCCGCCTGAGGAAAATCCACTATCTCTTTCTGATCTAAATCCAATATCCATTCTATTAACTTTTGTAACTTTTGGAGTTAAAACGTTCTCAATTGGGAAAGGAAGATGATAGTTCAATCCTGGCTGTGTAGTTTTAACAAATTTTCCAAATCTTAAAACTACCCCTTGCTCATCTGGTAGTACTCTATAAAGACCACTTAAAGTCCAAACAATTAAAAGAATTATAAGACCAATTATTATTGGCTTAGCTCCACCTTTGCCACCACCTAAAAATCTATTTATTATTGATTGGAGTTTGCTTATAACTTCATCGATATTTGGAGGAGTAGGACCTTTTCTAAATCCACCATTTCGACTACCTCCTCCACCTGGAGGTGTTCCCCATGGGCTTTGATTTTTGAAATCACTCATAATAAGACACTCTATATAGTGTCTTTATTAGTAAAAACAAGGTAATGGTAAAATAATGGACAATAAAAAAGTAGGTTTAAGTGACACAACAAAGTCAAAAACTGAGCCAAAATCCTTTAGAAGGAACCCAATTATTGGAACAAAATTTACAATTGCAATCTCAAGTGCAAAAGGGGGAGTTGGAAAATCAACATTTGCCTCGAATCTTGCTTTGGCATTAAAAAAAATGGACTTAAATGTCGGATTGCTTGACGCAGATATATACGGACCATCACTGCCAAAATTATTCGCGATTAATGAAAAGCCTGAAAGTGATGGTCAAAAACTAAAGCCAATTGTAAAATATGGGATTCAATGTATGTCAATTGGATTTTTAACAGATGAGCAAACACCAATGATTTGGAGAGGACCAATGGTTATTTCTGCAATAAAAACTTTTACTCAAAAAGTTTTGTGGGAAAATTTAGATTTTTTAATAGTTGATATGCCGCCAGGAACTGGTGATACACAATTAACTTTTGCACAAGAAATTAATATGGATGGAGTTATAATTATATCTACTCCACAAGAAATAGCGTTACAAGATGTAAAACGTGGAATAAGAATGTTTGATAAACTAAAAGTAAAAATATTAGGGCTAATAGATAATATGAGTCACTTTGTAGGGGATGATGGAAAAAAGTATGCAATTTTTGGTGAAGGTGGCGTTAAAAAGACCGCTGATGAATTTAAAAAAGATTTTCTAGGTAAAATACCAATTGATCCAGAGGTTGGAAGGCAAGGTGATATGGGTTCACCTATTGTTGAAAGTAAACCAGATCACAAAATATCAAAAACTTATTTAAAATTCGCTGAAAAGATTAAATCAATTTATCTTTAAGATCAAAAGCTTCCATAAGTTCATTCCATTCCCTTTTAGATAAACCAGAGTCATCTATAGAAACTTTTTCACCTTTAATAAGTTTTTGAATAATATTTTTTCCTTTTGCAGAAACTTCTGTGCCTCCTACTCTATAATCCATAAAAGCTTCATAAGTAATTGGTACCCATTTTTTAACAGTATCAAGCATGGCATCAGCATAAGCCCTAATCTCGTATTGAGCATGGCTATCAGCTCTTAGTCTTAAGAAATTCATTAAATTTAATAAGTCAGTTTTCCAATACCATTGTGTGTAAGTATTTAACGTTAAGTTCATCCTCGCAAGTTCTCTTGCTAAACCTACTCCATTTTTATCTATTGTTGATCCATCATATCTTTCGTTTAGCATGGTTTCATAATTATTATAAGTTTGCTCAGCGTCGTTTTTTAAAAGTTCTAAAACTTTTTTAGCTTGATCTCCCTCAAGAATTTCACCTCTGCCCTGTCTATTACTTTGTGATTGAGCAGCAAGATATTGAGGCTCAGGTAAATAAAATTCTTTATCTAAAATTGAGTACCTCGCTGAGTATTCATTTACATTTGCTGTTCTATGTCTGATCCATTGTCTTGCAATAAATATAGGTAGCTTTACATGATATTTTATTTCACACATTTCAAAAGGAGTGCTATGCCAATGTCTCATTAAGTATTTTATTAAACCAGAGTCAGTGGAAACTTTTTTAGTACCCTTTCCATAAGAAACTCTGGCAGATTGAACTATAGAGGTATCATCACCCATATAATCAATTACTCTTATAAAACCATGGTCTAATATTGGAAGTGCATCATACAGAATTTTTTCAAGCTGAGGGGCTGTAACTCTTTTTGTTAAATTTTGCTGAGATTGCTGGTCTTTTATTTCTTTTATTTGTTCTTCAGTTAACTTCATGAATAATTTATTGAATCTGTTAGATTTGGTTTTATATTATTAATGTTGGTTTTCCAACTATGACGATAAACGAATTTCGTAATAACCATTACGGACGTGGGGGCAGTACCCACCACCTCCACCATTTTCAACTTATGGGGGTGAATTAGGATCGACGGATGACTAAAAGTTATTCTTTCGTTCGGTATTGTTCCACCGTGAAGGGCTAATTTATAAATGCTAACGAAAGTTACGCACTTGCAGCTTAATTAATTTATTAATTAAGTTACGGGGCTTGGGGCACCTGGCAACAGAACGCCCCTTAACAAAAATAACAAATATTAATCTAAATTTAATATTCCAATAGAGGCAGTATTTTCCATAAACAAATATAGTTGATTATTATAAAATCTTAAATCTCTTACTCTCTCAGATACTGAAATTCGGTTTAAATTGATGATTTGATTTTTTTCATTCATTTCAAAAAAATATAAAGACTTATCTTTTAATGAGCTTACTACATATTTATTTTGACCAATTTTTACTATTTCTGAAATTCCAATTGAGGGAACAAATGAATATAAGGGCTCAATAAAGCCATGATCACTATGTGATTTATATAGAGGGTATTTTTCATATTTATTTTTATTTGACTCATTTTTACCACCATAATGTTCGCCAGCAGATGATATTGCCCAACCATAATTTGGAATTTTTATATTATTTATTTCATTTACTTCGATTAAATTAATTTCGTCTCCTCCCATAGGTCCATGCTCAGTTTCTAAAATAAAATTATTTTCTTTATCAAAATATAAACCTTGTGGATTCCTATGACCCATTGAAATAATTTTATAATCTTTATTAATAATATTAATTTTAACGATTTTTCCATTTACACTTTGATAATCTTGTGCAAGGTACCTACTTCTATAATCGCCAATCGATAATAAAATATGATTAGCATTTAAAGAAATAATTTTTCCACCTGATTGTGTCATTTGAAATTCTTTATCTCTATTATTAACTGAGTGAACACATCCTCGAGGAGAAAATAATTTCTTAAATTTTATGTTATCATAATTAATATTTCCAAAAATTATAGAGGTATTCCAGCAATCTTCTTTAATTTCATCTGTGTAAGAAATAAAAATTTTATTATTTGAAATAAATAAGTCTTTTAATGAGACATTTGATCCTTTTTTAAATTGGTTTAAACCAATGAAATCATTAATGTTGTTTTTTATTTGTTTGAAATTTTCTTCATCATCATCAATATTTTTTCTAAATACTAAAACACCACGACTAGATAATGCAAATATATTGTCTTCATAGAATTCAATATAACCACTTCCAGGAAACTGTTCATGTATTCCAGCATAAAACCCTGATGTTAATTTATATTTTTTTAAAATTTTATTATTTGATAATTTTACAATATTTTCTTTAATTATAATATCTTCACCACTATCTTTCGTATTTAATTCTAAAACTGATAGCAATGAATTATATTTATGCTCTGAAATAACTACATTCTTTTTTCTATTTTCTAAGTTCAATATTAAATTATTATTATCTTTTTCTAGCCTATTAATTTTTTGTTTGTAAAGAGACAAAGTTTTATACGGAAAAATATATTCTTTGATTGATTGTCTTTGCTCATAATTTAACAATGATTTTAAATTTTTAAATTTGTCATTTCCAATTAATGAATTAACAAAAAAATAAATTACGGATATAATTATTATAATTGAAAATATTAATTTTTTAATCATTTAATTTTGATATCATAAAAAATTAAAAAAAAAAAATTGTTAAATTTCATAAACAATTGCTATAAGTTCTATATAAGAAATATTTTACACAAATAAAAATTAGTTAATTTTTAATAAATAATATATTCCTAAGTTTCTTGCCGTCAACTCTGCGAACAGATGGTTCCTCGTTCTCAATTTTAAATGTTTTTAAAATTTCTTTAATAATCTCTTTGTCTTCACCTAAATCATTATCTTCGAAATAAATTTCTTTAGCATTTAAAATAACTTTTTTACCTCCCTCAAAAACTTTTTTTTCATTTCCATCAACATCAATTTTTATTTTGGTTGGATATTCTAATTTAAAACTTTCAAATATATAATCTAGAGAAAAACAAAATTGTTTCATCTGAAATGGTGAATTTTTCTTGGTTGGAATTATTTGCTCCCTTCCTACTGATTGTAAAGCATCACCAACGCTATTCTCTCTATAAAATATTTCTTCTACATTATTTTTATCATTCATACCAAAGTTAATTATTAGACATTTATTTTGAAAATCATTTAATATTATATTCTCAAACAAAATAGCATTATTTTTAATATCTAATTCTGATGCATAAACAAATCTACATTTTGTAATTGCTGGTAAAGTATAAGTGCCTACATTCGCACCAATATCTAAAAAAATATCATTTTCTTTGAAAGATTTTAACCAATCTATCATCATAGGTTCTTCTTTATAAAAAGATTTAACTCTCCAATCCAATCTATTATGTCCTGTTTTAAAATAAATTTTTTTACCTTCGAAATTAATATGATTCTTTAAATCAACATTTTGAATTATCTCATTTGTGAAATAATTGTTAACTGACAGAATTTTACTAAAAAATTTAGCAAACCTTTTAATTATTTTCTCGTTAAACGAAGGGATATAACCAAGTTCTTTCATTCACTCATCTAATACCACAGAACGCCCCTTAACAAAAATAATAAATATTAATCTAAATTTAATATTCCAATAGAGGCAGTATTTTCCATAAACAAATATAGTTGATTATTATAAAATCTTAAATCTCTTACTCTCTCAGATACTGAAATTCGGTTTAAATTGATGATTTGATTTTTTTAATTTATAAAAATTAAAAATGAAAATAAAAAAAATAATCATTATCAATACGTTGTCTTTATTATTAATAATAAGTTTTATTTTTGGTTTTTTGTTAAATGAAAATTCAGCAGGAGGAGGTGAGGGAGATTTCGGTCATATATTAAACAATTATCAATTAATTTATGGAAACTCATTTACTGATATTGATTGGAGCAAGTATAGAGATTCAAGATTTCCATTAGATTATTTTATTTTTAAATTATATTTGCCAAACAATGTAGATTTTTGGATATATAATATTTTTTTAATTTCTTTCATTACACCTGCAATATTATATTTAACTTTAAAAAAAAAACTTTTATTAATACCCTATAAAAAATTAAAAAATGAATATTTAATTTTTATAGCATTACTATTTTTATTTTTAAGTCCATATTTTAGAACAAGTGCATTTTGGATGTTAAGGGAAAATATGGGATATTTTTTTTGGATAATCTCTATTTTTTTTCTTTTTAAACTGAAATCTGAATTCAATTATAAAATTAACCTAATAAGTTGTTTTTTATTTTCATACTTAGCTTTTTATTCTTCACAAAATTTATTTATAATTGCTTTAACAAATTTTTTCTTATTATTTGATTTTAAGGATATTTTTAAAAAAAAGAATTATTATCTAATATTGATAAATATTTTATTTTTTTCACCAATAGTAATTTTTTTTGATTTTTTTAATAATTCTATTCAATATATAGAAATTGAAGAAATAAATAGAATTACTTTTAGCTATTTTAAAGTAGTAGACCTATATGGCATAATTTTAATTTATATTTTCCCAATGTTATTTATCTATTTTCAGAAAAATGAATTAATAAATCTTTTAAAAAAAAATATATTATTCATTTTTATTATTTTAATTTGTTTCTGCATCTTCTTTTGGAATTACCCAAATAATGATCCATTGTCAGGTGGTGCTGTGAGAAAACTCTTGAATATTTTTATTTCAAGCGAAATTTTGTTCAAAATTATATATTTACCAATTTGTGGTTTCTCTGCAATAATTTCATTTTATCTTGCCTATAAAAAAGAAAAAGTGCTATTATTTTTACTCTTACCATACACTTTTTTTTATATGTTTATTAACTATGTGTTTCAAGAATATTTAGATCCAGTGTTTATACTTTTTTTAATGCTGTATTCTAAGAATTTCATATTTTTAGTCGCAAATAAAATATATTACGTATTTTTGTACTTTTTATTATTTTATATGTCTTCCTTTACATATTATATATTTTAAGAAGCACTTATTAATCGTAATAGACGAGCTTAAATAAAAGACAATATATCAAAGCACTATGAAAATTTTAATCAAAATGTTGAAAAAACAATATTTTTGGTGCGGTCAGAGAGACTCGAACTCTCATGGGCTTCGCCCACACGGCCCTCAACCGTGCCTGTCTACCAGTTTCAGCATGACCGCATGTTATGCGGCAGATTAAATGAATGACAATTCTATTTCAAGTTGATAAGTTTTTTTATGGAATTTACAAGTGAAATAAAAAAAGCAACAAGTTCAATTTATAACAAAGTATCAAAAAAAATTCCGGAGATCGAATGGGCTACACATGCACCATATATTTATAAAATCAATAAATTAAAAAAAGAGAAGAACGCAGTAATTCTTGCACACAATTATCAAACACCAGAAATTTATCACGGTATTTCAGATTTTTCTGCAGATTCTTTAGCGTTAGCAGTAGAGGCTGCAAAAACAAAAGCAGATATAATTGTAATGTGTGGAGTTCATTTTATGGCTGAAACTGCAAAATTAATGAGTCCTGAAAAAAAAGTTTTATTACCAGATATGAAAGCAGGCTGTTCATTATCTTCATCTATAACTGGTGATGATGTTAGAAATCTAAAAAAACAATATCCTGGTGTTCCAGTGGTCTCGTATGTAAATACATCTGCTGATGTTAAAGCTGAGACTGATGTTTGCTGTACATCTGCAAATGCAGTAAAAATTGTAGAGTCACTAGGAGTAAAAAAAGTAATATTTTTGCCTGATGATTTTTTAGCTAAATATGTGGCATCACAAACTGATATAGAAATTATTTCTTGGAAGGGAACTTGTCAAGTTCATGAACAATTCAATGATCAAGAAATTAATGATATTAGGAAAGCTAATCCAGGTATAAAAATAATAGCACATCCTGAATGTCCTCCTGATGTAATAAAAGCATCAGATTTTGCAGGTTCTACAAGTGGAATGATTAAATATGTGAGAGATAATCAACCAGAAAAAGTTATGATGGTCACAGAGTGCTCGATGAGCGATAATGTACAAATTGATAATCCAAATGTTGAATTTATTAGACCATGTAATCTTTGTCCTCATATGAAAAGAATTACTTTGCCTAAAATATTAGATTGTTTAGAAAATGAAACTAATGAAATAATTATGGACAATGAGACAATTCAAAAAGCAAGAAAATCTGTAGAGAGAATGGCAGAAATAGGCAGATAAAATCTGTGTCTAAAATTCAATTAAGTAAAAATTTTATAAAATCTTCATGTAAATTAGCTTTGAATGAGGACTTATATCCATCAGGCGATATTACTTCAGAACTAATTAATAAAAATATTAAAAAGAAAGTTAAAATGATAAGTAACCAAAAAGGTGTATTGGGTGGTATAGAATTTGCAAAAGAAACTTTTAAATTAATTGATAAAAAAATAAAATTTAAAAATAAAAAAAAGGATGGATCTCTAATTAAAAAAGGTGAGGTAGTTGCAACTATTGATGGTAAACTAAAAAATATTTTAACTGGCGAGAGAGTAGCATTAAACTTTGTTTCTCATATTTCTGGAATAGCAACTAAAACAAATATGTTTGTAAAAAAAGTAAGAAAAAAAACTAAAATATGCTGCACAAGAAAAACGATACCAAATCTCAGAGTAATTCAAAAATATGCTGTTAAAATAGGTGGTGGAACAAATCACAGATTTAATTTAAGTGACGAATACTTAATAAAAGATAATCATATAAGTTCTGAAAAAAATTTTGAAAATTTAATTCAAAGAGCCATTAAAAAGAAAGGAAGAAAAAAAATAACAGTAGAGGTTGATAATTTATCTCAGTTAAAGAGAATATTGGGTCTGAAATTTGATAGAATTCTATTAGATAATATGAGTTCAAAAGATTTAAAAAAAGCAGTCAAAATGTCTAAAAAATTTTATGAGACTGAAGCATCAGGCGGAATTAGCTTAAAGAATGTTAGAAATGTTTCCTCTACTGGTGTAGATAGAATTTCCATAGGATCTTTAACTCACTCAATGAATGCATTAGACTTAAAATTGGAAATATAGAATTTAATTTATTTTTTTAATTGAGCTTGAGCGGCAGCAAGTCTTGCGACAGGAACTCTATAAGGTGAACAGGATACATAATCCAAACCAGCGCGCGCACAAAAATCGATACTTTTAGGATCGCCTCCGTGTTCACCACATATGCCAAGTTTAATTTTTTTGTTAATTTTTCTACCTTTTTTTGTTGCCATTTCAATCAAATCCCCAACTCCGTCGTCTATTGAAACAAACGGATCAACATCAAAAATTTTATTATCAATGTAATCATTTAAAAACTTACCACTGTCATCTCTGCTAATTCCAAAAGTTGTTTGTGTTAAATCATTTGTACCAAAACTAAAGAATTCTGCATGTCTAGATATATCATCTGCTTTGATTGCAGCTCTTGGGAGCTCAATCATTGTGCCCACTAAAAAATTTAGTTTTGTTTTAGTCTTGTTTTCAACTTCTTTTGCAACTCTAATTACTAAATCTTTCATTATTTTTATTTCTGCTTCAGTTGATACCAAAGGTATCATGATCTCTGGAATAATAGATTTTATGTTTAGTTTTTTACATTCAACTAATGCATGAAAAATCGCAGTACACTGCATCTCATATATTTCTGGGAATGATATACCTAATCTACAACCTCTATGACCAAGCATTGGATTTTGTTCATGAAGCTCTGTTATTCTACCCTCTAATTCAGAACTTTTGATGTTTAAAGCATTTGCTACATCGCTAATTTCTTTTTGATTTTTCGGTAAAAATTCATGAAGTGGTGGATCTAATAATCTAACTGTAACAGGTAGACCATTCATAATTTTAAAGATATCAATAAAATCCTTTTTTTGAAAAGGAAGTAGTTTCTTTAAAGCACTAGCCCTATCTTCTTTTGATTTTGATAAAATCATTTCTCTTACAGATAAAATTCTCTCTTCATCAAAAAACATATGTTCTGTTCTACAAAGACCTATTCCTTCAGCTCCAAATTCTCTAGCAGTTTTGCTATCAAGAGGTGTTTCAGAATTAGTTCTAATTTTTAGTTTTCTAAATTTATCAGCCCAGCTCATAAGTTTAGAAAAATCTCCCGAAATTTCAGGTTTAACAGTTTTAACCTCTCCTTTTATAATTCTACCGGTTGATCCATCAATAGTAATTAAATCGCCTTCTTTAATTTCATTATTTTTTGTTTTAAAAATTTTATTTTGGTAATCTATTTCTATTTCGCTTGAGCCAGATACACAAGGTCTACCCATTCCTCTTGCAACTACTGCAGCATGGCTGGTCATCCCTCCTCTTGCAGTAAGAATTCCTTTAGCTGCATGCATTCCATTGATATCTTCAGGTGATGTTTCTACTCTTACTAGGATTGTATTTTGCATCATTCCATTTAATCTTTCAGCCTCATCAGATGTAAATACTACTTTTCCACTAGCTGCTCCTGGAGAAGCAGGAAGGCCTTTGGCTATTACTTCTAAATTCGCTGTTTCATCTAAAGTTGGATGAAGCAAAGTATCTAATGAATTTGGTTGTACTCTAAGCACGGCCTCTTTTTTTGTGATGAGTTTTTCTCTTTCCATATCGACAGCAATTTTGACTGATGATTTTGCAGTTCTTTTTCCTGATCTAGTTTGCAACATCCACAACTTATTATTTTCGACTGTGAACTCCACATCCTGCATATCTTTATAATGTTTCTCCAGCTTTATAAGAATATTTTTTAGATTTTTGTAAACTCTAGGCATTGACTCTTCCATTGAAAGAAGTGTTTCTTTTGCGTCTTTTCTAGCTTTCTTAGTTATATGTTGGGGCGTCCTTGTCCCTGCAACAACATCTTCTCCTTGAGCATTTATTAAATATTCACCATAGATTTCATTGACTCCATTGGACGGATTACGTGTAAACACAACACCTGTCGCACAATCAACACCCATATTACCAAAAACCATGGACTGAACATTTACTGCCGTTCCCCACTCTGAAGGTATATGATTTAATTTTCTGTAAACCTTTGCTCTTTTACTCTCCCATGACAAAAAGACTGCACT
Organism: uncultured Pelagibacteraceae bacterium; assembly: GCA_902580505.1. GTDB lineage: Bacteria > Pseudomonadota > Alphaproteobacteria > Pelagibacterales > Pelagibacteraceae > Pelagibacter. The sequence continues at coordinate 42,168 of CACHLB010000005.1, forward strand.
AATTGCACCTAGTAATTGTTCATTAATATTTTGAGGAAAATTTTTTTTTGTTTTTTCTTTTATAATATTTTTAAAGTCTTTTATCAATCCATCCCAATCATCTTCATCCAAATCAGTGTCTAGCAAAACGCCTTTTGTAAGTTTGTAATTTTCAATTAATTCTTCAAAATTATAACTTTCAACACCCATAACAACATTTGCATACATTTGTATAAATCTTCTATAACTATCTTTTGCAAATCTAATATTTGATGTTTTATTTGCTAAAGCAACCACAGTTTTGTCATTTAGTCCAAGATTTAAAATAGTATCCATCATTCCTGGCATGGATACTCTCGCGCCAGATCTTATGGATAACAACAAAGGATTTTTCAAATCTCCAAATTTTTTACCAGAATCTTTTTCAATATTTTTTAACTCTCTATTTATTTCATTTATAATTTTAGGCTTTAATTTCTTTTTATTTTTATAAAATAAATCACAAACTTCAGTAGAAATCGTAAATCCAGGTGGGACAGGTAAACCCATCCTTCCCATTTCTGATAAATTTGCACCTTTGCCTCCTAAAATATTTTTTGAGTTTTTTATTTTTATTGTGTCTTTAGATCTAAAATTAAAAACTAATTTTGGCATTTATGCTTCTATTTTTGAAAAGTTAAAATAATTATCGAAGCTTTTACACAACATTTTTAAAAGTTCTAGTCTGTTTTTTTTAATTAATTCTTCTTGATCATTAACTATTACATTATCAAAAAACTCATTAACCTCTATTTTAGCACTTGAGAGTGTTTTAAGACTTTCATCATAATCCTCGTCTCTACCTATGCTTGAAAAATACTTTCTTATAGCATGTATTTTTTTATATAGATTTTTTTCATAATCATTTTTAAAGAGGCCAGGATCGGCAGAACCTACAATTTCTAGTTTTGTTTTACTTTCGCTATTTAAAATGTTTGCAGATCTTTTATAAATTGCAACAACATCAAGACCGAAATCTTTTTTAATATTTTTATTCAAATTTAATGATTTATTAAAAATTTTTAGTAAATCATCTATTCCATAAGAATTAGTGGAGCATTCAATAATATCCGACCTAATATTTTTTTCTTTTAAATAATTTTTTAATCTATCTAAAATAAAATCTCCCAATTCATCATTTATCAATTTTGAGTCAAAAGAGTAATTTTGTTCTTTGTATAAATTTATAGAATAATTTATTAGATCTCTTAATTTTATTTTTTTTTGATTTTCAATTATTAACCTTAATAAACTAATTGCCATTCTTCTTAAGGCATAAGGATCTTTTGAACTAGTTGGTTTGAGATTAATTCCAAAAAATCCAACTAAAGAGTCTATTTTGTCACTTAAAGATAATGCTATGCTGTATGGTTTTTTTGGAACTTTACTATCAATGCCACTTGGTAAGTAATGCTCTGAAACAGCTAAACTTATTTCTTCGTCAAAACCTTGCTCTCTTGCGAAATATCCACCCATCACGCCTTGTAATTCGGGAAACTCTCCAACTAAATCCGACATCAAATCTACTTTGCAAATTGAGGAGGCAATTTCTATCTTTTCTTTACTTATTAAAAGTTCATCTGATATTATTCCGCTAAGTTTTCTTACTCTTTGTATTTTATCAAAATAACTTCCCAACCCTTTAAAATAATTAATTTGCTTTAATCTAGACACCTGTTTAACTAAATTTTGAGACTTATTTCTATTCCAAAAAAATTCTGCATCTGCCAATCTTGCATCTACAACATTTTGATTTCCTAATTTGACTAATCCCTTTTTGTCCTTGCAATCTGCTACAACTATAAAATTATTTGTTATTTTGTTTTTGCTATCAAATGTAGGAAAATATTTTTGGTGATGCTGCATTGTAATAATAAGTATTTCTTGGGGAATTTCTAAAAATTTCTTATTAAACTCACATACTAAAATATTTGGTTTTTCAACAATATTTATTATTTCGTCTATAAGTTTTTCATTCACGTTTATATGAATTTTTTTTTGATTAGTTGCCTTGTTTATTTCTTTAATAATAAATTCTTTCCTTTTATCCTGATCAATTGTTACTCCTTTTTGTTTAAAAAATTTTATATAAGATTTAAAATCATTAAAACTTTTTACTTCATCTTCTAGATCTTTATCTGTAAAAGTTTTATTTGAACTATGTAAATGGTTTAATTTAAATTTAATTATTTTTTTATCATATAAAGCTAATATTGATTTTAACGGTCTTCCCCAATATAAATCATGATTGCCCCATTTCATTGATTTTTTCCATGAAATTTTTAAAAGCAAACTTGCAATACTTTCTTTTAATAAATCGTATGTTTTTATTTTTTGCGACGGTTTGTTGTAGAAGTAGAATATGCCTTTTTCAGTGCTTTTTTTAAAAACTTTTTCTTTTCTTGTTTTATTGGATTTTAAAAATCCTTCCAAAGCCTTTTCTGGAGCATTTATATTAGGACCTCTAATTTCCTCTGCTTTTTTTATTACATCTTTAGATATCTTATTTATATGAACAATGAGCCTATTTGGAGTTGAATAAGTATTAATTTTACCTTTAACTATAATTTCATTATCATCAAAAAATTTTTTAAAAATTTGTGTTAATTCATTTCTAGCATTGATTTGTAATCTGGAAGGTATTTCTTCACTAAATAATTCAAGGAAAAATTCAGACATTTTAATTTTGTGTTTCTGCCCAGACTTTTCCAATTTCTCTTGTCAGATCTCTGATCCTTGCAATATATTCTGCTCTTTGAGCAACGCTTATAACTCCTCTAGCATCTAAAATATTGAACACATGACTTGATTTTAAACATTGATCATATGCTGGAAGAGAAATTTTCTTTTCAATTAATGATTTTGCTTCTTCTTCGAGCATATCAAAAATTTTAAATAATTTATCTGTGTTTGCATACTCAAAATTATAGGCTGAAAATTCTTTTTCAGCTTGATGAAAAACATCTTTGTATAATACTCCCTCATCATTCCAAATTAAATCAAAAACATTTTTTTTACCTTGAATAAACATACATAATCTCTCTAAACCATAAGTTATTTCAACAGATATTGGATTGCATTCCATACCTGCCATTTGTTGAAAATAAGTAAATTGAGTAACTTCCATACCATCACACCATACTTCCCATCCAAGACCAGCAGCACCTAAGGTTGGACTTTCCCAATCATCCTCTACAAACCTGATATCGTGCTCTTCGTATTTAATACCTACTGATGAAAGGCTATTAAGATACATTTTTTTAATATCTTTTGGTGAAGGTTTTATTAAAACTTGAAATTGATAATAGTGTTGCAAACGATTAGGATTTTCTCCATACCTTCCATCTGTTGGTCTTCTTGATGGTTGAACATAAGCTGTTTTCCATGGTTTTGAACCTAATGATCTTAGAGTTGTTGCTGGGTGAAATGTTCCTGCTCCAACTTCTAAATCATAAGGTTGTAAAATAACGCAACCTTTTTTTGACCAGTACTTTTGAAGATTTAAAATTGTATCCTGAAAAGAAATAAATGATTTTGGATTTTTTATTTTTTTTTTAGATACCATATTTTTGCCAAATAGATCTTTCCTCTAAAACACTTATCAATTTATCCGCATGGTCTTCAGAAGACGAAAGTTTTTTGGCAAGCCATCCTTTAGACTTTTCAAATTTTTTAATTTCAACATCTTCACCAAATTTTTCTCTCAATATCTGTTCTGCATTCCCTATTCCATCTATCAAACCAAGATTTAAAGATGTTTTGCCAGACCAAAATTCTCCAGAAAAAAGTTCAACATCAGTTTTGTTTAATTTTGTTGATCTACTTTCCTCTACAACATTAATAAATTCTTGGTGAAGTTCCAGTTGAATATTTTTTAATCTTTGAATGTCCTCTTCTTTCTCGTCTAAAAAAGGGTCTAGAGTGCTTTTATTTTTACCAGCTGTATAAACTCTTCTTTGAACACCTATTTTTTGAATTAAATCTTTAAAACCAAAAGAAGAATAAATTACTCCTATTGATCCGATTATAGAACTAGCATTAGCATAAATCTCATCACCTGCGCATGCAATTAGATAGCCTCCAGATGCAGCAACATCTTCAGCAAAAACTATTACTTTTTTTTTGTTTTTCTTAGACTGTTCTCTAATAAATTTATATATTAGATGTGATTGAACGGGTGAACCACCTGGTGAATTAATTGAAATTGCAACAGCCTCTGCTTTTTTTACTGAAAAAGCTTTTTTTATCATTTCTTCTTGAGAGGAATATTCTATTCCTTGTTTAAACTTTCCAACATTTCCTATGACCCCGGTAAGTCTTAAATGACTAACAATTTTTTTTTTTTTAAAAAATGAAAACATACAAATGATTATAAAAAATTTACTTAATTATAAAGCTACTTATAGTTGAAGAATTAGGTGCGTCAATTGATAAGTATATTAATAAACTTAATGTAATATTTTGAATTTATGGGTTCAGTAGTTCAATTAAAAAAGGAAATAACTAATGCGTATACAGATTTAGTAAATTCTGTTGATGAAAAACTAAGTTTAGTTGAAGACAAAATTTCTTATAAATTAGATAGTAAAGTTGAGCTTGTTAAAGAAATGACAGCTTACCACATGACTAGTGGAGGTAAAAGATTAAGAGCATTGCTTACTTTGGAGTGTGCTAAATTGTGTGGATATACAAGAGGTAGTAGAGATGTGAACCTAGCTGCATGTGTTGAACTTATACACGCAGCAACTCTTATGCATGATGATGTAATTGACAGCGCAGATTTAAGAAGAGGAAAAAAAACTACAAATAAAATTTGGGGAAATCAGTCATCAATTCTTGTTGGGGACTATTTATTAAGTAGATGTTTTGAAATGATGGTTGAGGATGGAAGTATTGAAGTATTAAAACTTTTATCTTCTACATCATCAACTATTGCTCAAGGAGAAGTTTTGCAATTACAACATAAAGGTGACTCTGAAATGTTAGAAGATACATATTTGAATATAATTTCTTCTAAAACTGCAGCTTTATTTTCAGCATCTTCAAAAGTTGGGTCGATAATTACTGATAAAGATAATAAATTTAAAGATGCACTAGAATTCTATGGAAAGAACCTTGGATTAACATTTCAGATTGCAGATGACACACTTGACTATAACTCAGAATTAAAAATGTTTGGTAAAGAGATAGGGAAAGATTTCTTTGAGGGCAAGGTTACTCTCCCGATTATTCTATTACATCAAAAATTATCTTCAGATGAAAAACTAGTTTTAAAAAAAATATTTGAACAAAATATCAGATCTAAAGAACAATTTGACTATGTGCTAACATTAGTAAAAAAATATAATATAATTAATGAGTGTTACAAAAAAGCGGAGCACTATATAAGTTTAGCATCAAATTCATTAAGTATATTTCAAGATTGTGAAGAAAAAACTATACTCAAAAATTTAACTTCATTTAGTATAAATAGAAAATTTTAAGGTGATAAGAGAATTTTTTTCCAATCATTATTTTCTTTAATATATTTTAATCTTTCATGAATTCTATTTTCACCATCTAACCAAAATTCAATTTCGTGGTGTTTTAACTTCCATCCTGACCAATGATCAGGTCTTGGAACATTATTTTCATCTTTATAGAGATCTTTAAATTTTTTTATAGATTGTTTTAGCTCTTCTCTATCTTTTAAAATTGAACTCTGATTTGATGCCCATGCACCAATTCTACTTCCGTAACTTCTAGAATTATAATAATTATCTGCTTCTTCATCAGAAACTTTTTCAGCAGTACCAACTATTCGAATTTGTCTGAGTAAACTTTTCCAATGAAAGCACATAGAAATATTTGGATTCTGCTTTATAGCAATTCCTTTATTGCTATTAAAGTTGGTGTAAAAAACAAATCCATCTTCTCCATAGTCTTTGAGTAATACCATTCTTACATTCGGGTAACCTTTTTCATCAATAGTGCCTAGAGCTAATGCATTTGGATCATTTATTTCTGTTTTCTTAGCCTCGTTGTACCATTCAGTGAATAATAGTATTGGATTATCGAGATCTAGAAAGCATTTATCTAATCCTAAAGAATTTTTTTCGTTCATAATTTAACCAAAATAATTTATATAATAATATAATGTCTTTTAATACATTTGGAAAATTTTTTCGATTTACTACATGGGGTGAATCTCATGGTCCAGCCATAGGATGTGTTGTTGATGGTTGTCCTCCAAATATTAAGCTTAATATCAAAGACATTCAGTTAGAATTAAATAAAAGAAAGCCTGGCCAGTCTAAATTCACAACCCAAAGAAAAGAGGATGATAAAGTAGAAATTTTATCAGGAACATTTGAGGGCAGAACAACTGGTACACCTATCTCAATGATTATCTTCAATAAAGATATGCGTTCTAGGGATTATAAAAATATTAAAGATAAATTTAGGCCTGGTCATGCTGATTATACATATTTTAAAAAGTATGGAATTAGAGATTATAGAGGTGGAGGCAGACAATCAGCGAGAGAGACTGCTTCAAGAGTGGCAGCAGGGGCAATAGCAAAACAAGTTTTGCAAAATATTATTGGGAAAAAGTACAGTGTAATTGGAGCCGTAACACAATTAGGAATACTAGGATGTGACACAGAAAAATGGAATGACAGTTTCATCACAAAAAACCCTTTATTTTGTCCTGATAAAACAGTTTTAAAATTATGGGAAAAATATTTACTTGGGATAAGAAAAGCTGGCTCATCATGTGGGGCTATTATTGAAGTAAGAGCAAGAGGTGTTCCTGTCGGATTAGGAGCTCCAATTTATTCGAAATTAGATATGGATTTAGCTTCAGCAATGATGAGTATTAACGCAGTAAAAGGGGTAAACATAGGATCAGGAATGAACTCTGCTCAACTTTCTGGTGAACAAAATTCTGATGAAATGTCCCAAACAGGAAAGAAAACAAAATTTAAATCGAATAATGCTGGAGGAATTCTTGGAGGTATTTCTAGTGGTCAAGAAATAATAGTTTCTTTTGCAGTAAAACCAACTTCATCAATTCTTTCTCAAAGAAAAACAATTAATAAATTTGGAAAAAATACTTCAATTTCAGTCACAGGAAGACATGATCCATGTGTAGGTATTAGAGCAGTGCCTATTGGCGAAGCAATGATGCATTGTGTAATTCTTGATCACTACTTAATGAATAAAGCTCAATGTGGCAATTAATTAGTTTTTTTAATTAAAACTTTAGAATTTAGAGTTTCTAAAACCTTCGCTTCAATAGATTTAGCATCTAGACCAGCTTCTTTATACATTTCTTCTGGTTTATCTTGGTCTAAAAATTTATCAGGCAAAATCATTGATCTAAATTTTATATTATTATCTAATAAATTCTTTTCATTTAAGAAATGATTTACATGAGCTCCAAAACCTCCTATAGAGCCTTCTTCCAACGTAATTAGCACTTCATGATTTGTTGCAACTTGCCACATAAGATTTTCATCCAGAGGTTTTGCAAATCTAGCATCTATTATTGTTGGATTAATTCCCATTTTTTTTAAACTTTCTTCAGCCAATAAACATTCTTTTAATCTGTTACCAAAACTTACTAAGGCAACTTTCTTACCTTCTCTTATAACTCTTCCTTTTCCAATATCTATTTTTTCGTTGATATCAGGTAATTCTAAACCTGCTCCATTTCCTCTTGGATATCTAAATGCACATGGTTGATTATTAATATCTACTGACGTATTGACCATTCTTACTAATTCTGCTTCATCACTTGCTGCCATAACAATAAAATTTGGTAAAGTTGATAAATATGTAATATCAAAAGCACCTGCATGAGTGGCTCCATCGGCACCAACTAAACCAGCTCTATCAATTGCAAATCTTACTGGTAAACTTTGAATTGCAACATCATGAACTACTTGATCATAAGCTCTTTGTAGAAATGTTGAATAAATTGCTGCATAAGGCTTATAACCCTCTGTTGCTAAACCTGCAGCAAAAGTAACGGCATGTTGCTCGGCAATTCCAACATCAAAAGTTCTATCTGGGAAAACTTTACTAAATGCGTCCATTCCTGTCCCGGACGGCATAGCTGCGGTTATACCTACAATTTTACTATCTTTCTTTGCATGCTCTATTAATGCATTTGCAAATACCTTTGTAAAAGCAGGAGCTTTGGTTTTTGATTTTTGTTGTACTCCAGTTTGAACATCAAATTTTGTAACTCCATGATATTTATCATCTGATTTTTCAGCAAAACTATATCCTTTACCTTTTTGAGTTTTTATATGAATTAGTATTGGACTATTATGATTGCTTTCTTTTGCATTTTTTAAAATTGGCAATAGTACATCTAAATCATGACCATCAATTGGACCAACATAATAAAAACCTAATGAATTAAATAATGTACCGCCTGTGACAGCTGATCTCAAAAAATCTTCAGCCTTTCCAGCCTTTTTACTAAATCTTTTTGAAAATGATGAAATAATCATTTTAATTGTTTCTCTGAAACTAAAATAAATCTTACCTGAAAAAATTTTAGCAAGATAAGATTTCATTGCACCAACTGGTTTTGCAATTGACATATCATTGTCATTCAAAATTACGATCATTTTTGTTTTTGAGTCTCCAGCATTATTCATAGCTTCATATGCCATTCCTGCGCTCATGGCACCGTCACCAATAACTGCTATAACCTGATCTGATTTATTTGATAATTTATTTGCTGTTGCAATGCCAAGTCCGGCAGAAATAGAAGTAGAACTGTGAGCTGCACCAAAGGGGTCAAATTCACTTTCTGATCGCTTTGTAAAACCAGATAGTCCACTTCCTTGTCGTAAAGTTCGTATTTTATCTTTTCTTCCTGTTAAAATTTTATGAGGGTATGATTGATGGCCAACATCCCATATCAATTTGTCCTTTGGGGTGTCAAAAACATGGTGAAGTGCTACTGTTAATTCTACAACACCTAGGCCCGCACCTAGATGACCACCTGTTTTTGAAACAGCATCAATCATTTCGTTTCTTACTTCTTCTGATAGAACTTTCAATTCTTCGTTATTGAGTTTTTTTATATCTGAAGGAAAATTAATATTATTTAAATATTTATAATTTTGCATTTATTTATTTCTACTTAATATAAATTCAATTGTCTCTTTTAAATCACTAGCATTATTTCCATAGCTAACTAAACTATTAAATATTTCTTTTTTCAGTTTTGAAGCATATTTAATAGCATTTTTATATCCTAGTAAACTTATTAATGTTGCTTTTCCCCTTTTTGAATCTTTATTTGTTTTTTTTCCTGCGGTTTTTGATGTACTGCTATAATCAATTAAATCATCTGCAATTTGAAAAAGTAAACCAATTTTTTCACCAATAATTGAGAATTTTTTTATTTGATCTTTTTTATTTGTCAAAATAACTGGAGACAAACAGCTGAATGAAAATAATTTTCCAGTCTTTTTAATTTCCATATCTATAACTTTTTGTTTAGAAACTTTTTTTCTTTCATAATTTAAATCCAAAAATTGACCTCCAGCTATTCCTTGGTGTCCTGACGATTGAGATATTAGATTTATTAGGGATATTTTTTTATTGTTATTTATATTGAACTTTGGATCAGATAAAATTTCAAAAGCTAATGTCAAAAGGGAGTTTCCAGCTAAAACTGCTGTTGATTCTCCAAATTTTTTATGTGTAGTTAGTTTACCTCTTCTAATATCATCATCATCCATACACGGTAAATCGTCATGTATTAGTGAATAAGCGTGTATACATTCAACAGCTGAACTTAAATATAAAAGATATTTTTTTTCTACATTAAAAATTTTTCCAACATCAAAAATAAGTTTAGATCTTATTTTTTTTCCTCCAGGAAATAAACCATATTTAATAGGTATAATTAGATCTGTTTTTTTTTGTTTTGCTAAGTAATTTTTTAAAAATTTATTTACTTCATTAACAGTTTTAACTAATTTTTTTTTCATTTTTTTTTGAGGTTAATTCTTCTATTTTTAGCTTGGTACTTTCAGATATATTTTTTGAGTCCATTTGAAATTTTTTTTCTATTATATTGTTTAATTTTATTAAATATTGATAATCTTCAATGGATTCTTCCAAATTTTTTTTATTTTCTAATTTTTGAATTAAGCGATCTGCTATATCTGTGAGTTCACTCAAAGATTTTAATTCAATATCATCTGGCAAAATTTTTTCATTCATATAATAGTTTGTAATATTATATGAAAATTAATGATTCAAATATTAAAAAAGCGGTAAAATATTTAAATAATAACGAATGTATTGGAATACCTACAGAAACTGTCTATGGATTAGCTGCTAATGCTTATTCTGATAAAGGCACTAAAAAAATATTTAAATTAAAAGGAAGACCTTCTGATAACCCCTTAATAGTTCATTATTATAATATTAAAGATTTGGAAAAAGATTGTGAGACAAATACTTTGTTTTATAAACTTTATAATTCATTATGTCCTGGACCAATTACCTTTATATTAAAACTAAAAAATAAAAGCAAAATTTCAAAAAACGTTACCAATAACAGAAAAACGTTAGGTGTAAGATTTCCAAGTCACCGAACCGCTAGAATATTATTAAAATCTTTAAAATATCCTTTAGCAGCACCAAGCGCAAATATTTCTGAAGGGATAAGTCCAGTGACAAAGGATGATGTATATGATGAATTTGGAGAAAAAATTAAATTTATTCTAGAAGGTGGAAGGTCAAAAGTTGGAGTTGAGTCTACGATAATAAGTTTAGTAAAAAAACCCCAAATTTTAAGATTGGGCGGTTTAGATATTTCTATATTAAAAAAAAAATTAAAAATAAATTTAAAAACTAAATTGCATGGTAAAAACAATATAAATTCTCCAGGAAGAAGGAGAGTTCATTATTCACCAGGTATACCTATTAGATTAAACGCAGTTAAAATAAAAAAAGATGAGGCTTTTATCCTAATCAAGAAGAAAAAAGAAAGTAATAAGAATTATTTTTATTTGAGTAAGACAAATAATCTAATGGAGAGTGGTAAAAATTTGTATAAAACATTAAGAAAAATTAAGAAGCTAGGTTACAAAAAAATAGCTGTGCAAAGAATACCAAACCGAAACTTTGGATTAGTGATTAACGATAGACTTCTTAGAGCATCAAAAAAATGAAAAATTTAGTCGAAGTAAAAAATATTAAAAAAAATTATGGAAAGAATAAGGCTGTAAAAGGTATAAGCTTCAACATAAAAGAAGACGAAATTTTAGGCCTATTAGGTCCAAATGGCTCAGGCAAAACAACCACCATTGGTATGTTATTAGGACTTTTAAAACCAACTAGTGGAGAAATTTTGATAAATGGTCAAAAATTGGAGGGAAATAGAATTGAAATCTTGGAACAAATAAACTTCATATCTCCATATATTGAATTACCAAAAAAACTTACAGTTAAACAAAATCTAACCGTTTATGGAAAATTATATAAAATAAATAATATTAATGAGAGGATTGAATTTTTATCAGAAAAATTAAGATTGGAAGGATTGCTTAATAGCATTACAGGTGAATTATCATCTGGACAAAAAAATAGAGTTAGTTTGGCAAAAGCATTAATCAATGAACCAAAAGTATTGCTATTAGATGAACCAACCGCATCATTAGATCCAGAAGTAGGTGATTTCGTTAGGTCTTTTTTGGAAGATTATAAAAAAGAAAAAAAAATATCTATACTTCTTGCCTCTCATAATATGAATGAAGTCACTAGACTTTGTAAGTCAATTCTAATGATGAAAGATGGAATTATAATCGATAAAGGAAATCCTAAAGAATTAATCAATAAACATGGCAGAAAAAACCTTGAAGAAGTTTTTTTAAAATTATCTAGGAGCAAAAATGAGCTTAACTAGAATGTATGGTCTTTTTTTAAGACATTTTTATTTAATTACCAGATCTTTCCCAAGGGTTTTGGATCTTGTTTATTGGCCGACTATTCAAATTACATTATGGGGATTCATCTCAAATTTTTTTGCTACACATACAACATATTATAATAATGCAGTTGGAGTTATATTAACTTGCGCAATCCTTTATGATTTTCTTTTTAGAACTAGTATTGGATTTAATATGCTATTTCTTGAGGAAATTTGGAGTAGGAACTTTACAAATTTATTTATTGCCCCAATGAAAATTGGTGAAATATTAACTTCACTTGTTGCTACTGCTTTAATAAGAGCTCTTATAGGTTTAATACCAGCAGTACTTTTAACTTCTCCATTATTCGGTATTTCTATTTTGGATTTAGGAATATTTTTATTTTTTTTATTTTTGAGCCTATATTTATTTGGAATAACACTTGGTATCCTGGTATCGGCTGGTTTATTGAGATATGGGCCCTCTTTTGAAAATATAGCATGGTCTACAATGTTTTTATTAGCTCCATTTGGATGCATTTATTATCCAATTGAAATATTGCCAGAAGTGTTTCAGAAAATAGCTTACTTATTACCGTTGGTATATATTTTTGAAGAGGCAAGAAATATTTTGATTAATCAAACTGTAGATATTCAAAATATCTATTATGCATTCTTGTGGAATGGGGTTTACTTTGTATTATCGATTGTATTATTCTATTATTCATTCAATGTCGCAAAAAATAAAGGGACGCTTATTAATATGGGCGAATAGTGGTGCGCCCGCAAGGAGTCGAACCCTGAACCTCCAGAGCCGAAATCTGGCGCTCTATCCAGTTGAGCTACGAACGCATACTAGTTTAATATAATAATTTATGAAAAATATCATTAATATTATTGTTAAAGAAGGCGATAATAACAAGAGAGTAGACATGATATTAGCAAATCATGACAAAAGCTTAAGCAGAACTAGAGTAAAAAATTTAATACTAGATAGTAAATTAAAAATTAATGAGAGAATAATCAAAGATCCTTCGATTAAGACTAAAATAAATGACAAAATTGAACTCGAAATTATTGAACCTAAGAAACAAAGCTTAAAACCATACGATTTTAAATTAAATATAATTTATGAAGATGAAGACTTAATCGTAATTGACAAACCTTCTGGAATTTCAATGCATCCTGGTGCTGGTAATTATGATAATACGATAGTTAACGCATTAATGAATTATGATAGTAAAAATTTATCTAACATAGGAGATGAGCTTAGACCTGGTATAGTTCACAGAATTGATAAAGATACATCAGGATTAATTGTAATTGCAAAAAATAATTCAGCTCATGAAAAATTATCAATTCAATTTTCTGAACACACTATAACAAGAGTATATCAAACTTTAATATGGGGAAAATTAAGACCTCAAAAAGGAACAATTGAAACATTCATAACTAGAAGTTCAAAAAATAGACAAATGATGGAAGTGTCATCTAGCAAAGGTAAAAAAGCAATTACACACTACGAAACTTTAGAGCTTTTTGAGAATGATAAAGTTCCAACTTTTAGTTTTATACAATGTAAATTAGAAACTGGAAGAACTCATCAAATAAGAGTTCATATGTCATACAAAGGTAATAATATTCTTGGAGATAAAAAATATAAAAAGAAATTTAAAAAATTTAAAAACATTGATAAAGATCTTAATAATAAAATTCTAAATCTAGATAGACAATTTTTGCATGCAAAACAGTTGGGATTTGACCATCCTAGGACAGAGGAAAGATTAGAATTTTCTTCAAATATTCCAAACGAATTAGGTGATATCTTAAAAAAACTAAGAAAATTAAGTAAATAAAACGATTGTAAAAAAAAATTTCTCTATTACATAAATACATCCGATGAGTAATAATACTTACAACTTGCCTACGCTTTCGAATGAAGGTGGTTTAGCTGCATATCTAGCTCAGATAAAAAAATTCCCTATGCTAGATGCAGAAGAAGAATATATGCTTGCTAAAAACTGGCAAACTACAGGAAATGTTAAATCAGCTGAAAAACTTGTTACAAGTCATCTAAGACTAGTTGCTAAAATAGCAATGGGTTACAAAGGTTATGGTTTGCCTCTTAATGAAATGATTTCAGAAGGTAACGTAGGTTTAATGCAAGCAGTTAAAAAATTTGAACCAGAAAAAGGTTTTAGACTTGCAACTTATGCAATGTGGTGGATTAAAGCTTCTATTCAAGAATATATTTTAAGATCATGGAGCTTAGTAAAAATTGGAACTACAACAGCTCAGAAGAAGCTTTTTTTCAACTTAAAGAAGTTAAAAAATCAAATTGCACCTAGAACTGAGGGTGACTTACGTGATGAGCACGTGAAAGATATAGCTAACAGATTAGATGTTAGTGAACAAGAAGTAGTATCTATGAATAGAAGGCTTTCAGGAAAAGAGCAGTCTTTAAATGCACCGATTGGAGAAGACGGTGATGAATGGCAAGATTGGATCGTCGATAATGATATGGATCAAGAACTTAAATTTGCACAAAATGAAGAAATGGAACAACGAAAAGATCTTCTTCAAGACTCTATTAAAATTTTAAATGAAAGAGAAAAAGAAATCCTTTACTCGAGAAGATTGACAGATGATCCAATAACTTTAGAAGACTTAAGTAAGAAATTTAAAATAAGCAGAGAAAGAATAAGACAAATTGAAAATAAAGCTTTTGAAAAACTTCAAAAACATATGCTGAACTCTGCTAAATCAAAAAATTTATTACCAGCTAATTAAGATTATTAAAATTCTTTTCTAATATTTGCAGTTAAACTGGTATTAAATGCTTCGTTATCATTTCTATAATGATCGACCATGAAACTTATATTTAAATCATCTTGCAACGCAGCCCCTATTCCAAGGGTTAGTTTTGCATGTGATGTATTTTGATCAGATATTGCATTAGCATAAATAGTTGAAGAATCATTTACATAATAAGCTTCTGATAGTGAATTTATTGTTTTATTTTTACCAATTTCAAACTGTATTAAAGGAGTAATAAATCCTTGATCTATCTCTAATATATTTGAAAAATTAAATCCAAAAGATAATGACGAACTTTTTATTTTTTGATCATTGTAATTAATTGAATCACCATCACCACTTTCAATATAATCGTCTAATATAGTATAACCCAAATCTATTCTAGAATAGTAATTTAAGTTTTTATTTTCTTTTTGCTCTAGTGGTTCGTACAAGTAAGTGAAGCTTCCAAATAATTGTTTTCCATCTCTTAGGCCTTTATTATTTCCTCCAGATACTTTTCTATTGATATCGATTTCCGTTTCTCCAAATCCAATGGCAGCCTCGAAATATCGATTTTCAAAAAATTGGTTACTTCCATAGATTAACAAAGATTTTGCTGTTGCATCCATATGTGCATCATTACTCCCAATTTGAGTTTCTTGCTCAGATTGATTTAATGCTAAACCTATAGTTTTTAGATCTGTAATTTTTTTATCTAGTCCTAATGTAAAACCCTTAGTACTAAGATCCTGGCCTAAGTCTTTACCTTTGTTATTTATTCTACCAAAAGAAAGGTTGCCTTCACTCCAAAAAGCAAATTTTCTCTTTTTTTTTTCATATTTTATTAAGTTAGTTGTTAAAACATCAACTATTTTGTTTGCGTAAGGGTCATTAAAATTTAATGCTATTTTATTTCTTGAAGTGTTACTATTTTGAATTGGTCTTATAAAATTTAAGCGGCTATTTACTCTATTTAATGAATGAGTCATTGATTGAATTGAAGCTGTTGTTTGATTTTTTACTAAAGTTTTTACAGTATCGTTAAAAATTTGACCTTTTGCGGTAGTAAAATTTAAAGTTGTTGTGTTTGAAATACCAGCATAAGAGTTTCCAACTGCATCATCAAATGCGGTTGAATCTATTTTTACATGATAGGATGTATCATTTTCTAAGTCAGATGATGGATTAATAGTAATTTCGGTTGTTCCACTTCCAGATAATAAAGATCCTGTTACATCAATCTCTATCGCTTCGCCTGTTGATGTATTTATTATATCAATATTTCCACTTTCGGCATCTACAGCTTCATTAAATGTAAGAACTATATTTGATGATACACTAACATTAGATGCATCATCAGATGGCGAGGTAGATGTTAAAGTAGGATTATTATTATCTACTGTTTTAAAATTTAATTCTGTTTTACTTGAAATACCATCAAAATTATTAAATGCTGCACTATCAACTAGGATATAATATTCAGTATCCTCATCTAAATTTGATGATAAAGCAAATGTAGCTGTAAGTGTTGCTGGAGCGGACAAACTCATAGCTAAAAACATTCCATTAGTAGAAAAAGTTTCAACAGTACTGTCATCTGCTGTTTTTTTTAAAATTACATTACCGTTATTTGCTGTTACAGACCCTGATGCTAGCCACACGAGATCTATTCCAGTATTCACTGCAATCTGTGTTGCATTATCTGATGGAGTAGTTGATGATAAATCAACAGCGTATACATGCTTAGGATTGATTAAAATAACAAAAAAAAAAATAAATATGAGAATATATTTATTGTTCATGTTGGTAATATATGCTGAATTTTAATATTAATTAAATTAATTGTAATATTACTTAAATGGATCTATTAAAAGAATGGTATCTTTTCTCTCTGGGCTTGTTGAAATACTGGATATTTTTGTCTCAGTGAACTCTTCAACAGCTTTTACATAAATCTTTGCATTATCGGGTAAATCTTCAAATTTTTTTATTCCTTGAGTTTTAGATTTCCAACCCATGAATGTTTTATAAATTGGTTTGACATTTAACTGATCTTCAACAGATGCAGGGAAATAATCTATTTCTTTGCCATTTAGTTCATAAGCTACACAAAGATTTATTTCATCAAGTTCATCTAATACATCTAATTTTGTTAATGCTATTCCATCAATGCCTGAAATCTTGATAGTTTGTCTAACTAAAACTCCATCAAACCAGCCACATCTTCTTTTTCTGCTTGTAACAGTTCCAAATTCATGTCCCTTTTCACCTAAATGGTTGCCAATATCATCTGTTAATTCTGTTGGGAAAGGTCCTTCACCTACCCTTGTTGTATATGCTTTTGTAATTCCCAACACATAATTTACTGAATTTGGACCACATCCAGATCCTGTTGCTGCTGAAGCTGCAACCGTATTTGATGAAGTTACATATGGATATGTTCCATGATCGACATCAAGCAATATTCCTTGAGCCCCTTCAAATAATATTTTTTTATTTTCTGATTTAAATTGATCTATTTTTCTCCAAACAGGCGCTGAATATTTTAAAATATTTGGAGCTATTTTTAATAATTCCTCAACTAGTTTATGTTTTTCATATATTGGCTTACCCAATCCCTTTCGGATTGCATTGTGATGCTCAAGTACTAGTGATAATCGATTTTCAAGATTTTGTTTTGATGCAAGATCCATTACTCTTATTGATCTTCTACCTACTTTATCTTCATACGCTGGACCAATTCCTCTTCTGGTAGTTCCAATTTTCGATTTACCCGCAGAGTCTTCTCTTATTTCATCCATTTCTCTATGAAATGGTAAAATTAATGTGGCAGCCTCTGACAATATCAGATTATTTTCATTGATTTCTACACCTTTAGATTTAGCTTCTTCGATTTCATCTAAAAGTGCCCAAGGATCTACTACAACACCATTACCTATAATAGAAATTTTACTTTTTCTTACAATTCCAGATGGTAATAATCTTAATTTATAAGTAACACCATCTATGACTAAAGTATGACCAGCGTTATGTCCTCCTTGGAATCTAATGACAACATCCGCTTCGCTGGATAACCAATCAACTATTTTCCCTTTTCCTTCATCTCCCCACTGAGATCCAACAACTACTACATTATTCATCTAAATTTCTTTTCTATTATAAAACTATTTAAATGGTTAATTGGTCCATTTCCTTTTCCAAAGTTTGGTCTTGTCCTAATGGCATTGTTTACATATCTAATACCTAACTCACAAGATTTCTTTAGAGTTTTTCCACATCCATAATATGTTGCAATTGCACTGGATAACGTACAACCAGTTCCATGAGTGTTTTTAGTTTTAATTTTTTTATTTGTAAAGATTTTAGTTTCTTTTTTATTTACGAAAATATCTTTCAAGGTTTTAGAACTTGAATGACCACCTTTAATTAAAACGTTCTTAGCACCTAAATCTAGTAATACTTTAGCTGCATTTTTCATATCCAGCACAGAGTTAATTTTAATTTTAGTTAATATTTCTGCTTCAGGAATATTTGGTGTTATTAAATCAACTTTTTTAATAAGTTTTTTTTTTAAAACTAAAATAGCTTTATTATCAATAAGCTTGGATCCACCTTTGGCTACCATAACGGGATCTAATATTATTTTTTTTAAATTTGATTTTTTTATTGATTTTAACACTGAGTTTATAACTTTGGTAGAATGCAGCATTCCTATTTTTACTGAATCTGGCTTGATATCTTTTGACGTAAATTCAATTTGATTAGAAATTTCTTTAATAGGCATTGGTATTATAGACTTAACACCCGTAGTATTCTGAGCTGTAACCGCTGTTATTGCTGTCATTGCGAAAGAACCAAGAGAAGTAACTGATTTAATATCTGCTTGAATGCCTGCTCCTCCAGAAGAGTCTGATCCTGCAATAATTAATATTTTAGATTTGATTTTCAATTTATAGAATAGATTTTTTAATTATTTTAACACACAATTTATTTAAACTTGAATCTTCTGACTCGCTCATGATTCTTATTTTTTGTTCAGTACCAGATTTTCTAACTAATATTCTACCTTTATTTTTAATTATTTTATTTGCTTTATTTATTGCTTTTTTACATTTTAGAGAATTAATAATTGATTTATCTTTAACTTCTATATTTTCTAATATTTGAGGAGTGGGTTTAAATTTATTAAAAAGCTCACTTGCTTTCTTTCTTTTTCTTAATGAAAATAGTATTTCCAAAGCAACCAATAATCCATCTCCCGTGGTTGCAAACTTCCCAAGAATTATATGACCCGATTGTTCTCCACCTAAATTAAATTTATTTATTTTCATTTTTTCTTTTACGTATCTATCTCCTACATCTGATCTTAAAAATTTAATTCTAATATTTTTAAAAAAATTTTCTAAGCCATAATTTGACATTAATGTACCAACAACACCTCCTTTTAAAATCTTTTTTCTTTTCCATCTCTCACCCAGCATAGCAAGAATTTTATCACCATCGATAATTTTCCCTTTTTCATCACAGACAATTATTCTGTCTGCATCACCATCTAATGAAATACCTATATGAGCTTTATTTTTTTTTGTCATTTGACAAATTTTACTTGGATAAGTAGATCCAGATTTAAGATTTATATTTAATCCATTTGGAGATATGCCAGCGCTATATAATTTAGCACCTAGTGATTTAAATAATTCAGGACCAGCTTTATAACCAGCTCCGTTTGCACAATCTAATGCAATTTTAATTCCATTTAGACTAAAAGAAGATGGAAAATTTTGTTTTAATATTTTTATATATTTTTCATTAGCATCTTCTAATCTTTTAACTCTACCTAATTCAATTGGTTTTGAAAGATTTTTTGTTATCTTTGAGTCAATTAACTTTTCAATTTTTTTTTCGATTTTGTCAGAAAGTTTTAGTCCATCTGGTCCAAATAGCTTTAATCCATTGTCATAAAAGGGATTATGAGATGCAGTAATCATTATACCCATGTTTGCTCTCATTTTTTTTGTAAGCATTGCTAGACCATTTGTCGGTAGTGGTCCTAAAGTATAAATATGCATTCCTGCTGAAGCTAATCCAGATACTAAAGCTGGTTCAAGCGTATAACCCGACAATCTTGTATCTTTTGCAATAATTGCTATTTGTTTACTTTTTTTTAAATTTTTAAAATATGTGCCAGCAGCTAGGCCAAATTTAAAAAACATTTCTCCATTTATTTTAGATCCATTTACTTTTCCCCTAATTCCATCTGTGCCAAAATATTTTTTAATCATATTTAAATTTGCAATTCTTTAAAAACTTTAAATGCCTGGTTAACTTCTTTAACATCATGGACCCTCAGAATTTGAACACCTTGAAGATATGCTTGAATACATGAGGATATAGTTCCACCAATTCTATCTTTAGTATCATTTTTTTTTGAAATATCTTTAATAAATTTTTTTCTAGATAACCCTAACATTATAGGAAGTCCTAATGAATGAAAAATAGAAATATTCTTTAGGAGGGTAATATTATGTTTCAAATTTTTTCCAAACCCAATTCCAGGATCTAATATAATATTATTATGTTTAATGCCTTGTTTTCTCAGATATTTTAATTTTGTTTCAAAGAAGTCATAGATATCAAGTAGCACATTTTTATATGTGGGTTTGATTTGCATATTCTTTGGTGTTCCTTTCATATGATGAATAACAAAAGGTTTTTTTGTTTTTTTTAAATAATTTATAGTTCTGGAATCATAAGTTAATCCAGATACATCATTTATAAGATCTATTTTTATTTTAGATGCTTTCTCCATCACAAAACTTTTTCTAGTATCTAATGAAATAAAACTTTTTTTATTTTTTAAAATTTTTAAAATAAACTTAATTCTATCCCATTCTTTCATAGGGTGAACATCATTTGCACCTGGCCTTGTAGACTCTCCACCTACATCTATTATTTGTGCTCCACTTGATAATAAGTTATATAAACGTTTTTTTGCTAAATTTTTTTTATTATATTTACCACCATCAGAAAAACTATCTGGAGTTAAATTAATTATACCCATTAAAATTGGAATGTTAGATAAATTTAATTTTTTAAACGTTCTCTTTTTTTTTATATTTTTTAAATCTCTCTTAACCTTATTTTTTAATTTATTTGGAAGTTTACTAATATCCTTGAGATTAATAATTTTTGTTTTTTTTCTGTCAATAATTTCTATTTTATCAAAAGAAATATGATTATAGCCATTAAGAGGTATGGATTTTTTTTTTTTAATATATGTTTTTGCTGCTGTTCCGTAGTAAAAATTACACGCTTTAGTGTAATATTTATTCATTAGTGCTTAGTGCACTATCTTAGGTTTTAGGCCCATTGAACCAAGTGCTGAACTTTGATCATCATCCTCAACTTTGAGATCTTCTTTATTTTTAGGATATATGTTTTTATTTATTAAATCCTCAATTTCTGCACCTGTTAAAGTTTCATAAGTAAGTAAAGCTTTTGCAAGTTTATGCAGATCATCGATTTTTTCGGTCAATACTTTTCTTGCTCTTTCGTAACCCATATCAACAAATTTTCTAATTTCGCTATCTACTTTTCTCGCAGTTTCCTCTGACATATTTTGTTGTCTTGCAACAGATCTTCCTAGAAATACTTCTTCCTCGTTTTCACCGTAAGCGACTGGTCCCATCTCTTTACTTAATCCAGCTCGCATAACCATCGCTCTTGCTCTTTTTGTTGCTTGTTCAATATCGCTTGCTGCTCCTGTAGTTACTTTATCATCTCCAAAAATTATTTCTTCCGCAACTCTTCCGCCCATTGCAATGGCCATTTGTGCATGAAGTTGTTCTCTTGTTTGTGAAACTTCGTCTCTTTCAGGTAATTGCATGACCATTCCTAAAGCTCTTCCTCTTGGTATTATTGTTGCTTTATGAATAGGATAAGCGGCCTTTTCATTTATCGTTACAATTGCATGTCCTGCCTCATGATAAGCAGTTAACTTCTTCTCCTCTTCTGACATAACCATAGATCTTCTCTCAGATCCCATCATCACTTTATCTTTAGCTTCTTCAAATTCTTGATATGTCACAATCCTTTTATTTTTTCTTGCAGCTAGCAATGCAGCCTCGTTTACAAGGTTTGCTAAATCTGCTCCAGAAAATCCTGGTGTTCCTCTAGCAACTGTTCTTAAATTAACATCGGGCGCCATTGAAATTTTCTTTGCGTGGACTTTTAAAATCTTTTCTCTACCGATTAGATCTGGATTAGAAACAACAACTTGTCTATCAAATCTTCCTGGTCTTAAAAGAGCTGGATCTAATACGTCTGGTCTATTAGTAGCAGCAATAATAATTACACCTTCATTAGTATCAAAACCATCCATCTCAACTAACAGCTGATTTAGTGTTTGCTCTCTTTCATCATTACCTCCACCAAGACCTGCTCCTCTGCTTCTTCCGACAGCATCAATTTCGTCAATGAAAATTATACATGGCGAATGTTTCTTACCTTGCTCAAACATATCTCTCACTCTTGAAGCTCCAACACCAACAAACATTTCAACGAAATCTGATCCAGAAATCGTAAAGAATGGAACTCCAGCTTCACCAGCGATTGCTCTTGCTAATAATGTCTTACCAGTGCCTGGGGGACCTACTAATAAACATCCTCTTGGTATCTTGCCACCTAATCTACTGAACTTTCTCGGATCTTTTAAAAATTCTACTACTTCCTCAACTTCCTCTTTAGCTTCCTCGACACCAGCAACATCATTAAAAGTAACTTTTCCTTTAACTTCATTCATCATTTTTGCTTTAGATCTTCCAAAGCCCATTGCACCACCTTTTCCTCCTTGCATTTGTCTCATAAAGAAAATCCAAACAGCAATTAATAAAAGCATTGGGAACCATGAGAGAAGTATTCCTAATAATGAAGGCATTTTTTCCTCTAATGGACTGGCAGAAATGCTAACACCTTTATCGCTTAGCTTCTGAATTAAGTTCGGGTCTTCAGGTGCATAGGTAGTAAATTGATTTCCATTTGATAACACACCTTTTATATTTTTTCCCTGTATTTCAACTTTAACCACTCTACCGTTATCTACTTCTGTTAAGAATTGAGAGAAAATAATTTTATTTTTTTGGGAAATAGACCCCTGAGGGTTTTTAAACATATTATATAGCCCGATCGTCAAAATAACGATTATTCCCCACATAGCTAAGTTTTTAAAATTCATAAAGAACTAAATTAAGAATTATTAGTAAATTAACAAGTGTCATTTTGATCATTTAACAAAAAAAATTATCATTTTTCTGGGTAAATAATCACTGAATCACTAATTTTTTCAATAATACATCCAGAAAGTGTCAATTTTACATTTTTGTTTGAAAACTTTAAAGAATCCAAGAGACCTAACACTTTTTTGCCTCGTGGATAGTTTTTTTTCTTACTGATAAGTTGAATTACTTGCATAAAGCTTCTTAAAATAATTTCATCAGGATTTTTAAAAAAAGATTGGTTTAAAATAATTTTTTTATTTTTTTGAGAATATTTTGAATTTTCAACAACATTTTTCTCAACAAAAAATTCAATAACTTGATTACTTTTTGACAAATTTTTTAAAGTTAAATAGAATTTATCAAAGTTTAAACCTTCCTTATCTAAATTTCTTAAAAGTTTTCTAATTCTACTCCTTAAATATTTATCATTATTATTTGAAGGATCATCTACAAAAAAGCCAAATGTTTTTTTATTAATATTAACTAATTCTTTTTTTGAAATAGACAAAAATGGTCTCACAATCTTTATATCATTATAATCACTCACATTCTTGTCAAAAGAAACAAGTCCTTTTAAACCAGAGCCTCTAAGCAATCTTATAAAAAAATTTTCTATCATATCATTTTTGTGATGGCCTAATAAGAGATATCCAATATTATGCTTACTACATTCTTTATAAAATAAATCATACCTAAGGTCTCTTGCGCAAGATTGTATATTTTTATTAATTTTAAAATTTTTTTTTTTTAAAATTTTGCAATTAATGCTGAAGTTTTTTTTAAGTTTAAATTTTAAATTTTTAGCTTCAATAGATGATTCTTTTCTTAGATTGTGATCAATTATTACTGGATGCAATTTTATCTTGTGTTTTAACGCATAACACTGAGAAAAAAATAAAATAGATAAGCTATCAGCACCTCCCGATACTCCAACCATTATTTTTTTTTTTCCAACATCTAAAGAAGTAAGATTATTTGAAAATACTTTATATAATTTTTTAACTTTAGGATCCTTTAATTTTGTTAAATAAAAATTAGGAGTTTTCTTTGGTACACTCAAACTTTTTCTCTTCATATTTGGCTTTTTGAAGAACTGATTGAGTGGCATTTGGATACTGTTTTTTAACACCAGCAATCATTAAGCAACCCTGATCTTTCTCTCCTATTTGAACTAAAGATACACCAAGCTTCAAAAGGTTAATAGGTGCTTTTTCACTCTTGGGATATTTTTGGTAACCCTCTAAATAAGCAGATGCTGCATCTGTGTAGAGCTGTCTTATTCTAAAAGTTTCTGCATACCAATACTGTGCGTTTCCGGAAAGATCATTATCTGGATTTGTATCAACAAATTCTCTGAATGCTCTTTCTGCCATATTATAATCTCCCACCTTTAAAAAACTAGTTGCGAATTCATATTGCTCTAAAGGAGAAGCGTCAGGTAAAATTTTTTCTTCGTTTATAAAATTTTCTGTCAAAATTGTCTGGGTAGTTTCGACAGACTGTATAGCTTGTGTCTCATTTGTGTCTGTCATGTCCTTATATGATATTGTTCCTAACTCTTGAGGTTGAGATGTGCCTGGCATGATTTTTTTGCTGGCTAGATCATTATCTAGATTTTCATTTGTAACTAAGTTTTCTTGATTGTTATCACTTTTTTGAACGAGGTTAGAATTGTTTTCTAAATCTTGAAATCTTAATTGATTATCTGCTTGTGTTTTAGACAGTCTTGACGATAATTTATCTACTTTAAAATTAATTTCTTCAAATTTGTTAGTCAGATTTTGAAATTGTTTTTCTATTTCTGACAATTTTAATAGATGTCTTGTTAAGACATCTTCCGTTTCCTTATTTGTCAAAGCAGTTTCACCTCCAGTTTTTTTCTGAAATGATTCTGAATAAACTGCCCTTTCCAAAGTTCTAAGATCTTTTTGAATAATTTCTAAAATTTCTCTCATGCTCAGTTCCTCAGAAGCTGCACTGAATGAAATAAAAAATATAGAGATTATATAAGTAAAAATGTTGGTGTACTTTTTAAACATTAAATTATTTTTTAATTATAATGATGGCAAAAAAAAGACCCTGAAATTATTTATAATAATCTTAGGGTCTTTAAAATATTTCAAATAGCTTTAATTAGCTTTTACGGTTACAGATCTTCTATTTTTCGACCAAGAAAGTGGGTTTGAACCTGAGTCTACAGGTCTTTCTTTACCATAACTTATTACTGAAATTCTGTCAGCAGATATTCCGTAAGTGATAAGATAATCTTTAGCAGCATTTGCTCTTCTTTCGCCTAATGCCAAGTTATATTCCCTTGTTCCTCTTTCATCTGCGTGACCTTCGACCACAACATTGATGCTAGAATTCTCTCTTAACCAGTTTGCTTGTTTTCTTAGTGTGTCTCTTGATTTAGTTGTTAAAATAGACTCGTTTGTTGCAAAAAATACTCTGTCCGGAACACCGTCAGCTAAATATTTAACAGTATCAGTACCTGTATAAACATCACCTTGCATTTGACCTTCTACTTTTGTAGTGGTTTTTTTCGTTGCACAAGCTGATACGATTAAACTTAATAATATAACTAGAAAAGTATTTCTAAATGATTTGCTAAAATTCATTAATGCTCCTTAATATTTTATTAGAACTTTTTCACAACTAATTAGATGTTTCAAGCATAAAAATCAACTTAATTTATATTAAAAATTAATAAAAAAAGGCCTAATTACTGAGTAAAGATGACCAAGATGGGTCGGAGGCGTCAGTCTCTGTTTGAACCTGCCTTTCATTGTATCCTGTTAGATCTATAGACCAAAGTTTTGCACTAAATCCTTCACCTTTATCGTTAGATTTGGTCTCTCTATAAAAAATTAATACTCTTCCATTAGGAGACCATGAAGGAGCTTCTTGATAGTAATTTTCAGTTAACAATCTCTCACCTGAACCATCTGTTCGCATAACTCCAATATAAAATTTCCCTTTATGTAATTTTGTGAATGCAATTAAATCACCTCTTGGAGACCATACAGGCGTGCCATACAATCCTTTACCAAATGAAATTCTTTTTACATTTGACCCATCAGATTTCATTACGTAAATTTGTTGATAACCACTCCTATCAGAATTAAATGTTATAAATCGATTATCAGGTGAATAAGATGGCGATGTATCAATTGATGGATGATTTGTTATTCTCTCAACAATTCTATTTTCTAAATCCATAGTATAAATATCTGAGTTACCATCTTTAGCAAAACTCATAATAATTTTCTTTCCATCTGGGGAAAATCTTGGTGCAAATGTCATTCCTGGAAAATCACCAACTACCTCCTGTGTACCAGTTTCAATATCTAATAAATATACTCTTGGTAGATTTTTAAAATAAGATAGGTAAGTCACCATCTGACTTGTCGGATTAAATCTAGGAGTTAAAACTAATTCATTTCCTAATGTTAAATATTTTGTGTTAAAACCGTCTTGATCCATAATAGCCAACTTCTTAACTCTTGCAGTTTTAGGTCCTTCTTCAGATACATAAATAATTCTGGTGTCAAAATATCCCTTTTCTCCAGTTAATCTTTCATAAACTTTATCAGAAATTATATGTCCAACTCTCCTCCAATTACTTGGAACCGTTGTAAATGCTAAAGCCATCATTTCTCTTCCAGCTAAAATATCCCAGAGTCTAAATTCAACTTTTAATTTTTTGTCTTCAATTGTTACTTTGCCTGTAATTAATGCTTGAGCTTTAATCAATGCCCAGTCCTCAAATCTTGGTTTTAAATGAGCAATATCTGGCTTTTGTAAAAATGCCTCTTTACTAAGAGGATTAAATAAACCTGAAATTTTTAAATTATTTTCTACAACTAATGAAATCTCAGATCCAACATTTTCAATTTTAAGTTCATTAATTGAATTTCTTTTTGAATTGTCATCTTGAAACAATGGAGAAACTGCAATTGGTAATGGATCTAAATTACCCCTTGTTATATCAATCTCTATTAATGAATAAGCCTTGGTTGACAATAAAAAAAATATAATAAAAAATAAATTAATTATTCTAATCATCATCCTCCAAGCATATCACGAGCATCAAAATTTAAAATCATATTTTTCCATCTTTCATAACCACTTGTGGGAACTTTTAATGGATTGCACAGCTGAATGGCTCGCCTTACACTATCTGCTAGTGTTCTAAATTTTTCTTTACCAGGTGTATTCATTTTTACATGATCTAGCATTTCAAGCTTTTCAATTGTTCCGTCTGGTTTTAATTGGAGTTTAACTCTAACTAATAAATCCTCACTAAATGGCAAACCTATAGGAACACTCCAACATGTAAATATTTGTGCCTTTAAAGCATCTTCCTCACTTAATGTTAGCTTTGAATAGTCCATAGTCTCATCAGTTGATTGAGAAATCTTATCAACTTCTTTTTTTGTTTCTGCTAAATTTTCTTTTTTTTTATCAATTAAAGCTGCAATTTCATTTAAATCCAATTTTTCTTTTTTTTCAAATTCAGATTCTTGTTTAACTTTTTTTTCATCTAAAATAGGTTTTTTAGTTTGAACTATTTTTTTTATATTTTCGTCATTGATTTCTTTTGAAGGTTTCTGCTTTATTTCTTCTTTAGGTTGAATTTTTTTTTTATCTTCATCAGGCATAGGTACAGCATTTAATTTTTCTTTTTTTAACTTTTCTATTTTATTTTCACTGGTTGGCGTTTTTTTTGATGCAACCTTAGAAATTTCATTTTTTTTTTTATCTGTCTGAACTTCTTTTTTTTCGTCTTTTTTTACTTTTTTTGGAGGAGCCTGTTCAGACAAAAGCTTTTCATTCTCTTTTTTTGCCTTCTCAATTATTTTTGATGCTTTTGGTGCGAAAGGAATATTTGTCTTTTCGGCTATTTGAATAAGTTCAACAGAAATGAGAGGCGGAATATCCAGAGGTTTTTTGGCAACAAATGGCAAAGCCAAGATACTCACCATAACAATAGCAACATGAAATCCAGACGAGATTAAAAGACCCCTATACATAATCTTTATCTCTCTTTATTCGGTTCAGATATTAAAGCTACTTTTGTAAATCCTGACCCTGAAAGCATTCCCATTATTTCAAGAACTCTTCCATAGTTAATCGCTTTGTCTCCCCTAACATATATTCTTGTATCAGTTCTATTATTTGAAACTGCTAATATTTTTACAATTAAATTGTTAAACTCAACTTTTGTTTCCTGAATAAAAATTTCACCTTTAGAATTAATTGTTAAAGTTAATGGTTCATTTTCCTCAGGAAGAGTGTCAGCAGAGGTTTCTGGCAAATCAACCTGGACTCCAACAGTAAGTAATGGTGCAGTGACCATGAATATAATTAGTAAAACCAACATTACATCAACGAATGGTGTAACATTAATTTCACTCATTGGATCGTTTTTTGAACTTTTGAGCTTAAATCCCATTTAAATAATTGATAAGAATCTTTTTGAAAAATTTTCTAATTTTTGTGAATATTTTCTAGAGTCTGAATTAAATTTATTATAAGCAATTACGGCTGGAATAGCAGCTAATAATCCAAGAGCAGTTGCGAATAAAGCTTCGGCAATACCTGGAGCTACTATTGCAAGACTAGTATTTCTTGAAATTGCAATCGATTGAAATGAATTCATAATTCCCCAAACAGTTCCAAACAATCCTATAAATGGAGCTGTCGACCCAACAGTTGCTAGAAAACTATTATACTTTTCTACAGCAACCATTTGTTTCTCGATATTTACTTCTAAAACACTAGATAGTCTCTCAGACAAATTTGATTTTGATCTAGTTTTCATAACTGTTTGCATAGAACTTTTAAATAATTTTGCCATAGGATCCTCAATATTTGAAGGTAGACTGTTATAAAATGTTTCAGCAGACTTTGATTTCCAGAATTTCTCTTCAAATTCCTCTGCACTTTTATTAATTTTTCTAAACATTCTTATTTTTTCAAATATTATTGCCCATGAATAAATAGAACTCAAAATTAATATTATGATTACTGACTTGACAATTATATCTGCTCGCAAAAATAAACTAACTAAAGAAAAATCTGTATTACTTGCTAAACCTAAGCTTTGTGTTGCAATATCTGCTTCCATTCAATCGTTTCCCATTAAAATATGTCATTAATTTGACTTCAAAAAACTCTAAAAGTCTAGTTATCGTTGTTTTCCCTTGTGTTTTCAAAATATTGAGCAATTAAAATAGCATCTGCTTTATTATTATCTTTTTTTCTTGATAACTTATTAGAAATTTTAGGAAACATCTCTATTACTTTAGTTCTACTGGCATCTTTTTCAGAATTAATCAAATTAAAATGTTTTTTCCATTTTGCTGGTCTAACATAAAAAATAGGAAGTTCCATTGCAGAACATATGCCTTTAATAACTCCAAATGATTGTCCAAAATTAAACATGCTTGTTACACCTTGTCCTGGCATAGCAGAAACTTGTTCGACTATTACACTTATTTTTTCACTCATAAACTTACTTTTTATTAGCATTATTTCGTTATAAATTTGCCTACCATTAACTTGTTTTTTATTTTTTTTTCCTTCAGCCATTGTAGGCATGTCAATTACATCAATAACTTTCCCATTAGAAAAAAAACATATAGCACCTGCAATTCCCGGATCAATTCCAACAATTATCATTTAACCTTCAAAGTTAACATTTGTATAAACATTTTGTACGTCATCCTCATCCTCAAGAGTTTCTAAAAATTTTACCATATTTTGATTTTCTTCACCTTTAAGAGATACTTTATTTATAGGCAGCCACTCAATTTCAGTAGAAAGAAAATTTTGAATAAATTTTTCAAATTTTTTTTTTACCTCATATATTTCATCGATATCTGTATGCACTTCATGAAATTCATCACGAGAAATACAATCATTTGCACCTGACTCTATTGCTAATTCAAAAATTTTATCTTGTTCAATTTCATTTTTGTCTATTTTAATTACACCCAATCTTTGAAAGTTATGTGATGCAGAGCCCTGGGTTCCTAATGAACCGTTATTTTTCGAAAATATTGTTCTTATATTAGAGGCGGTTCTATTTTTATTATCAGTCAATGCTTCAACTATTACAGCGGATTTGCTCGGTCCAAACCCTTCATACCTAATATTTTCAAAATTTGATTGATCATTATTAGAAGATTTTTCAATTGCTCTTTCAATATTTTCTTTTGGCATGTTAGCTGATCTGGCTGCTTGTATTGCAGACCTTAGTCTCGAATTCATATCAGGGTTCTTATCTCCTAGTTTTGCAGCCACCGTGATTTCTCTTGAAAGTTTAGAAAAAATTTTTGATCTCTGTTTGTCAGCTTTACCTTTTTTATGTTTAATACCCGCCCAATGTGAATGTCCAGCCATAATTAATTTAGGTTTTTTAAACTTCCACCAAAAATGAAGCTTTCTATATTTATTGCAAGTCCATTTCTTACATCGCAATCTACTATTACCCCACTCAGAGATGCTTCTCCATTGGCAGGAAAATGTTTCACAGACTCTTTTTTTAGAAATCTGTTAATTGAATTTTGTGCATTCATACCAATGACCGAGTCGTAGTCACCACACATTCCAGCATCGGTAATATAGCTAGTTCCATTTTTTAAAACTCTTGCATCATTTGTTGGCACGTGTGTGTGAGTACCTACAACTAAAGTTGCATGTCCATCAAATAAATTGCCGATAGCCATTTTTTCACTTGTTATTTCTCCATGAAAATCCACTATTAAAAAATCATAATCTTTTGAAATTTTTTTTTGTGCAATAAATTCAGTAGCGCTTTTAAATACATCATCACTCTTTTTCATAAAAACGTTACCCATAAGATTTAACACGCCTACTTTGAGATTTTTTTTTGAATTGAATATGGAAAAACCTTTACCTGGTAAATTTCCACTCATATTTATTGGTCTTAATAATTTTTTTTCAGTTTTTATATATTCATAAATTTCTTTTTGATCCCATACATGGTTGCCTGTTGTAATTACGTCTACACCTACATTAAAAAGTTCATTAGCAATATTTTCAGTTAGACCCACACCATCACTGGCTGCATTTTCACCATTAACACAAACAAAATCTATACCTTTTTTTGAGACTATATTTGGCAAGTTTTTTTTTACTGATTTAAAACCTGCATCTCCAACTATATCACCTAAAAATAAAATTTTCATTTTTGCATTAATTGTTCTGTCAAAATTAAATCTAATTTTCTATCAAAATTTTCAACTTTAATTTTATTAACTTTTTGATGTGAAAAAGCCAGTCCAATTGTTACACATTTTTTAATTTGAGAAATTTTTTCCAAATATCTATCATAAAATCCACCACCATAGCCAATTCTATTCCTGAATTTATCAAAAGCAACTATTGGTACAAATATT
>CACHLB010000006.1 GCA_902580505.1 uncultured Pelagibacteraceae bacterium
AGAAAAATCTAGAAACTTCTTTATTAAAAAAATTGTCAAGTAACAAAAAATATGAATATAACCTTTCAGAGTTATTATTTGAAGTAGATGAGAATGAAAAAATCGGGGAGAAACACAGTGAAATACTTGGTTATATAAAAAAAAATAATTTTAAAGCTGCATCCTTAAAATTTAGTATTTCTGAAAGTGCAACAAAAGGTGGTGAAATCGGATGGGTAAAAGAAACGCTTTTATCAAAGAATATTTCGAATATTTTAAACAAATTAAAAAAGGGTGAAATGACAAAACCTTTAAAATATCCAAATGGTTATTTAATTATAAAAATTAATGATAAAAAAGAGATGAAAGAAATAACAGATATGGATAAAGAACTCAGTGAATTAATTAGTTTTGAGAGAAATAGACAGTTAAATCAGTTTTCTCTTTTGTATTATAAAAAGTTAAAACAAAATACAAAAATTAATGAATACTGATTATATCCTTATAGTATTAGGTGAGCCTTATAGTGTTTTTTCTGAAATAATTGGAAAATATTTTAGAAATAAAAAAAAATTTAAGAAAAAAATAATTATTATAGGAAATCAAAATCTTTTAATTAAACAGTTAAAAAAACTAAATTGTAATTTTCCAATTAATAGTATTTCAAATTATAAAGATGCAGAAAAGAAGAAAATTAATTTAATTAATATAAATTTTAAGCATAAAAAGATATTTGATAAGATTAGTAATAAATCTAATCTATATATAAGAAATTGTTTTAAGAAATCCCTCGAAATTATCGAAAATAAAGAAGACAAATTCGTATTAATAAATGGACCTGTTTCAAAAAAAACTTTCTTAAAAAAGCAATACTCGGGTATTACTGAATATTTATCTCACAAGACTCATTCTACAAACGAAGTGATGCTTATTTACAACAATAAATTTTCTGTTTCACCAATAACTACTCATATTCCTATAAAAAAAGTTGTAAGAAATATTACTAAAGAGAAAATTCAAAATAAAGTGATAAGACTAAATAACTTTTACAAAAAAGTTTTCAAAAAAAAGATAGCAATCGCGGTGCTTGGATTAAATCCTCACTGTGAAACAATTGATAAGTTCAGTGAAGAAGAAAAAATTATCTATCCTGCAATTAAATATTTAAAAAATGTTGGCATTAGGATTTTTGGACCATTTTCTGCTGATACATTTTTTATTAAAAAAAATATTAATAAATATGATTTAGTTATAGGAATGTATCATGATCAAGTTTTAACTCCGATGAAAACAATATTTAATTTTGATGCAATAAATATAACAGTTGGTCTTCCTTTTGTTAGAATTTCTCCAGATCACGGTCCTAATTCAGATATGCTTGGAAAAAATGTATCAGATCCCTCATCTTTCATTTATGCAATGAAATTTGCGGAAAATATTAGATGAGCATTAAACCTAAAAAAAGTTTAGGACAAAATTTTTTAAAAGATAAAAATATATTATCTAAAATAGTAGATGCCGCAGAATTATCAGCTGAGGATATAGTTTTAGAGATTGGACCAGGCACGGGTAATTTGACAGAAATGATATTAGAAAAAAATCCCAAGAGCATTTATGTTGTTGAAAAAGACAAACGATTAACAGTTCTTCTTGAGAAAAAATTTGGAAAAAAAATAAATATTATTAATAAAGATATTTTGAAGTGTTATAATGATTTT
Organism: uncultured Pelagibacteraceae bacterium; assembly: GCA_902580505.1. Taxonomy (GTDB): domain Bacteria; phylum Pseudomonadota; class Alphaproteobacteria; order Pelagibacterales; family Pelagibacteraceae; genus Pelagibacter. Next base: position 1,698 of record CACHLB010000006.1, read on the forward strand.
AACTTTGATTTACCAATTAAGGTATTTGGAAATTTGCCTTATAATGTTTCAACAAAAATTTTAACATCCTTCATAAAAGTGAAAAATTTAAATAAAATATTTAAAAAATTTATATTTGTTTTTCAAAAAGAAGTTGCTGATAGAATTATGGCTGATGAAAATACTAAAAATTATGGAAGGCTATCTATAATATCTTCATGGAAAATGAATAAATCTAAAATATTTAATATTTCGCCTGAGTGTTTTCATCCAGTTCCTAAAGTTTGGAGTAGCTTGGTTACCCTATCGCCAAAAGCAAACTATGAAAATTTAGATAAATTCAAAAACTTAGAACACATCACAAACATATTTTTTAATCAAAGGAGAAAAATGATTAAAAAACCAACGAAGCTCCTTTTTAAAAATTTTGAAGATGTAGCTATAAATTTAAAATTAGATCTGAATTTGAGGCCTCAAAATTTATCATTAAGAAAATATATCGAAATTTGTAAATATTATGAAAATTTAAATATTTAGTTTTTTAACATGACTTTTAATAAATTCATAATCGTATAAATTTTCTTTTTGTTTATTTTTAATTACTTTCATAATTCTATCATAACATTTCTTTAGATCGTCGTTAATTACAACTAAATCGTACTCTTTCCATTTAGATAAATCTTTTTTAAATTCTTTCATTCTTTTTTTCACTGTCTTAATATTTTTTTTTTCTCTTTTTATCAGTCTGTTAATTAATTCTTTTTTTGATGGTGGTAGTATATATATAGTTAATAATTTATACTTTAATCTCTTATTTCTTATTTGTCTTGTTCCCTGCCAATCTATATCAAAAATAACATTTTTTCCCTCGTTAAGCTTGCTAATTACTTTTTTTTTAGACGATCCATAATAATTATTAAAAACTTTAGCATGCTCTAAAAATTCTCCCTTCTTTATAAGTTTTTTAAAGTTATTTTTTGAAGTGAAAAAATAATCTTTTCCATTTTTTTCATTTGGTCTTGGTAATCTAGTTGTATGGGATATTGAAACTGAATAATTTTTATTTTTTGAAATTTTTTTTACTAAAGTTGTTTTACCAGCGCCAGACGGAGAGGATAGAATGTATATCCCGCTCTTTTTAAAGCTGGTCATTAAAATGTAAAATTAGTTTGCTTTATTCTCAATAAATTTAACAGCATCTCCGACAGTTAGTATTTTCTCCGCATCGCTGTCTGAAATTTCTGAACCAAATTCTTCTTCAAAGGCCATAACTAACTCGACTGTATCTAAACTATCTGCCCCTAAATCATCAATGAAACTTGATTCGTCTGTGACTTTTGCTTCATCGATTCCTAAGTGATCTGCAACAATTTTTTTTACTTTACTTGAGATTTCTTCTGACATTTTTTCCTTGTAGTTTAAATTTGTTAATAATTATTTATATTACTTTGTCAACAAAAATACATTCCTCCATTTACATGAATTGTCTCGCCTGTAATATAGTCTGATAAATTGGACGATAAAAATAATACAGCATTAGCAACGTCATCAGGCTCTCCAAATCTTGCCAAAGGAATCTTTTCTTCAAGAGTTTGTTTAAAGTTATCACCAATTTTATCAGTCATTTCAGATTTAATAAAACCTGGTGAAATACAATTAACCTTTATATTTTTTTTGCCATATTCAAGTGCAAGGCTTTTGGACATTCCAATAATGCCCGCTTTTGATGCAGCATAATTGGCCTGACCGATATTACCTGTATGACCAACCACTGAGGATATGTTGATTATTTTACCATGCTTGTTTTTTAACATTTTTTTTATAGCAAATTTTGTTAACAAAAATGTTGATGTTAAATTTAAATTAATAACTTTGTTCCATTCCTCGTCTTTCATTCTAATTGCCAAATTATCTAAAGTTATTCCAGCATTGTTTATTAATATATCTATTTTGTTATTAAAAATTTCATTACATTCATCAACAAATTTTTCTATTGAAGCATGATCAGAGATATCAAATTTTTTTATTTTAACTTTTTTAAAATTTTCTTTAATTTTTTCAAGTTTTTGTTGATTGGTACCACTTGCTATAATATTTGCATTAAATTTGTCTAATTTATCTAAAATTGAACCTCCAATACCCCCGGTTGCTCCCGTTAATATGACATTTAAATTTTCTAAATTAATCATTTGCTATATTATATAAATCTTCAATCTTATTTATCTGATTTAATTTAACATTTCTATCAATTCTTTTTATCAATCCTGACAAAACTTTTCCTGGCCCTATTTCTATAAATCTATTTACGCCAGACACTATCATATTATTTATACTTTCTCTCCACCTAACTGGTTTCTCAATTTGTTTGATTAACAATTTTTTTATATTATCTGAATTATTTTCAGGATTTGCAGTAACATTTGAAATAATTTCAATTTTAGGATTGACAAAATTAGTGTCTGATATTCGATGATACATTTCATCGGTTGCTTTACACATAAGTGGGCAATGGAAAGGAGCGCTCACAGGTAGGATAACAAATTTTTTATTTTGTTCTTTGAATTTAGAACAAACCATTTCTAAAGAACTTATTTTTCCACTTATTACTATTTGACCAGCAGAGTTGTCATTTGCAATATAACATGGAAAATTTTCAAAATTCTCTTGCAAAATTTTATTTACTTCATCAATTTCAACACCTAATATTGCAACCATACCACCTTCTCCTTTGGGAACAGCATTTTGCATTGCTTTACCTCTGTATTTCAATAAATTTAATGTTTGATTAAAATTAATAGATTCGGCACAACATAAAGCTGAATATTCGCCTAAAGAATGTCCAGCGAAAAAACTTGCTTTATTAACATTGAATTCTGTTTCCTCTTGTAGTGCTTTAAATATTGAGTAGCTAACTATAAATATTGCTGGTTGTGTATTTTCTGTCTGATCTAATATTTCTTTTGGGCCTTCAAGAATTATTTTACTTATTTTATATTTTAATATTTCATCGGCTTCTTCGAAATATTTTTTAACATAATTAAAATTGTCGTAAAATTCTTTTCCCATTCCGACAATTTGTGATCCTTGACCTGGAAAAATAACTGAAAACATAAAAATGTTAGTATATCTGGTGTTTTTTTTGTATTGTAATTAAAAATTTATAATAGTATATCCTCAAATTTTCTAGATAATTATATGAACTATTACGAGCATACACTTATAGCAAGACAGGATATATCTCCTGCTCAAATAAAGCAATTACAGGAAAAATATTCAAAAATAATTGAAAATAACGAAGGTAGCATTGTCAAATTTGAAAGTTGGGGACTAATGCATCTGTCATACTTAATCAAAAAAAATAAAAAAGGTAATTATCTTCACTTTAAAATCGAAGGTAATGGGAAGACAATCAAAGAATTAGAAAATACAGAAAAATTAGACAAAAATTTATTAAGATTTTTGACAGTTAAAGTAAAGAAGTTAGACTTGGAAACAGATTATTTTAAAAAAAATGAAGAGATGCCAAAAAAATAGATATAAAAAATGAAGAAGAAAAACATAAAGAAAAAAAACTCACAAAACAATTTCTCTAAACTAAGTGTATTCCAAAACCAAAAATATAAATTTAAAAAAAAATGTCCACTATCTGGAAAAGGTGCGCCAGTTGTCGATTACAAAAATATTAAATTATTAAAAAGGTATATATCTGAAAATGGAAAGATACTTCCTTCAAGAATAACCTCGGTCAGTCAAAAAAAACAAAGAGATTTGTCTTTATCGATTAAAAGAGCGAGAAATTTAGCATTAATATAATAAAAATAATGAAAGTAATTCTTTTAGAAAACGTGAGAAAAGTTGGATCAATTGGAGAGGTAATTGATGTCAATAGGGGGTTTGCGAGAAACTTTTTAATCGCTCAAAAAAAAGCTCTTTTTGCTTCAAAAGAAAATATTAAAGAAGTGGAAAAAATTAAAGCAGAATTAAATAAAAAAGATTTAGATAAAAAAAACGAAGCTAAAGAAATAAATGAAAAATTGAAAAATAAAGAATTTATTATAAAAAAACTTAGCACAGAAAATAAAGAGTTATATGGTTCTGTTAAACCAACAGAAATTTCTAAGATTTTAAAAGAAGCTGAAAATGTTGAAATAGATCCATCCATGATTCAACCTACTAAAGAAATTAAGTCTTTAGGAATATTTAGCGTTATTTTAAGCCTCCACTCTGAAATTCAATCACAAATTAAAATTAATGTGATTGCAGAAGACGAAAATTAATAATTATACAATTTTTTCCCCAACTAATATTAATCTTTGTTTTTTAAATATGTAAATTTTATTATAATAGTATGTCTCAACCTTTAAATTTGTTACAAAGTAAAGCTGAAGAATTACCGAATAACATTGAGGCTGAACAATCTGTAATTGGATCAATACTTCTTTCTAATGAAATATTTGATGAAGTGAATTTGATAATATCAAGTAAAAACTTTTATGATCCAATTCATAAAAAAATATTTGAAGCACTAGAAAAATTGATTTATGGGGGGCTTTTAGCAAATCCAATAACACTAAAAAATTATTTCGAAAAAGAAAAAGATGATTTAAATATACCAGAATATCTTGTTAAAATTACAAAATTTTCTACTTCTTCTAGGCAAGCTATTGAATATTCAAAACTTATTTTTGATCTTTATATAAAAAGAGAATTAATAAAAATTTCAGGTGAAGTAATTGATCAAGCTAAACTAAATGATTTAGAGACAGATGGTCAAAAAATTATCGAAAATTACGAGAGGTCTTTGTTTGATTTAGCTGAGAAAGGATCTTTCAGTTCTTCGTTAATAAAATTTGATGAGGCTATGAGGCAAACTATAGAAATGGCATCAAACGCTTATAAAAATGATGAAGGTATAGTTGGTGTGCCAACAGGTTTGAGAGATTTAGATGATAGACTAGGCGGTTTACATAAATCAGACCTAATTATAATAGCTGGAAGGCCTTCAATGGGTAAAACAGCTTTGGCAACTAATATTGCTTTTAATGCAGCGAAAAAGATTCAGGAAAGTGGTGAAAAAACCTCTGTAGCTTTTTTTTCTCTTGAAATGTCTTCAGAACAACTTTCAACAAGAATATTAGCAGAGCAATCTAGAATTAAATCTAATGACATAAGACGTGGTAAGATTTCTGAAGAACAATTTGATAAATTTATTGAGACATCAAAAGATATATCCGAGCTCCCTTTATACATTGATGAGACACCAGCTATTACAATTGCAGCCTTAAGTAATAGAGCCAGAAGAATTAAAAGATTGTATGGACTAGATATGGTAGTAATAGATTATATACAATTGATGAGAGCATCGAATTCAAACAATGGAAGAGTTCAAGAAATTTCAGAAATTACTCAAGGATTGAAGGCCTTGGCTAAAGAATTGGCTATACCTGTACTAGCACTTTCACAATTATCAAGAGCTGTTGAGCAAAGAGATGATAAAAAACCTCAATTATCTGACTTGAGAGAGTCTGGATCAATAGAGCAGGATGCAGATGTTGTAATGTTTGTGTATCGAGAAGCATATTATTTACAAGGAAAAGAGCCAAGACCAGCTACGGTAGAACATGCTGAATGGCAGGCAAAAATGAATGAAGTTTCACATTTAGCTGAATTAATTATACAAAAACAAAGACATGGACCAACAGGCAATGTTATGCTTGAATTTGAGGCAATGTTCACCAAATTTAAAGATATTCAAAATAATTAAATTAAATTATAAAAGCTAATATTCGATGTTAGCTAAATTCTACCAAAATTATATATTAAAAAAGCCAAGTGTAGTATTAATTTTATTATTAGTTTGTCTTTGTTTTTTTGGGTATTTTAATAAAAATTTTAGACTCGATGCATCATCAGAAACACTCCTAATTGAAGGGGATCCAGATTTAAAATATCTAAATGAGATAAATGAAAGATATGGTGCTAAAGAATTCTTAGTACTAACTTTTACGCCAAAAAAAAATATGATAGATGAACAGTCTATCAAAAATCTTAAAGAGCTGAAAAAAGAAATTCAAAAACTTAAATGGGTACATAGTGTAATCACATTATTAGATATACCTTTATTAAGCAGTTCTGATGAGCCACTTATTGAGAGACTTCAAAACTACTCAACACTTGCATCACAAAATATTGATAAAGAAAGGGGATTTAATGAAATTTTGAACAGCCCTGTTTTTAGAAATTTCGTTATTAGCGAAGATGGAAAAACATCAGGTATTATAGTTTATTTAAAATCAAATAATAAAATCAAGGAATTTAAAAATAAAAAAGATGAAGAGTTATATAAAGATAAATTAAAAAAACAAAATCATCAAAATATTTTAGAAATAAGAAAAGTTATAAAAAATTTTAGCTCAACTAGTAAAATTCATTTAGGTGGAATACCTATGATTGCCGATGATATGATGACTTTCATAAAAAGTGATATAATTGTTTTTGGTCTTGGAGTTTTTATATTTATAATTGCAACTCTTTGGTATGTTTTTAGAAGATTAATATGGATAATCGTTCCAATAAGTAGTTGTTTTTTTTCAGTAATAATAATGACTGGACTTTTGGGTCTCTTGGGTTGGAAAGTTACAGTTATATCGTCAAATTTTATAGCGTTAATGCTGATATTAACTATGGCTATGAATATTCATATTGGCACTAGGTATCTTCAACTTTCAAAACAATTTCCAAAGTTAAATAGATTTAAAATTATTTCTTTGACAACAAGTAAGATGTTTTGGCCAATTTTATATACTGCCTTGACAACTATATTTGCTTTTTTGTCTTTAGTTTTTAGTGAAATAAAGCCAATAATTGATTTTGGATTTATGATGACTTTTGGTCTTATAATTTCTTTTGTTATAACTTTTACTCTATTACCAACATTAATTAATTTAATTAAATTTAATAAAGTTTCATTAAAAACTGAAAAAGGTTCAATGATAACTAATTTTTTTAGTAAAATTTCGATTTCAAATCAAAATTTTATATTTGGATCAACTATAATAGTTATATTTCTTAGTATATTTGGAATTTCAAAACTAGAAGTAGAAAATAGTTTTATAAACTATTTTAATAAAAATACAGAAATTTATAAAGGAATGAAACTTATTGATGAAAAACTGGGAGGTACTACACCTCTTGAAGTAATTTTAAAGTTTCCAAAAAAAGATAAAAGTGAACAAGCATCAGAAGATGAGGAAGATGATTGGGGAGATGAAGATGAAAATGATGATAAATATTGGTTTACCAAGGATAAAGTAAATAAAATAAAAAAAGTTCATAAATATTTGGACTCCTTGGAGCCAGTGGGAAAAGTTCTTTCCTTTTCTTCAATTATTGATGTTGCTACTCAACTAAATAATAACAAAGAGCTAGGTTCTCTAGAAATGGGTGTTCTGTATACGAAAATACCAGACAATATAAAAAAAGAGATTGTAGATCCTTATATTTCAATAGAAGATTCCGAAGCTAGGATAAGTTTACGAATAAAAGACTCTTTAGATAATTTGAGAAGAAATGATTTGTTAATCAAAATAAATTCCGATTTAGAAAATAAATTAAAATTAAAAAAAGATGAGTTTAAGTTAGGAGGTGTGTTAATCCTTTTTAATAATCTTTTACAAAGTTTATTTAAATCTCAAATATTAACTCTAGGATTTGTTATGCTTGGGATTTTTATAATGTTTATAATTCTTTTCAAAAATTTAAAATTGGCTTTAATTGGCGTAGTACCAAATTTTATAGCAGCTTTTTTCATATTAGGCCTAATAGGACTGCTGGGAATTCCACTTGATATGATGACAATAACAATTGCCGCAATAACAATAGGTATAGCTGTAGACAATAGTATTCATTATATTTACCGATTTAAAGAGGAGTATGCAAATTTAAGAAATTATAATAAAACATTAAAATTATGCCACTCAACTGTTGGTAAAGCAATTTTAAATACATCAATTACTATTGTTTTTGGATTTTCAATTTTAGTAATGTCTAATTTTATACCTACAATTTACTTTGGTGTATTCACAGGAATTGCTATGATGCTTGCAATGGTTTCAGTTTTAACACTTTTACCATCTTTACTGCTTAAAATTAAACCATTTAATTGATGATTGAAACTGTTCAGGATTTTTTAATTCAAGTAACATTATTTGATTATATTTTTTTTGTATTAACTATTTATTTTCTAATTCAAGGATCTAGGAAAGGTTTTGTTTTAAGTTTGTTATCAGCTGCTAAATGGGTATTGGCATATATTTTATCTATTTATTTATTTCCAAAAGTAAAACCTTACTTTGATGGTATTTTAGATAGTGAATACGTACTTGATATAATTGTAGGCGTAATATTATTTATCTTAATAATATTTCTTATTCTTTTAGCAAATAAAGCAATAAGTAAAGTTATTACTTACACTGGATTAGGTTCGGTCGATAAGGTTTTTGGCTTTTTTTTTGGAATCGCTAAGAGCTATATTTTAATTGTTTGTTTGTTCACAGCTATTGACGTTGTCTATGATAGCAAAAAATGGCCATTAAATTTAAAAGATTCATTAACATATCCTTGGGTTGAAAAAGGTAGTATCTATCTTATAAAGGTATTTCCAAATCAAAAACAATATGAAGATGCTAAAGAAAAAGTTCAAGATGTATAATCCTAAATTAAAAGAGGAATGTGCAGTCTTTGGCATAAGCAACACACCAGAAGCATCAACCTTAACTGCTTTAGGACTTCATGCGTTACAGCATAGAGGTCAAGAAGGTTGTGGAATTGTGTCATTCGATGGTGAAAAATATCACTCCGAAAAAAGATTTGGTCTAGTTGGTGACAATTTTAATGACGAAAAAGTCTTAAAAAGTTTACCAGGAAATTACGCGATAGGTCATAACAGATATTCTACAACCGGAGGAACTGCTTTAAGAAATGTACAACCATTCTTTGCTGATACTAATTCAGGTGGAATTGGAGTTGCACATAATGGAAATCTAACGAATGCGATAACACTTAGAAATAAAATGGTTGAAGAAGGCTCAATCTTTTACACAACATCAGATACAGAAACGATAGTAAAACTTATAGCCAAATCAAAAAGACCAAAGACAATCGATAAAGTTATTGATGCTCTATTTCAAATTCAAGGAGGGTATGCATTGGTTATGATGACACAAAATACACTTATTGGTGTAAGAGATCCTTATGGAATTAGACCTTTAGTTATCGGAAAACTAAAAAATTCTTATGTTTTTGCATCTGAAACATGTGCATTTGATATTATTGGCGCAAAATTTGTTAGAGAAGTTGAAAATGGTGAAATTGTTTATGTAGAAAATGATGAATTGAAAAGTATTAAGCCATTTCCTCAAAAAAAAGTAAGACCATGTGTATTTGAATATATTTATTTTTCGAGACCAGATAGTATTTTAAATGGCAAAACAGCTTATGAATATCGTAAAAAATTTGGAGCAGAATTAGCTAAAGAAGATAATTTAAAAGCTGACCTAGTTGTACCGGTACCAGACTCTGGTAATGCTGCTGCATTAGGTTATGCAGAAGAAAAAAAAATAAACTTTGATCTAGGTTTAATAAGAAATCATTATGTTGGTAGAACTTTTATAGAACCTTCACAGCAGATTAGAAGTTTAGGAGTTAAATTAAAATTGAATGCTAATATTTCAGTAATAAAAAACAAAAAAATTATTTTAGTTGATGATTCTCTTGTAAGAGGAACAACCTCATCAAAAATTGTAAAAATGTTATATGATAATGGTGCTAAAGAAATACACGTGAGAATAGCAAGTCCAGAAATAAAATATCCAGATTTTTATGGAGTTGATACACCAACAAAAAAAGAACTGTTAGCAGCGAATAAATCAGTAGATGAAATAAAAGAATTTATAAAAGCAAAATCTCTTAAATTTTTAACTTTAAATGGTTTATATAGAGGAATGGGTTTTGAAAAGAGAAATGATGCTTATCCTCAATTAACTGACCATCATTTTACTGGTGATTATCCGGTAAAAATAATTGATGAACTTGGAGAAGATAAAGTTACGCAATTATCATTATTAAGTACTGGCTCGAGTAATTAATGAAAAAAGTAAATTTTACTGAAATGAAAAATGGTTCAAAAGAAGATTATGAATTATTAGAAAAGTATGAAAAAAATTTTGAGCGTAAAACTGCAGATAGACTACTTAAATATCTTGCAAGTCAAACGACAACTCTTGAAGGCTATCAAATAACTAGATTAGAACATTCCTTGCAAGCAGCCACAAGAGCTTACAAGAATGGAGAAAGCGAAGAGATGGTTGTAGCAACTTTACTTCATGACATAGGAGATGACTTGGCGCCTATGAATCATTCTCAATATGCAGCGTCAATTATCAGACCATATGTTTCAGAAAAAACATATTGGATAATACTTCACCATGGACTTTTTCAAACTTATTACAGTGCTCATCATTTAGGAGGTGATCGAAACGCTAGAGATAAATTCAAGAATCACAAATACTATCAAGATACAGTTGATTTTTGTGAAAAATACGACCAGTCTTCTTTTGATCCTAATTACAAATCTATGTCTCTAGAAGATTTTGAACCAATGGTGAAAAAGATATTTGATCGAAAACCTTTTTATCATCACTAATTTTAAAAGAAATCATGACTAACAAACTTAAGGAAGAGAAAAGTCCGTATTTAAAGCAGCATAAAGACAATCCTGTAAATTGGTTTGCTTGGAATAAAGAAAGTTTAGAACAGGCAAAAAAAGAAAAAAAACCAATATTTCTTAGTGTCGGATATGCGAGCTGTCATTGGTGTCATGTGATGGCTCATGAAAGTTTTGAAGATGATCAAACAGCTAAAATAATGAATGAAAAATTTATAAATATTAAAGTTGATAGAGAAGAAAGACCTGATTTAGATTATGTTTTTCAAAGAAGTTTATCTATTTTAACAGGAACGCAAGGAGGTTGGCCTTTATCGATGTTTCTTGATGAAAATGGAGTTCCTTTTACTGGTGGAACTTATTTCCCACCAAAAGAAATGCATGGAAGACCAGATTTTCAAAAAGTTCTAAATAATGTTTCTGACGTATATAATAAGAATAGAGAGAAAATTCTTGATCAAGCGCCCCAAATGCAAGAAATATTTGGTAAAATTAATCAAAGATCAGCAGTATTAAATCAACCTTTAGAACCGTTTTTAGAAAAAATTATACAGCACCTTGATAAAGATAATGGGAGTTTCAAGGGAGCTCCTAAGTTTCCCCAATTTTATTTATTTGATGCAATGTTTTATTTTTATTTAAAAACAGGAAAAGGAGAATACTTTAAACCTGTTGAAACTTTACTTTACAATATTTCTTCAAAAGGAATGTATGATCATCTAGCTGGAGGTATAGCAAGATACACTGTTGATGAAAATTGGATCATCCCTCACTTCGAAAAAATGCTTTATGATAATATTCAATATATAGGATTGTTAAACAAGTTCTTTCAAAAAACTGATAATCTTTATTATAAAGGAAAGTTAGAGCAAACCATAAATTTTATCAATTCAGAATTTAAAAATGATTTTGATCTTTATGGGTCTGCATATGATGCCGATAGCGATGGTGTTGAAGGAAAATATTATGTATGGAATTATGCAGAACTAAAAAATACTCTGGGTTCTAAATTTAATTTATTTGCAAAAAAATATAATTTAACTGAAGAGGGAAATTTTGAAGGTAATAATATTTTAATAGAAACTCATAATAAACTTTCCGATGATGAGATTAAAGAAATCTCAAACACAGAAAAAACGTTATTAGATCAAAGAAATAAACGTACTAAACCATTATTTGATGATAAATCTCAAACTGATCAAAATTGTTTTTTATTAGAAACTCTCCTTTTTTCATCTTTAGTAACGGATAATGAAGAATTAAAACAAAATACTCTTACTAGTATAAATACATTGGAAAAATATTTATCAGACAAAGTTTTCCATTGTTATCAAGACACAGAGATTGACGCTTTTTTGGAAGATTACGTATACTATGCTAGTCTTTTGATAACTATTTATGAATTAGATGGTGACGTTAAATACATCGAAAAAGCAAAAGATATATTAATAAAAACCTGGGAATACTTCTTTGATAAAAAATCAGGCTTAATGCAGAAAAATAAAATATTAGACAATGACCTATTTGTACAACCAGTAGATCTAAATGATAATAATATACCAAATGGAAATAGTGTGTATTTAAATTTATGTAATAAAATATATATAATAACTAGCGATAAAATATGGTTTGAAAAAATTGATATTTTAAAAAAAAGTTTCCACCAAGTTTTAAACTCAAACTTTGCACAAATGTTTAGTTTTGTAAAATCATTGGATATTTGTAATGAAAGTATATCTTTTACAATTCATGGAAAGCAAAATTTAGATCCTAATATAAAAAAGTATTTGCAAAAAAAATTTTTTACTAGAGCTACATTTAAATATCTAGATAATGAAGTAAAAGAGGCAAAAATTGTTATATGTAAAAATCAAACTTGCTCTAACAAATTAAGTAATATAAAGGAAATTGAAGATTATCTAAAAAGAAACAATATAAGCTAATGATAGAGACAAAGGAACAAATAATAGAATATTTTAAGTCAGGCTCAAAGGATAAATCTAATTTAAAGATTGGAGTTGAGCATGAAAAATTTATTTTTGATAAAAAAACAAATACGAGAATTGATTATTCCAAAATCAAGAAAATGTTTGAAAATTTATATGAGTTTGGCTGGAAACCTATTTTTGAGGAAAAAAATCCAATAGCGTTAACTAAGAATGGTAAAAGTATTACTTTAGAGCCTGGTAATCAAATAGAGTTATCTGGAGCAAAATTAAATAATATTCACGAAGCTTGTGCTGAGTCTCATGAATATTTATTTGAGTTAAACCAGGTAATTGAAAAATTAGATTTTAAAATAGTAAGCGCTGGATATGATCCTATATCTAAACTTGAGGATATACCTAATAATCCAAAAAAAAGGTATGAGGTTATGACCAAAGATATGCCTGTTGGAGGAAAACTAAGTTTGGATATGATGTATAAAACTTCAGGTACGCAATTAAATTTAGATTATACCTCAGAAGAAGATTTTATAAAAAAATTTAAGTTGGCAAATAATTTAGTTCCAATATCTATCGGACTTTTTGCAAATTCCTCTATTGTTGAAAAAAGTAATAGTGGATACTTATCTTACAGATCTAAAGTTTGGCAAGAAACATCTAGAGGTGGATTGCCTGAGTTTTTTTTAAAAGATGTAAATTTTGAAAAATATGCAGATTATATTATGAATTATCCAATCTTATTTTTACAAAGTGAAGGTAATTATATATCTGGAAAAAAATATTTATTTAAAAACTTTATGAATGGAGAAATTAAAGAAATTGGAAATAAAATTCCTAGTACTAACGATCTTGATACACATTTAGGAACAATATTTACAGAGAACAGATTAAAACAATATATCGAATTAAGATCAATGGATGCGTGTGGATGGGAGTGTTTATGTGCTGGTCCTGCCCTATTCACTGGATTACTTTATGGAAATCTTGAAGAAGCTTTAGATTTAATTAAAAATTGGGAAGCTAATGAAGTGCTTTTAGCTTATAAAAATGCCCCTAAAAACGGCTTGAAAACTAATTTGATGGGCAAGGATATTTCGTATTGGGCAGAGAGACTATTAGACATATCAAAATCAGGATTAAAAAAGAGAGACTTTTTAAATAGAAAAAAATTAAGTGAAGTAAAGTTTTTAGATCACTTAGAAAAAATTGTAAAAAGTAAAAAAACAAATGCTGATAATATAATAAGTAAGTATTCAAATTCCGAAAATTTGAATGATTTATATGACCAATAAAATTGTTGCTATACAAGGTGATAATTTAAAAAAAATAAATATCAAAACAGATACTACTATTTTTTTAGCTCACGAAGCTCAAAACAAGGGTTATAAATTATTTTATTATTATCCAGAAAATTTATCGAATATAAGAGGAAAAACTGTAAGTGAAGGGTATTTTATTAAAATTGATTATTCAAAAAAGAAATTTTATAAAATTTTAAAAAAATCAAAATTAGACTTATCCTTTGCGAAATATATTTTAATCAGACAGGATCCACCTTTTAACTTGGAATATATATCTACAACCTTAATGTTAGATAGAATCAAAGATAAAACAAAAATTATTAATGATCCTACTTCAGTAAGAAATATTTCAGAAAAATTTTATTCTTTAAATTTTAAAAATTATATGGCGGATACAATATTTACTAAAGATTTGATTGAAATTAAAAAATTTTTCAAAAAGCATAAAAAGATAATAATTAAACCTATTCATAGCTATGGTGGCAATGATATAAATCTTATTTCAGGAAAGCTTAATTTGCTTAAAATAAAACAAATATTGAAAAAACATGGTCACATTATGTGTCAAAAATTTTTAAATAAAATTAAGTTTGGAGATAAAAGAGTTTTTATTATAAATGGTAAGGTTTGTGGAGCTATATCTAGAGTTCCAAAATCAGGATCAATATTGAGCAATATGAGCAAAGGTGCAAAACCTAAAATCGCATTTTTAAGTAATAAAGAGCTAAAAGTTTCAAATATTATTGCAAAAAAAATTAAGAAAGACGGAATATACTTTGCAGGAATAGACTTCATTGATGGAAAGTTAAATGGAGATATAAATGTAACATCACCAACGGGTATAAAAACATATTTTGATTTATCTCAGATAAACTTGGCTAAGACTTTTTGGAAAGGTTTATAGTTGAAAAATTTGTCAAATCAGCAAAAAGGATCATCCCTTGCATTTATAGCTGTGATGTTTATCACACCAGATTCACTTTTTATAAGATTATCTTCTATAGATACTTGGGGATTATTGTTTTATAGAGGTGCGATACCATTTGTAGCTGTATTAATTGGACTTCTCATATTTTATAAAAAAAACTTTATTAAAGCATTTTTGAATGTTGGTTATGCTGGTATATTTTATATTATTAGTTTTTCGATTTGTAACATCACATTTATAATTTCAATACAAAATACAAATGTAGCAAATACATTAATAATGATTGCAATGGCACCCATGCTTTCAGCAATCCTTGGTGCAATATTTTTAAAAGAGGTTCCCGATAAGAAGACCTGGATAGCTATAGCTATTACTTTAGTAGCTGTAATATATATATTTTATGACTCTCTAGAGATGGGTAACTTATTTGGTGATCTTATGGGTATAACAACAGCTTTTGGACTCGCCACCAACGCGGTAATAATCAGGTCGGCAAAAGATAGAGATTTGCTACCTTCAGCAGTTGTCGGTAAGCTTACAGTAGCTCTATTTGCTCTCTTTTTCGTTGAAAGTTATGAGTTAGTTGAAAAAGACCTGATTTATATACCTTTAATGTGTATTTTGTGTGTAGCAATACCATTCGTTTTGGTGACGATTGCTCCAAGATTTATACCTGCCGAGGAAGTTAATCTGTTTTTTCTTCTAGAGACCATTTTAGGACCCATTTGGGTTTGGTTAGTTATCAAAGAACAGCCGAGTATAGAGACAATAGTTGGTGGACTTGTAATTATTTTCACTATAGCTATTCACTCTTATCTAAAATTAAAATCTTCTTCTAAATAAAATTATTTTTCTTTTTGTCACAAATTTGTCTTGATTTAAAATTAGATCGCCCATAAACACCGCTAATTTTATGAACAAAATTATAAAAAACTCTTGGGCTCTCTTTATGGGTATGGCATTTATAATGCTCGCTCATGGTTTTCAAGGTACCCTTTTAGGTGTTAGAGCAGTTAAAGAAAATTTTGGTCTATCATCGACAGGTTTTTTGTTTTCTGGATATTTTGTTGGATATTTTATTGGAGCAAAAATTATACAATCATTAATTCATAGAGTTGGACATATTAGAGTATTCGCGGCTTTTGCTTCTGTCACTTCAATTGTGGTCTTGTTACACTCTATTTTTGTAAATCCTATTTCATGGTTCGTGCTTAGAATGATTTCTGGATTTAGCATGGTTTGCCTTTATACAATTGCTGAAAGCTGGTTAAATGATAGATCTACAAATAAGAATAGAGGTAGTGTTTTATCAATCTATATGATTGTTATGTATGCCTCTATGGCGATTGGAATGTTTTTCATAAACTTTAGTAAACCAGAAAACTTTCAACCTTTTATATTGATATCTTTATTTATGTCATTGTCTCTTGTTCCAATATTATTAACAAAAAGAAAGGCTCCAAACTTTAAAAAAATATCAGGTATGAAACTCAAGGAAGTTTATAAATCATCACCATTTGGTGTTGTAAGTTCGTTTTTAATTGGAATATCACATTCTGCTGTTTTTTCATTGATTGCAGTTTATGCTACATCGATGAATTTTAGTATTTTAGAAGTTTCAATAGTAACATTTTTATTTGCGATATCTGGAGCTATATCTCAATGGCCAATTGGAAAATTATCAGATGTTTTGGATAGAAGAATTGTAATTATTTATACAACATTTGGAGCAGCTTTATTTTGTTTTTTGGCGATTATTTCTTCGGGTCAAATGTATATGCCTGCAGGTTTAGCTACATCAAAATTATTTTTTTATATCTGTATAATGTGTTTTTCTTTTTGTAGTCTACCAATGTTTGCATTAATTTTTGCACACACAAATGATTTTATACCAAAAGAAAAATTTGTAGCAGCAGGAGCAGGATTACAATTTGTTTTTGGTCTTGGTGCAATTTGCGGTCCTTTTATGTGCTCATTATTTATGGAATTTTTAGGAGAAAATGGATTTTTTATTTTTTTAATTATATTTCATTCATTTATTGGTTTATTTGGAATATATAGAATGCAAATTAGAGAATCTGGAGATAACCCAGATTCACAATTTGCACCTATGCCTCAAACAATTACTCCAGCCGGTATAGAACTTAATCCTTCAACTGAACCAATAGATGAACCAAATAATTTGAACGAATTTAAGAAAATTTAGTGTAAGTTCAAAATTATGAAAACAGCATTAATATTCGGATCAACTGGATTAATTGGTGGAATATTGCTTAAACTGTTAACTAATGATCAAAAATATAAAAAAATTAAGGTTTTTGTAAGATCTTCTACTTCAAAAATTGATCCCAAAATAGAAGTTATTCAAACAGATTTTACAAAATTAGAAAATATTAAATCAGAAATAAAAGGCGATGATTGTTTTTTTTGCATTGGAACTACAAGAAAAAAAACACCTAACAAACAAGATTATATAAACACCGAATACAATTTACCTGTAACAATTGGAAAAATTTGTAGCGATAATAGTGTACAAAATTTTACTTATATTTCTTCTTTGGGTGCCAGTTCAAAAAAAACAAATTTGTATTTAAAAAATAAAGGTATGGCTGAAGAAGAATTAAGAAAACTAAACTTTAAAAAATTTATTGTAATTAGACCTTCATTTTTAATTGGAAAAAGAATAGAGGAAAGATTGGGAGAAAAAATAGGTATTTTCGCCATGAAATGTATATCGCCAATTTTAGTTGGAGATTTAAAAAAATATAAATCGATAAATGCAGAAATAGTTGCCAAATCCATGATAAATATATCAAACAGCGAAATACAAAGTGGAGTATTTGAACCACCTCAATTATTACAAATTGGACGAGAATAAATTTTTTATAAAGTAATAAAATATTAAAAAAAATTATTTAAGTGCTATAATACATTTCAAGGAGGTATCTATGGCTAAATTTTTTTTAATGGGAAATTTTACAGAGAAAGCATTCGCAGGCTTTTTAAAAGATCCAGGATCAGATAGATCTGAGGTTGCTAGAAAGTGTTCTGAAAGTGTTGGTGCTGAAATGAAATCTTACACATATTTAAGAGGACCCTATGACTTTATAGTTGAAACTCATGGCACATTTGAGCAAATGGCTGCTATAAAAATGGCTACTGAGGGAAGTGGTGCACTTAAAAATATCGCCATTTGTGAGGAAACACCAATGAATGAAATTGCAAATCATGCAACAAAAGTATCAAGTGGCTATAAAGCTCCTGGACAATAATATAACTGGTAGCTTCATTAATTATGGAGCTACCAATTTAAAATCGAAACTGTCAAAATATCTCATTCAAATAAAGTAATATTGATCTATTAAGAAAGTTATGAACAAAAGAAAATTTATAAAATTATCTATATTTGGATCATTATTATACAGTATTTTTCCATACAAAATTTCATTAGCTGAAACCAAAAAAATAATTAATCAAAATTTAACAGAAGCCCAAAAAAAAATAATGTTTGAGGAAGCAACCGAACGACCATTCTCAAGCCCTCTTAATTATGAGAAAAGAGAAGGTTTTTATCACTGTGCAAATTGTGGAGCTAAACTATTTAAGTCTAGCTCGAAATTTGATAGTGGAACTGGTTGGCCATCATTTACAGAGGCGCTTCCTGGAGCTTTTAAAACTAAGGTTGATTACGGCTTTGGCATGAAAAGAATTGAATACCATTGTGCAAAATGTGGTGCTCATCACGGACATGTCTTTGAAGACGGTCCTGGATCGACAGGAAAGAGATATTGTAATAACGGCTTGTGTTTAATATTTAAGCCATCATCATAAAACGGAGGAATAATGAAGATATTGAGTATATTGAAAGGGGTTGAATTAGTTATAGCAGATTTAGAAGTAAATTTGGGAGAACAAGTGAGAAGTGCACCTACGTTATGCGCAAGATACAATGGTAAGATTATACCTTTAAACACTGCTCAAGATGGTCGTCCTATTCTTATGAGAGAAGAAAACGCTTTAGAAAACTAATTTTGTATTTAATTGCGTCAACTTAATTAAGTTTATTTACAAGAAAATATTATAAAAAATAACTATGACATTTGAATTACCAAAACTAGATTATTCTAATGAGGCTTTGTCTCCAATAATGTCACAAGAAACATTAGAATTACATCATGGAAAACATCATCAAACCTACATAACAAATCTTAACAATTTTATAAAAGATACGGACATGGCTGAAATGTCATTGGAAGATATAATTGTTAAAAGCTCAAAAGATAACTCAAAAGCTGGAATATTTAATAATGCAAGCCAGCATTGGAACCATAATCTTTTTTGGAAGTGCATGAAGCCAAAAGGTGGTGGGAATATTCCGTCAAAACTTGAGAAAAAAATTGTAGAAGATTTTGGAAGCGTTGAAAAATTTAAAGATCAATTTAAACAAGCAGGTATAACTCAATTTGGATCAGGTTGGTGTTGGTTATCTTTAAATAATGATAAATTGGTCGTTACAAAAACAGCTAATGCTGCTAATCCTTTAATTGATAACTTAAAACCAATACTTGGTTGTGATGTCTGGGAACATTCATATTACATTGATTATAGAAATAGAAGACCTGAATATTTAGATAAATTTGTTGATAATCTTATAGATTGGGAATTTGTTGAATCTCTATTAATCTAATTAATCCTAGAACTTTTTGAGATAAAACAAAGTTTGAAGCAGTATGAACAAGGAAAATACAAGTAAACTCTGGAAATTTATTCAGGAAGCTGGCGATTATTTGGATGGTCAACTTCCTGATCACCCAAATCATCCAAAAGGAAGAAATCCATATGCTCATGTAGCAATATGTGTAAAAAACAAATTTAATTCTACTTATAAAGATATTCCTGATGAAAAATTTGATGAAGTAATCAACTATATTAAATTTTTAAAAGAAAATCCTAGTTAATTAGATATAGTTTTTAGAAACTCTTCTACTTCACTACTTTTGGTATTCCAAGCTGTAACAAGTCTAACCGTCTTACCGCCTAATTCCTCATTGCTCATCATATATTCTTCTGAATTTAAATGCTCAACCATCTTTTTTGGCAGTTTAACAAAAACTTCATTTGCCTCAGTTGGATATTCAAGTTTAACTTGATTACTAGAAACTAAACCATCGCTTAATTTTTTTGCCATCAGATTTGCATGTCTTGCATTTTTTAACCAAACATCATTTGAGATATATCCATCTAATTGTGCAGAAACAAAACGCATTTTAGACAATAGATGACCGGATCTTTTTAACAAAAAAGGTAAATTGCCAACTAATTCCTTATTAAATATAATAATTGCTTCAGCTGCTATACATCCGTTCTTCGTTGCCCCAAAAGATAATATGTCAATTCCTGATTTCCATGTCATTTCTGCAGGTGTAACATCAAGTGAAACAAGCGCATTAGCGAACCTAGCACCATCCATATGTACTTTTAATTTTTTTTTATGTGCAATTTCAGAGATATTTCTAATTTGATCTAAAGTATAAACTTCACCAGTTTCTGTTGCTTGAGTGATGCTAACAATAGATGGTTGAGTATGATGCACAATTCCAAACCCTCCAATATTATCATTTAGCTCATCAACTGTTATTTTGCCGTCTTTACCGTTTAATGGAACAAGTTTTGCTCCACCTGTATAAAATTCAGGGGCTCCACACTCATCAACATTGATATGAGAAAATTTATGGCAATAAATATTTCCAAATGATGGAGAAATAGCAGAAAGTGCTAAAGCATTTGATGCAGTTCCTGATGCTGTGGGGTAAACAATTACATCCTTTTCGAAAATTTTAGAAAATTTTTCTTGTAACACACCTGAAATTTCATCGTTACCATACGGAGGAGTAATACCATCATTTGCTTTGATAATTGCATCCAAAACTTCTGGACAAGCTCCTGTCACATTGTCTGAAGCAAATTTTACTCTTTTACGTTTTGTATTAATTTTTGCGTTCATTTTATTGTTTTGGAAAATAATCTTTTAAAGTACCTTCTCTATAAACATCGGCTGTACAACAATGAAGGCCTCCACCAAAAGCATATGCATCTCTCAATTCTACAGGGATAACTTCCATACCTAATTTATCTAACTGTTCAGCTTGATATTTTTCACTTTTTTCAACACATACAGTTTTAGGGTCAAGAACTAAAACATTCATTGATAGCCAAACTGAAGAGTAACAAAGTGGTGGTGGGGTATTATGAGCAGGTTGTGCAGCATCAATAATTTCCCATCCATTATCTTCAAATAATTTTCTTTGTTCTTTTGGAAGTCTTCGTTGTGGATTATTAATAATTAACCCTTCTTTAATTGGGGTAAAGGTTGCATCAATATGAATTGGATAAGGATCGCCTGGGAAATTTACAGCATGAACTCTATGATCCTTAAAATGTCTTTTTATCCAATCAATTCCTTTTAAGTTAGTTGTAAATCCGTGTTGTACAACCAAATCCTTTCCAAATCTTAAAATATCTGCGGCATCAAATAATGGCTCTTCCTCGGTTGTGACAAAGTATTTATTTTCTGTCCATTCAAGTCTTTTAGTTACACCAATTTTATCTGATAAATAATCTTTTCTATAATCGGCATCTGTTAATCTGGGTTTTGGCGCTGACTCATGTCTCATATTTGGATCTTTATTATAATAGTCTTTTAATAATGGTCTGTAACATAGATACTCAAACCATCTGCACCTGTAGCTCATTGTAGCTTCTAATATTTCATTTCCCACAGTTAACAAAACATCTCGAGGTGGCATACATCCAAACATAGTTTCGGCTTTCCAGTCAGGAGTTGATGTTGGTTGATTAAAATCTAAAGGTGTTGGTCTATCAACTTTTATTCCCCTTTTTTCAAGCAAATTTGAAAAGTTATCTAATAGTTCATTAGCTTTATCGACAGTGTCCTTAGTTCTTGGACCATAAGTTCCTCGCATATCAGAGTCTTCTGGAACTTTAGCATCTAAAGCAGGTTCAGGTGCTGGAATACAAGTACCATCTGCTCTTCCAACAATTACATGTTTTAATGGATCCCATTCATTCCAACTATTAACAATCTTATTATTTTGAACCATGTAAAATTAATTTAATCCAATAAATCTTCTATTAGATTGCATTATCATACTATAATAAAAAATAGCTAAAAAAATAAAGAAGCCACCAATAATTGTATTAGTTGAAGGAATTTCATTTATTCCAAGCCATGGCAGCCAAACCCAAAATATTCCTCCTATTACTTCAGTCAAAGACAATAGCGTTAAATCAGCTGCAGGAATATGTTTAGACCCAATTGAATAAAGAATTAAGCCCATGCACACAAGTGTTCCATGAGTGGCAAATAATGCTTCATTTTTATTTGAAGATAAGAAATTTGCATCGTTATTTAAAATCATAACTGTTGAAAATAAAAAACAAAATAATCCTGCTATAGCAACAGTTGTAAACTTAGGAGTTTGTTTTCTCCATCTCAGACTTACTGAAAAAATTGAAAAACCTAGTGCAGATACTAATCCAAAAATTAGACCCATTAAAGAATTTTCTTCGGTATTACCGTAGGCCATTACTATTATACCAAATGCAGCGACTAAAATTGATATCCAAACTGTGATTGAAATTTTTTCTTTCAAAAATAGAAAACCAAGTAGCGCGGTTATAAAAGGCATTGCAGCTAAACATAATAAAGTTACTGCTGCTGTCGTGTTAGTAATTGACCAAATAAAAGTTATCATTGCTGTTCCTAAACCGACACCACCTATAATTCCAGATATACCAATTTTAAAATAATTTTTATAAAATGAAATTCCTTCTTCCAGAAATAAGTAAACATTCAGCAATAAAAAAATAACAATGCCTCTTGCAAACAAGTATTGCCAAGGGACAGTTTCGGGTTGGTCTATATGTCTTACAACATATGGTCCAAATGACCAAAGTATGCCTGCAAATAAAACAATTGGAATAGCTACTTTAGGATTTTTTAAATCAGGCATAAATTAATTTATTTTTTATAAATTTTTAGTGATATTATTAAATAAATATGGATTTAGATATAATAAAAATTGCATCCGACACGACTTATAATAAAATATTGAAAGATTACACTCATAGATCGAAATATAAAAATAAAACTTGTGGCGATATAATTGAAATGAGAGTTAATATTAAGAAAAATATAATACAAGATATTGGGTATCAGACAAAATCCTGTGTTTACTGTCAAGCTTCTGCAAGCTTAATATCTCATAAACTTATCAAAAAAAGTAAAAATAAAATTAATTATTTATTAAAAAATCTTATCGATTATTTTGAAAATGAAATTAAACCTTTGCCAAAAAATCTAAATAAATTTAATAAATTGTTTAATAAAAAAAATATATCTAGAAAAAACTGTGTATTAATGCCATTAATTGCAATTAAGAAACTCAGCATTGATGAATAATTTAGATATTAAAAAACCTGCTATCGCTGCAATATTTTCTACTATGACAATTGGGGTTTTGTCATTGCTTACTTATAAAACACCTTATGGATTATTTTTGATTGCTTCCTTTGGTTCTACAATGGTTTTGCTTTATGGGTATCCAGAAAGTCCTTTTGCAAAACCTAAAAATATATTTTTTGGTCATTTTTTAACTTCACTTATTGGTGTGATATTTGTGAATTTCGTTCCACTTCCGATATATATTATTATACCTGTTGCTGTTGGAATAGGTGTCGGATTAATGATTATTCTTAATGTAACCCACCCTCCTGCAGGAGGAAATCCTATAATTGTGATCATGGGGTCAGTTTCATTTGAATATTTAATTTCCCCAGTTATAAGCGGATCAATCATTGTGATAGTTTTTGGCATAATCTTGAACAAATTTATTGCTAAAAAGAATTACCCAAAATAAACACAATTTGTTTGCTAGTCCTATTTAACTTGTGCTAGTCTTTTTAAATAATAATTAATAATTCAGCTTAGATAAGCTAGTAATAGGAGTAAAAATGAAAGTACTTTGTGTATTGTATGATGATCCAAAAGGAGGAATGCCTAAATCTTATCCTCTGTCGGATTTACCAAAATTAGAGAAATATCCAGATGGAATGACATTGCCATCGCCTAAAGGAAGAGATTTTACACCAGGCCAATTACTTGGTTGTGTTTCAGGTGAACTTGGTTTGAGAAAGTTTTTAGAGAGTAATGGACACGAATTGGTTGTTACTAACAGTAAAGATGGAGATGGATGCGAAGCGGATAAACATATTGTTGATGCTGACATTGTTATCTCTCAACCATTTTTCCCTTATTATTTAACTAAAGAAAGAATCGCTAAAGCTAAAAACCTTAAGATGGCAATAACAGCAGGAATAGGTTCTGATCACGTTGATTTACAAGCAGCAATGGATAATAAAATTGATGTTGTTGAAGTAACTTTCTGTAATTCTAGATCAGTTGCTGAACACATAGTAATGATGATTGTTTCAATGGTTAGAGATTATCACAATCAACATAGAATAGTTAATGAAGGTGGATGGAATATTGCAGATGCTGTTCAAAGAAGTTATGACGTTGAAGGAATGCATATAGGAACCGTTGCTGCTGGAAGGATCGGATTAGATGCACTTAGAAAAATGAAACCATTTGATGTTCATTTGCACTATTTTGACAGACATAAATTACCTGACAGTGTTGAAAAAGAACTAAACTTAACTTTTCATGAATCAGTGGAGTCTATGGTAAAAGTTTGCGACGTTGTTACAATTAATTGCCCACTTCATCCTGAAACTGAAAATTTGTTTGATGATGAAATGATAAGTAAAATGAAAAAAGGAGCATACATAGTTAACACTGCAAGAGGTAAAATTTGCAATCGAGATGCAATAGCTAAAGCCCTAAAAAGTGGACAGCTAAGTGGTTACGCAGGTGATGTATGGTTTCCACAGCCTGCTCCAAACGACCATGTATGGAGAACAATGCCAAATCATGGAATGACACCTCACACTTCTGGTACATCTTTATCTGCTCAAGCAAGATATGCAGATGGTGTTAGAGAAATATTGGAATGTTTCTTTGAAGGAAAAGAAATTAGAAATCAATATTTGATCGTAAAAGATGGCCAATTAGCAGGAATGGGTGCGCATTCTTACAGCAAAGGGTCTGCAACTAGTGGATCAGAAGAAGCTGCTAAATATCAAAAAAAATAAAATAGATTTATTAAAGGTATGCTACTTAAATAAGTAGCTACCTTTAATACCATAGATTTAAACCCTCATTATTATATATTTTGTATATGAGGTTATTTTATTACTTTTTTTTATTATTTCTTATCTCGACATCATTCTCTCATTCAAAAGATAAAGCGTATTTTGCAGGAGGTTGCTTCTGGTGCATGGAAGAGTCTTTTGAAATGTTGGAAGGTGTAGAAGAAGTTATATCTGGTTACTCAGGAGGGATCACTGCAAATCCAACATATAGGGAAGTCACTTATGGAGATACTGGTCATTTTGAGGTTGTTGAAATAATTTATGACAAAGAGAAAATATCCTATAAAGAACTCTTAAAAAACTTCTGGCTTAATATTGATCCATTTGATGCTTATGGCCAGTTTTGCGATAAAGGATACAGCTACAGATCTGTAGCATTTTATGAAAACGATTATCAGAAAGATTTAATTGAGAAAGATATAAAAAGATTAGAAAAGAAATTTAAAAAGAAGGTAGTCACATATGTTAAAGAATTTGAGATTTTTTACAAAGCAGAGGATAAACATCAAGATTACTATCAAGTATATTTAGAAAATTATTTAAAATATAAGAAAGCATGCAAAAGAGAGAGAATACTTGATATTATTTGGGGATCATAATTAATGCCTGTAACAAGCAAATTCGTAGCTTTAAAAAACTATATCCCTACAGGTTTGCCAAAAGAAACTGACTTTGAAATAAAAACAAAAGAGATATCTTTAGATGCCAAGAACAATATATTGGTTTTAAATTTATGGATTTCAGTTGATCCTTATATGAGGGCAAGGATGACTGAAAGAAAAAACTATAAACCACCTTTTAATATTGGTGAAGAGATGGAAGGTTATGCGTTAGGAATAGTTAAAGAATCTAAAGACAAAAATTTTAAAGAAGGAAATATTGTTTTTAGTAATTTTGGAATGAGAGATTACTTTGTTTGTAATTCCAATGATCTAAAAAAAATTGAGCCAATGAATATTCCTATACAAACATATCTAGGTCCACTTGGAATGACAGGTCATACAGCTTATATAGGACTTTTTAAACATGGTGAATTAAAACCAGGTCAAACAATCCTTGTTTCTTCAGCTGGAGGTAGTGTTGGATCTACTGTTTGTCAAATTGCAAAAAATATGGGTTGTAAAGTAATTGCAAGTACAGGATCAGATGAAAAAGTTAAATGGTTAAAAAATGATTTAAAAATTGATCATGTGTTTAACTATAAAAAAATTGAAAATCTTGTTTTGCATCTTAAAGAAGTTTGTCCTGAAGGATTTGATTTATATTTTGATAATGTAGGTGGTGATTTCTTAGAGTCAGCTATTTTTCAAATGAAGAACTTTGGAAGGATTGTAATTTGTGGAAGGATATCCCAAATGAATGCAACTAATCCTGGCTCTGGTTTAAAAAATATGGCTCATGTTCTTGTAAAAAGACTAACTATTAAAGGTTTTATAATTTTTGATCATGAAAATGATAGAGAACAGTTTGAAACCGATATGACTAAATGGCTATTAGAAGATAAAATTAAATTTAAAGAAACTGTTTACGAAGGTATAGAAAATACGCCAAAATCATTCATTGATTTATTAGAAGGTAAAAACATAGGAAAAATGCTTGTAAAAATTTAATTAGAATTTTTATGAAATTTTTAAAGAAGTTTTATAGACCCTTTTTATTAACCTATATTTTTTTGAGTATAGCTATCAGTTTTTATCCATCATTTGATTTTTACTCACTAAAAGGTCAAATTCTTATAATTGCTGTATCTTTTTTTAATGGGATGATGGGAGTTTACGTAAAAAAATTATAAGACGTAGGGCTCGGGTCTTGCTGAGCTATTTAATACTCTTTCGACTGCAAAAACACTAATATCTATAGTTTGATAATTGCCTGTAGTTATTAATTCAGTTAGAGCTCTACCAATTCCTGGTGCTTGCATTAAACCTCTGCCGGTAAATCCTGAGGCCATGTAAACATTTTCATATTTTGGATGTTTTCCAACTACAGCATTATTATCTAATTTGTTACAATCATAATATCCAGCCCATCCACCTGTTAACTTTAATTCTTCAAATGCTGGTATTCTTTTTGCAAGAGCAGGCCAAACTAATTCTTCAAAATCATTCCATGCAGGTTCAAGATCTTCTGCATCAAATACTGAAATTGGAGAACCTGCTAAATATTCTTTTCCTTCTGGTCGCCAATATACTCCTGTTGTTAGATCTCCGGATAATGGCATCTCTGGAATATGTTTAGGACATTTAACTCTAAAGACTGTATGTTTTTGAGGTACTACAGGAATATCTTCAAGTAGTTCTTTAGTCCAACACCCAGCTGCAGAAATAATTGTCTTTGCATTAATTTCAGATAGGCTCTTAACTTCTCCCTTAATGAATTCTGCCCCAAGATCAATTGCTTTATGCTTTAATGCGCTATGAAATAAAAATGGATCAATCCATCCCTCGCTCTTGTTATCAGTAAATGTTGCAGTTTCAATTCCTTCCTCATTAATGTAAGGAAAATATTTTTTCAATTCAGAACCTTTAATATTTTTTGTACCCGCTTCACATTCTTTATGATTTTCTAAAGCTCTGTATTGCTCTTCTGCATGATCTGGTCCAAACATTAGAAGGTATCCATTAGGCACCATGCTAGCTGTTGGATTTGGATTTTTTTCAGTTTTTAATAATTCTGGTATTTGAAATATAAATTCCCTTGCAAATTTTCCTAAAAGAATATTTTCTTTTTGAAAAAACTGTCGTCTAAATCCACCAAGTGATAATGGGAATGACGCAGTTTTATAAGTTGGATCCCTTTCAATGACTTTTACTTTTCTGCCTTCTTTGGACATAAAGTATGCAGTTGCAGCTCCAATTATACCACCACCTACTATTACAACATCATCCATATTAGTTTATCAAAAAAATGTTTATATTTAAAAGCAATGCAAAACAACACCATAACAAATATGGAATCATCAAATACATGCTTAATTGACTTATATTCTTATATTTAAATACCAATAAAACAATAAATATAATTAACACAACAAGATTTAAAATTGCTAAAGAAATATTATGGAAACCAAAGAAAACAACACTCCAAGTTGTATTAAAAAAAAGATGAATGAAATATAAAAATACAATATTTAAATTTTTCGTGTTTTTATGCCACGCATTCCATATGGCTATTGTCATAAATAAATAAAGTAATGTCCATACTGGCCCAAATATCCAATCTGGTGGATTGTATTGAGGTTTAGATAAATTTGAATACCAAGGTTCTTTAAAATTTATAGTAACCAAACCTCCAATAAATGAAGCTGAAAACGTAGTAATTGCAAAGAGAATAAAAGATAAAATTTTATTTTTTAGCATTTAAGTACTATACAGCAGTTAAATATGAATAAAAAAGTAATTTGGATCACCGGCGGAAGTACAGGAATTGGTAAAGCACTTGCGTTAAAATTTGCTAGTAATGGATGGACAGTTGCTATTTCTGCAAGAAGAGAAAATTTATTAAAAGAAATCGAAGATAAGCATCAAAATATTAAATCTTTTCCACTTGATGTAAATGATAAGGAAAAGTGTAAGTCTGTTTTTGAAAATATAAAAAAAGAACTTGGTGACATCGAAATTTGTTTTTTTTCTACGGGAACTTGGGATCCAAAAAAAGAAAAAGAAATTGATGTAGAGCAAATTGAAAATGTATTTAAAGTAAATTTTTTTGGAACATTAAATTGTATAAAAGCAGTTGAAACTCATTTTCGAGAAAGAGGAAAAGGTATTATTACCATTGTATCTTCGATTGCAGGATACAAAGGCTTACCTAACTCAAGTGGCTATGGACCATCCAAAGCTGCTTTAAGTAATCTTGCTGAAAGTTTACATTTTGATTTTGGAAGATATGGCGTGAGGGTTTGTTTAGTTTCTCCAGGTTTTATCAAAACACCAATGACTGATAAGAATGATTTTAAGATGCCTTTTCTAAAAACTCCAGAATTCTCGGCAGACAAAATTTATGATGGGCTTATTAATGGTTCTAATTTTGAAATACACTACCCAAAAGAATTAACTTTGATCCTTAAATTTTTAAAAATAATACCTGATCGATTATATTTTTATTTAATACGGAAATTAACTAAATTACAAAAAAAATAAAATTAATCTTTAACAAACATCACAGTCAACTCTGCAACTTTAATTCCAAATTTTGTCATCTTAGCTCTGTTGATAGCTACTCTTTCGTCTTGCATAAATATCCAATCATCAAAAGTAATTTTGATATTTTTTCCTTTCACAGGAACTAACAAAACATACTCAAATTTAAATGCTGGGCCATATGAATACCCCCTAGCCTTACCAACTACATCGCCTGCAGTTCCCTCGTAATTATGTTCATCAATTTTATCTATTACCCATTGCCTATTTTGTATTTCACCATCATTCCAAATAAATTTTTCGTCTAATATAAGTTGTTTGCCATCCCACTTACCGTCTAGGACTGCTGAAAATTGTCTTGTAACTTTACCTGATCTATTTTGTAGTATACCCCAAGCTTTGACGTTTCCGCTTAAATATTCTTCAATTATTAGTCTTGGTTTTTGATCTTTAAAATCTTCTGGTTTCATAGATTGATTATTTATACAGCTTGTAATTAATCCTGTGAAAATTATCAATAAAAATACTTTAAAAAATTTTTTGTTAATCATATTAAATTTTATTTTGCATGGAAAATTGAATTAAATCTATATTCTTTGATTTAAACCCAGCTTCACAATATGACAAATAAAAATGCCACATACGTTTAAATTTATTATCAAATCCATGTTTTGAAATCTCTTCCCATTTTTTAAGGAATTCATCTCTCCATATTTTTAAGGTATTGGAATAGTGAGAGCCATATGACTCATATTTTTTAATTTCTAAACCGTTGCTACTAGATAAATCATATAATTTTCTTTTTGATGGCAAAAAACCTCCAGGAAATATGTATTTTTGTATAAAGTCTTCTTTGGTTTTATATCTGTCAAATAAACTATCATCGATTGTAATAGCTTGTATGGCAGCCCTTCCATTCTCAGATAAATTTTTTTTAATACTTTTAAAATAATTGACTAAATAATTTTGTCCAACAGCTTCTATCATTTCTATAGATGCGATAGAGTCATATTTGTCTTTTACATCTCTATAATCTTTCAAAAATATATTCACTTTTTCATTCAATCCATTTTCAAATATTCTTTTTTTTGAAAATTCAAATTGCTCTTTAGAAATTGTTATGCAATCTAATTTAACATCATAATTTTTACCCACATATTCAGCGAATCCGCCCCAACCACAGCCAATTTCTAAAATTTTATTTCCTACGTTTGGCTTTATTAATTCTGTAAGCTTTTTATATTTATTTAGTTGAGCAGAAAATAAATCGTCTTTTTGTTTTTCAAAAATTGCACTTGAATAAGTAAGTGAAGGATCCAACCATAATGAAAAGAAATCATTTCCTAAATCATAATGTTTTGAAATGTTTTTCTTACTTCTACTCTTATTATTTTTTATGAAAATACTCTTTAATTTATTAATCATTGATAAATCAAAAATACCTGAAAATTTATAGACAATTTTTATATTTTTAGCTGTTATTTCTATCAGATTAGTTAGATTGTCTGTTTCAAATTCATTTCGCATGTACGCTTCTGCAAGTCCTACGCTTCCCGATTTTATTATTTGAAGCGTTAAACCAGGTTTGTTAATTTTAATCTTTGCTCTTAATTGTTCACTCTCATTACCAAACTTATATATTTTGCTATCATGATTTTGAATTTCAAGAAATCCATGCTTTATTAGTTTTAGTGAATTAAATACGATTTTATCTGACAAAAGATTAAAATTCATTTTTTTTCAAACGTAATATTATTTTTTATTTTTATGTTTTTTTTAACTAACTTAACTCCCTTTAACCATAATTTTAATGCTTCAAAATGAATTGCGGCAATAACTTTAAAGGTCATTAAAGGGTGAGAAATATAAGATATAAGCATATTTTTATTGTTAATTTCTTTTGCAATCCCGTCTTGTGAAGCATATAACAATTTTCCTTCCTTATCACTTTGATCAATTATTACGGATAACATTTTTTCAGGTTTGAGGATTCTAAAATTGTATTTACTTTTCATTTCAATAAATGGTGAAACGAAAAACTTCTTCTCGCAGCTATTTGTAATTATTTTTTCGTCGTTGACTTTAAATATATAAGTATGTTGCTCACCAAATGTATTTTTAACTTCATACAATATAGCTATAATTTTTGAATGATTATCATAAACGAAAAAAATACTTAATGGATTAAATACGTAACCAAATATTCTAGGATAACAAAGCAATTTTACCTTTATGTTTTCAAATTGAATGTTGTTTGATTTTAAATTTTCTATTACCCAGGCTTTTAAATCACTACCATCTCTAGGTCCGTGATCTTTGTCATAAAAACTTAAAATATTAAAACTATTGTTAGAAAAAATTTTAATTTTTTTTTGTATCAAATTAATTTCATCAAGATCTAAAAAGAGTGAGAAAACGTTGTATTTAAAAAAGTGATATTTTGGCTTAAATCTTTTATGAATTACTTTACCTTCGTAAATATTGGAATTTTTAATCATTTAGGTTTTCAATCATATTAATGGATGATTTTATTCCATCTTCATGAAAACCGTAACCAAAATAACTTCCACAAAACAATACATTTCTTTTATTTTGTATTTCTTTTAATAATTTTTGATTATTCAAAGCATCTTGATCAAAATAAGGGTGGGTAAAGGTAACTTTTTGTAGGATTTTTTTTTGATCTATTTCAAAAAAAGGATTTAAGGTTAAGAAAATATTTTTTTCTGTTTTCAGATTTTGTAATAAGTTCAACCAATAAGTTAATGATGTTTTACTAATATCTGATTTATCAACTGAAGAATTCCATGAAGACCAAACTTTTTTATTATTTGGCATACATACATCATCAGTATGTATTACTGCTAGATTGGATTTATATTTAAAATTTGAAAGTATTTTTTTTTCATCCTCAGTCGGCTCACTCAAAATTTTCAATGCGTCATCTGCATGAGTAGCGATGACAACTTTATCATAGTCAAAAAATTCGTTACTAGCACCGTAATATACTTGAACACCAATTTTATTTCTTTTTATCGAACTAATCTTATAATTTTTAAAATATTCTCCACTTATTTGAGTTAATACTTTCTCTACATAAGTTCTACTTCTGTTGGTGACTGTGTACCATTTTGGTCTATTTTTTAATTTAAAAAGTCCATGATTTTGAAAAAATTTTAAAAAAAATTTAATTGGCATTTGATTTGCTTCTACTGGGGGCATAGACCAGATAGCAGAAACCATTGGGATTAGATGAAAATTAATAAAATTTTTTGACCATTTATTTTTTTCAAGAAATTCACCAAGAGTAATCTCTTCATTTAAACTTTTAATTTGGTCACACTTTTTGTAGAAATTTATAATATCAAAAAACATTTTTAAAAATTTTAAATTAAAAAGATTAGCTTTATTTGCAAAAATTCCGTTTAAACCCCTACCACAATATTCATAATTTGTATCTTTTACAGAAACAGAAAATGACATATCGCTTTTTTCAATTTCAATTTTTAATTCGTTAAAAAAATTTATGAGATTTGGATAAGTTTCATGATTAAAAACAATAAAGCCAATATCTACAGGAACTTTTTTACCATTAATTAAAGTATCTAAAGTATATGAATGACCACCAAAATGATCTTCGCTTTCGAATAAATCAACATGATGTTTTTTGGAAAGCTTTTGTGCTGCTGATAAACCAGAGATTCCTGATCCGATTACTGCAATTCGCATTAAGGCTATGCTGCGTCTTCTTTAAACTCATCCATACTTGGACATGTGCAGAATATATTTTTATCTCCATAAACATTGTCTACCCGAGCAACTGGAGGCCAGAATTTGTTTTGTTTTAAAAAACTTGCAGGATATGCTGCTTCTTGTCTTGAGTATTTATGTTCCCATACATCTGATGATAATTCAGTATCAGTGTGAGGAGCATTTTTAATTGGATTATCAATTTTATCAAATTCACCTGATTTAATTTTTTCAATTTCTTGTTTAATCTTAATTAAAGTGTCACAAAATCTGTCTATTTCTGATAACCCTTCACTTTCGGTTGGCTCGATCATCATAGTGCCAGCAACAGGCCACGACATAGTTGGTGCGTGAAATCCAAAATCTATCATTCTTTTAGCAATATCTTCTTCTGTTACCCCTGTTTCAGATTTAATATTTCTAATATCAATTATGCACTCATGTGCAACATTGCCATTTGCACCTTTGTACAAAATCGGAAAGTGATCTTTTAGTCTGTGAGCAATATAATTTGCGTTTAAAATTGCAACTTGAGTAGCAAGCTTTAATCCTATTGATCCCATCATTTTAATATACATCCAAGAGATTGATAGAATACTAGAGCTACCCCAAGGAGCTGCTGATACTGCTCCAATTCCACTTGTTGGTCCGCAATCTTTTATTACTGGATGATTAGGCAGATAAACTTGTAAATGTTTTTTACAAGCTATAGGTCCCATTCCAGGTCCACCACCACCATGAGGAATACAAAATGTTTTATGCAGATTAATATGACAAACATCTGGACCAAAATTTCCAGGCTTTGCAACTCCAACAAGGGCATTTAAATTTGCTCCATCCATATAGACCTGTCCACCATGTTTATGAACTAACTCACAAATATCTGTTATTTTTTCCTCAAATACTCCATGGGTAGATGGGTAAGTTACCATTAAAGCTGCGAGATTTTCTGAATGTTGCTCCGCTTTTTTCTTTAAATCATCGAAATCTACATTTCCCTCTTTGTCACAATTAACAACAACCACTTTCATTCCAACCATTTGTGCGCTTGCAGGATTTGTACCATGTGCTGAACTTGGGATTAAACATATATTACGATGAGCTTCATCTCTATCTAAGTGGTACTTTCTTATGACCATTAGACCTGCATATTCTCCTTGAGCGCCTGCATTAGGTTGTAGAGAAACACCGGAAAAACCTGTTATAGATCTCAACCAATTTTTTAAATCAGTAAATAAATCTCTAAAACCTTCCATTTGTTCAACTGGAACAAAAGGATGAGGTTCTGCAAATTCTTTCCAAGAAATCGGGATCATTTCAGCAGCGGCATTTAACTTCATTGTGCACGAACCAAGTGCTATCATAGTTCTATTCAATGCTATATCCTTATCCTCTAGCTTTTTAAGATATCTAAGCATTTCAGTTTCTGAATGATATAAGTTAAAAATTGGATGCTCTAAATATTTTGAAGTTCTTAATAAATTTTTTGGTAAATTAGGTAATTTAACTGAAGGATCCTCTTTTTTTATTGATTCTGCAGCATTAAAAATTTTTAATAATTGATTTACTCTATAAACGTTTTTTCTTTCATCGAAAGAGACAGCAAGCATCTCAGAATTTACTTTTCGTATATTAACTTTCTGATTTAGAGCATTTTTATAAATTTGATCAGTCTTTTCTTTGGTAATAATTGTAACAGTATCAAAAAAATAATTAGAATAAATTTCATAACCTGACTGTTTTATTTTATCAGCAAAACTTTTTGCTAATTGAGAAACTCTTTCAGAAATATTTTTAATTCCATCTGGACCATGATAAATAGCATATGCTGCTGAAACTATTGCTAATAAAGCTTGTGCAGTACAAATATTGCTTGTCGCCTTATCTCTTCTGATGTGTTGCTCTCTAGTTTGTAAAGATAATCTGTATGCCTTGTTGCCATGTCTATCAACTGACACACCAACAATTCTACCAGGCATAGATCTCTTATACTCGTCTTTAGTTGCAAAAAATGCTGCATGTGGACCTCCATACCCCATTGGTATTCCAAATCGCTGAGAGCTTCCTACCGCTATATCAGCACCAAGTTCTCTTGGTGTTTTTAATTTTGCTAAAGCTAATAAATCACATGCTAATACAGCCTTACCGTTTTTTTTATGAATTTTGCTAATTGCTTCACTTGGGTCTTTAATATCTCCTAAAGTTCCAGGATATTGTAAAATTCCACAAACTAGATCTTCTTTTAATTGGTCTAAAACTTCATCTTCTTTTCCAACTAAAACTTTTAAACCCATTGGTTCAGCTCTAGTTTGAATTACATTTATTGTTTGAGGGTGGCAATCCTCAGATACAAAAACTAAATTACCATCTTTTTTATTTAATCTATGACTAAGACCCACGGCTTCTGCTGCTGCTGTACCTTCATCTAATAAAGAAGCATTAGCGATATCCATTCCAGTGAAATCTACAATCATTTGTTGAAAGTTTAACAACATTTCAAGTCTTCCTTGGGCTACTTCAGGCTGATAAGGTGTATATGATGTATACCAACCTGGATTTTCTAAAATATTTCTTAAAATTACATATGGCGTATAAGTTCCATAATAACCCATTCCAATAAAATTTGAGTAAACATGATTTTTTTTTGAAATTGCTCTTAATTTTCTTAATGCCTCATATTCTGAATTAGACTCTCCGATATTAAGCTCACCTTTAAACATTATTTTTTCTGGAACAGTATTATTCATTAAATCATCTATTGATTGATAATTTAATTCTTTTAACATTTTTGATTGGTCTTCTTTAGAAGGTCCAATGTGTCTTTTTATAAAATCTTTTTCTGAATTTGGTAACATTATGCTGACGTCTCCTTTGCAAATTTTTCATATTCTTCTTTATTCATAAGACTATCCATTTCAGATTTGTCTTTTATTTTAAGTTTAAAAAACCATGCAGACTCTTCTGGGTCTTCATTTATTTTTGATGGATCATCAACTATCATTTGATTTGTATCTATAACTTCTCCACTAACAGGAGTGTAAACATCACTAGCAGCTTTCGTTGACTCAACCACTCCAGCAGTTCCATCTTTATCAACATTTGAACCTTTCTCTGGGAGTTCAGCAAATACTATATCCCCAAGCATTTCTGTTGCATGCTTGGTTATGCCAATTGTAGCTTCCTCTCCATCTAGTTTAATCCACTCATGTTCTTTTGAATATTTAACTTCAGACATTAATTTCCCCTTTTACATAATTTTTTTTATAAAACGGTAAGTTACAAATATTTGCAGGAATTTTTTTTCCTCTAACTTCAAGAAATATTTTTGTATTTACAGTTGAATAACTATTATCGACATATCCCATTGCTATTGGATGTTCAACGCTTGGTCCAAATGTGCCACTTGTTACTTTCCCAATTTCTTGATTTTTATCATTGTAAATTTTGGTATTTCCTCTAGCAATTACTTTGCTGTCTGGTTTTATGCCAACTCTCAATTTTTTTACTCCGCTTTGAAATTGGTTTTTTAAAACTTCTGATCCAACAAATTCAGTCTCAATTCTGCTCTTAGGTATTGCCCATTTTAGATTAGCTTCGATAGGACTTGTATCGTTGTCTAAATCATTTCCATACAAACAGAGTCCCGCTTCCATTCTTAATGTATCTCTTGCTCCTAAACCAATCAATTTAGATCCATTTTCTATCAAACTTTCTACAAAAGTTTCAGCATCACTATGTTTTATAGAAATTTCAAATCCATCCTCACCAGTATATCCTGATCTAGTTATGTATACTTTTTCATTTTTATAGACATAGTTGTTTCCGTTCATAAATTTTAGACTGTCACAACCAGGTATAACTTTATTTAAAACATTTTTTGCTTCGGGGCCCTGTAATGCAATTAATGAAAATGACTCGTCAAGATTTAATTTATATTGATTATCAAGTTTAGATTTTATTACTTCATAATCATTATACTTGCATGCAGCATTCAAGATAATTAAAAATCCATCAGATGTTTTGGTAATTATCAGATCGTCCTGAATTCCTCCTTTGTTATTCATTAAAAATGAATACTTACTTTGATTAGTTTTCAATTTTTTCAAATCCGCAGGAAAAATCTTCTCAAGATCATTTGTAAGATCATCACCACCCGATATAAATAATTGACCCATATGAGAAACATCAAAAATACCAGAGTGTGAACGTGTGTATTTATGCTCTTGTATAATTCCATCTTTATATTGGATGGGCATTTGATATCCAGCAAACTCTACAAGCTTTGCGCCATACTTGATATGGAGATTATTTAACGATGTTTTTTTTATACTCATATTAACTCTTTATGCCCCCTCTGTCTTTTTGCCTGAGAGATTTGCTCCTTCGGCGAGAATAATTCTCTTTCCAGAGTTAATATGTACGGTCCATTTGCCTGAGAGTTTCCGGGGTGGTTGCTCCTTCGGCGCTACAAAAGTAGTCTCTCCCGTATAAATTCTTATAACATAACTAATATAAATTTATAGCTCTAATTTGTTGCACTTTTTTTTTTCATAAGTGAAAGAAATTGTAACAAAACTGCAAATATCACTATTAAACCACCAATTAAAACGCTGGTTGGAGGATTTTCATTTATAAACATCCACGCCCAAAAAGGTCCTAAAACTGCCTCTGATAACATTATGATTCCAACTAAGGCTGAAGGTGTAGATCTTGCACCGATTGTAATAAAAATAAAACCAAAACCAAGTTGGAAAAAACCAGCTAAAAATCCCAAAAAAATGTCATTTAAAGATATAAAGATTGTTTTGGACATAAAATATCCAATGATTAAAGCAATAACGCCTGCAATAAATTGTAATGGAACCATATCTACACTTGGAAATTTTCTAACTATTAAAATTAATGTTGCGAATGATATTGGCATAATAAAAGCAGCAATATTTCCACTCATTTGTCCAACTGTTAATGAGCTTCCAACCATCAAAATTATTCCTGAAATTGCTAAAACTATAGAAGTTAATGTTATTAAGTTTATTTTTTCTTTTAAAAAGATATATCCAAAGATTGCTAAAAATAATGTTTGGGTTTGAATTATAAAATTAGTATTTGCTACAGTAGTATTATACATTGCAAAAACATAACCACTAAAGCCACAGGCAAGTATAATGCCTCCAATAAGACCTGGAATTCCAGATTTATAAAATGCTGAAATTAAATTCTGCTTGTAACTAATGATCAGAAAGATCAGAACTACAATTATGAAAAAAACTGATCTCCAAAATAGAATTTGCCATAGAGTAGAACCTTCGAAAGATTTAACTATCAGCCCTCCAAAACTTAGACTGAAAGCACCAAAAAAAATCAAAAGTGGCCCTGGTAATTTTGTAATTAAATTCATTTAATTTGAGAAATGAGATTGTTAGTCTCCATCTGATATAATTTATATAATGTTTCAGCATCTTTTAAGCTTACATCTTTAAATTTTATATTAGACCCTGGTGTTAATTGAACCAGTCGATCATAGTCGGCAGAAATAACAGTTGCAATCTTCGGATAACCACCAATAGTTCCATGATCTGATAACATAATTATTGGATCTCCTGCAGATGTGATTTGGATTACACCTTTTACCAAACCTTCTGATTTTATATTAGGATCAACGACATTTTCAATTTTTGGACCTTCTAATCTCATACCCATCCTATCTGAAAGTTTTGTAATTTTAAAACTTTCTTTAAAGAATTTATTTTGTGAAGACTCAGAAAAATAATCATAGTTTGTGCCTTTAATGACCCTTATATTTTCAATAGTGCTACCTAAGTAATCAAGTTTTCTTTTGTTGAAAGAATTATTAATTTCAATTATTTCAATTTCTAAATCTTTAGAAAATTTATTACCGTTATTTGGTCCAATTTGAGCTTGTGTATTTATTGAACAACTTCCCCAATAATAATCAACACCAAAAGTTCCATTAATCGAAAAATATCCATAAACAGACTTGTTGGTTGAATGAATATCGACTTCATCACCATTTTTTAACAAATAACATTGGTAGGAATTACCATCAATAACACCCTCTTTTGTTATAATTTTAAATGATACATTTCCAGAAATACAAAAAAAAATATCTTTTCCAAAATACTTCAAATGCGGGCCTTGATAAGCAAATTCTAATACAGGTGAATTGTAATCATTTTGTAGAAGTGAGTTTAACAATTGAAAATTTCTTTTATCCATCGCTCCACTAAAAGGAATACCAATATGGTATAAATTATTTCTTCCTAAGTCTTGATATGTGGTGTTGATACCAGCTCTTAAAATTTTAAAGTAGTTTCTATCTTTTGATTTCATTATATTGATCTAAAGTTATTCTATAAAACTTTATTGTATCACCTGGATTAACAAGATTAGGGTTTGATTGATTAGATGTATCGAAAATATTTTGTGGTGTATTCCCCAAAATATTCCATCCTCCAGGTGTTTCAAAAGTGTATATGTTACAAAATTGTTCTGTTATTCCAACTGAACCTTTTGGAACTTTAACTCTTGGTGTTTCTAATCTTTTTAATCTCATTTCCTGGTTAAGATCTCCGAGAAAAGGCATGCCAGCCACAAATCCTGTCATATAACAAAAGTAATTTTTGCTAAAAAATTTTTCTAGGATTATTTCCGATTTTAATTTTAGTTTATTTTCAACTCTTTTTATATCTAATGCAAAATTATTATCACAACACACAGGAATTTCGATTAATTTTGTTTCTAATTTATTGTTTTCTTTAATCTCTATATTTTCAATTTTTTTTTTTAACGATAAAAAAGAATGTATATTTAAATCATATGAAATTATTAATTTATTATAAGATGGAGTTAAGTTTGTAATACCTTTTAAATTTAATTTTTTTATATGGTAAAAATATTTGATAACATTTGAATTAATTTCTTGATTTACATCACTTCCAAAATCGCAATACAAAGCTGCGTCACCAAGATTTAATATATTTTTTATCATACCATGTTATACTTATGATTTATTAGTATGGAAATTAATATCAATTGTGATTTAGGTGAAAAATCAAAGCATCATTCAGATGAAAATGATCCAAAATTACTAGAAATTGTCAATTCAGCTAATGTTGCTTGTGGTTATCATGCTGGTGATGAAGATAGCATGAACCAAGTTGTAAAAATTTGTAAGAAAAACGGTGTTAGCATAGGTGCACATCCATCATTTAATGATCCAGAAAACTTTGGACGTAAAAGACTAAATTTATCGTCAGATGAAATAAATAAATTATTAATTGATCAGTATGAAATTTTACAAAATATAGCTGAAAAACATGGTGAGATCGTTACACATATTAAACCACATGGTGCATTAAATAATATGGCTTGCGAAGATATTGAACTTGCAACTATTATTGCAAAATCAATCTGCAATTTTAACAAAGATTTAATCTATTTGGTACCGACAGGTTCAAAGATGGAAGAGGCTGCAAAGAAATTTGACATGAGGATAGCATGCGAAATTTTTGCAGATAGAAATTATGAAGATAATGGAAACTTAGTATCTAGAAAAGAGCCTCATGCGCTTATTACAGATCCAGATAAAGCAAAAAGTCACGTTTTAAGCATGGTTCAGAACCAGGCCATTAATTGTCACAGCGGAAAGCAAATACCTTGTGAAATAGACTCTGTGTGCATACATGGGGATAATGAAAGTTCACTAGCTACAGCTATATCTATAAAAAATAATTTAATAGATAATGGCTTAGAACTAAAAACACTAACTAATTTAAGGAAATTTAAATAATGATAAAGAAAATATTTTTTTCAATGTTCTTTTTAATTTTTTTAGCAGGAACATCTTTTGCTGCTGGATCTAGTAGCGATTCTGGATCAACAGAAAGCCATTATGATAAGGCAGTGAAATTGATTAAAGCTGCAAAAAAATTAGAAAAAAAAGGTAAAACAGAGAAAGCAATTAAAAGATACGAAAGAGCAATTAAATTTTTAGTAAAGTCAAATAAGATGAAACCAAATAAAGCAGACACATTAAATTATCTTGGATTTGCAACAAGAAAAACTGGTGATTTTGAAAATGGAGAGAAATATTATCTTCAAGGTTTAGCTATTGAGCCAAATCACATAGGAATTAACGAATATCTTGGTGAATTATATGTTGCAACAAATAGGATTAATTTAGCAAAAGAAAGATTGAGTGTTCTAGAGGGATGTAATTGTGAAGAATACAATCAGCTAAAGGGTGTTATAGACGGATCTAAAAAATCAAAATACTAGTTTATATTTTTTATCATTTGCTCAGGCATCCAAAGAGCAATTTCTGGAAATATAACAACCAAGATAACAGCAAAAATCATTAGCAAGAAGAGTGGAAACGCGCTTCTTGCTATATAACCCATATCTTTATTAGCCATACCCTGAAGAACAAAAAGATTAAAACCAACCGGCGGTGTGATCTGAGCCATTTCGACAACAATAACTAGAAAAACACCAAACCAAATCATATCAAAACCTGCTTGTCTAATCATTGGTTCAATTATAGCCATTGTTAAAACTACAGCAGAGATACCATCAAGAAACATTCCAAGAATTATATAAAAAATCATTAAAACAAAAATTAAAACATATGGAGAAAGTTCCATTCCTTCAATCCATAGAGCAAGATTTCTTGGCAATCCCGTAAATCCCATTGCCAAAGATAAAAAAGTGGCTCCTGCTAATATAAAAGCTATCATACAAGAAGTTTTAGTAGCTCCCAAGAGTGACTCTTTAAATGTTTTTAGAGACAAACTTTTTTGAAAGTATGATAAAATTAATGCACCTACTACACCCAAAGAAGCTGCTTCAGTTGCGGTTGCTATACCAGTATAAATTGAGCCAATAACTGAAACTATTAATAATATTACAGGTATCAATTTTCCTGATTTCTTTACCTTTTCCATAAGTGAGAAGTCTTGTTTAAAAGTAGGCATAGATTTTTTATTTATTGACGACCAAATCATTACATATGTCATAAAGATCAACGCAATCATTATTCCTGGTAGAATTCC
Source organism: uncultured Pelagibacteraceae bacterium (assembly GCA_902580505.1). Classification (GTDB taxonomy): domain Bacteria; phylum Pseudomonadota; class Alphaproteobacteria; order Pelagibacterales; family Pelagibacteraceae; genus Pelagibacter. Next base: position 43,831 of record CACHLB010000006.1, read on the forward strand.
TGCAATAAATAGTTTTGCTATCGACTCTTGAACAGTCACGCCATAAATAATTAAAATAATTGAGGGTGGAATTAGAAGACCGAGTGTTCCTGAACCAGCTAAACTTCCAAGTAGAATACTTTCTGGATATTTTCTTTTTCTTAGTTCTGGAATAGACATTTTTCCTACTGTGGCTACAGTTGCTGCAGAAGATCCTGAAATAGCTGCAAATAAAGCACATCCAACTACATTAACATGCACTAAGCCACCGGGTAGTTTCTTCATCCATGGGGATAATCCTTCAAATAAATTTTCAGATAACTTCGTCCGAAATAAAATTTCCCCCATCCAAACAAATAAAGGAAGTGCAGTTAAAGTCCATGAAGATGAAGCTCCCCAAATTGTTGTTGCCATAGCATCACCAACTGGCCTTGTTGTGAATAGCATCATTCCTATAGATGAAACACCAACCATGCTTATCGCAACCCAAATTCCTGATCCTAAAAATATCAAGAGAACACTAATAAAAAATATAGTAAGTAAAATTTCAGTCATTTTTTATTCTTTGTATTTTCAAAACTAATTGATGGGATACACAAATGAAAAATATTAGAGATCCTAAAGCAACACTTGATTGTGGTATCCAAATTAAAATTTCATCAGCTCCTTCACTTCTCTCTTGAAATTCATAAGATATTTTTAGCATTTTTAAAAAATAAAAAGCTAGATAACCAGAAAATATTGTTGCAACTATCAAACTCCATAGTTCCAAAAATCTCTTTTTAATTCCAGTAGCTTTTTCTAAAAATAAAGTAATTCTAATGTGGCCACCTTCTACGAAAGTATAAGATAAAGCAAAAAAAGAAGAGGCAGCCATACAATATCCGGAATATTCAGCCAGGCCTCTTATATAAAAGCCAAATATTCTTGATGAAATTCCAATTAAAATAAAAACTGCAACCAAAATAAGAAAGAATGCAGCGATATAGCCTGAGTAACTATAAAGATTATTTAAAAATTTATTGACTTTAGTAAACATACAAAAAGGCCGTTTAATACGGCCTTTTTAATTATAATGATTTAATTATAAGCAGCAAGAACACTAGCACCTCTATCACCAGCTTTTTTCTTCCATTCTTCTGCCATTGTAGCACCGACTTTTTTGAAATGACTTTCTAGAGCTGCATTTACTTTGCCCACTTTCATTCCAGCATCAGCTAGTGCTTTTTTATCAGCAACATTTCCTTTTTTTGAAAGTGCCCAACCTTTTTTTTCAGCAACTGCCGCCTCTTCCATTATCATTTTTTGTGTAGCCTTGTCTAACTTATTCCAAGAACCTCTGTGAGCTACAATCATATTTTTTGGAAACCAAGCTGCAATATCGTAAAAATATTTTACTCCATTTTCCCAAATTTTACTGTTCTTACCAGTAGTTGGTGAAGTAATCATACTTTCAACCGCGCCTGTAGAGAATGCTTGGCTTATTTCAGCTGCTTCAATTTTTGTAGGAGCCATACCTGTCAACTCAGCCATTCTAATAGTTGCAGAATTATAAGCTCTAAATTTTAAACCTTTTAAATCAGCAACACTGTTAATCTCTTTTTTACTATAAAGACCTTGTGCAGGCCAAGGTACAGCATATAAAAATACTAGGCCTTTTTGATCTAAGCCTTTAATTATTGCAGGTTTAGATGCTTGGTATAGTTTCATAGCATCATCATAAGATGTCGCAAGAAATGGTTGTGAATCAATCTCTAATAACGGATCCTCTTTACCTAGAGCCGACATAAATCTCTCACCAATTTGTGCTTGTCCAGTTCTAACTGCCCTAAATATCTCTCCACCTTTAAATAGAGATCCACCTGGGTGAGTTACTATTGTTAATTTTCCCCCACTTTTTTCTGAAACATTTTTAGCAAATTCAGCTGCATTCGCAGAATGGAAGTTGCTTGCACCATATGCTAGTGCCATATCCCATTTTTCTGCAGCAAAAGCATTAGCAGTTAAAAGAACAGAAAATAAAACAGAGAGCAAAATTTTGAAAAGTTTCATAAATCCTCCATATTTTTAAAAAACATATCTCATTATGTATTAAAACTTAAATCAATAAAAATTTTTGAAGTTTTATTGAAAAATAATAAATAATTACTATTATAACTACATCTTGATTGAACAATCACTCATTTTACTGCAAATTATATTTATAGATATTATTCTTGCAGCAGATAATGCAATAATAATTGGATTGATTGCAGCTAACTTTGTCCCAAAAAATAGAAAAAAGATAATATTTTGGGGAGTAGTTGGAGCGTTAGTTTTCAAAGTTATATTTGCAATATTTGCAACATATTTATTTAAATTTTACTTCATCAAAATTCTTGGTGGATTACTTTTGATTTGGATAGTTAATGATTTAAGAAAAGATTTATTTGAAATTCAAAAAATAAAATCACCTAAAAAGAAATCCATGGAACCTTCATTTATCAAAAGTATATACAAAGTTTTATTTGCAGATATTACGATTAGTTTCGATAACGTTATTGGAGTTGTGGGTGCCGCCAAAGGTAATTTTGGTTTTATGATTTTTGGTTTGGTATTATCAGTTGTTTTAACTGGAGCCTTGGCTACTTATTTAGCAAATTATATACAAAAACATTTATGGATAGCTTATGTAGGTTTAGGATTTATATTATTAGTTGCTATTCAGTTAGTAATTGGTGGGTTAGTAGATCTTGAAATATTGAATATTAATGAGAAATATATCAAATATTTTTAATCGTAACTGCTTTTTTTAAAATAATTATTTTTTTATTAAGTGTAATATTAATTCGTAAATAGCTTTTGTCGAATTAACAGGAAATAAAATCATAATTTTCATTATTAGATAAATAGTTAAAAAATTTTTTTTATATTTAAACCCTTTTATCAAATTTATAAAACAAACTTTTAAACTTTTTACCTTATTAGTAGACTGATAAATTGAACCTATAATTAAATTAAATAAATACTTTAAAATATACTTGTTCTCCTCAACTGAGAAAACCCTTGATAAATAGGCAGAACTAAATTGTGATAGTCCACCTGGTATTGAATTATTTAAAAGATTAGCCTTTAATACATTATTATTTAATTTGCTAAAATCATCCTTTGTATCGATATAAATTTTTTTATTTGGTATTTCATCAACGCTGTTTATATTAATATTTGATCCACCAATTAATACAGAGTTAATAAGAAAATTTCTTATTGGAAAATGATTATTTGTTATATCCATAAATTGACCTTTAAGAGTATCAAGTAAAATAAAATTTTTATTTTTTAAAAAATTTGAAACTTCTTCTGCTTCTGTCGAATTTTCAATTGAATGAGAATATGATATATCTTGGATCATTGTAAAATATTTAACACTTGGTAAGATTTTTTTTAAATACCATTTTGCAAACCATTTTTCATGACACGAATCAATTAAAACTATATCCGGTAAACCAAATTCTTTTGGTTCGCATATTTTAGTAGCGTCTCCAATAATTAATTTATAGTGTTTATCTATCAAATCTTTATCTATTTGATTGTTTTTTATTACATCTAATACAGGTACTTTGTCAGTGTATTTTGTATTTTCAATCTCGAAGCCATAAACCGTACCAAAAGAATTTTTTTTTATTGCTTGTAAGATATAATTTGTTGACATTCCAGTATCAGGAGAAATTTCATAGACTATCTTGGGTTTAAACTCTCTTATAAGACAGTATAAAACAAAACCTTCGAGGTCACCAAAAGCACCTTTTAAATTTTTTTGGTTATCATGATGATATTTTTTAGCTAAATCATAGCTAAATTCTGAGTATTCTTTATAGTATTTAATAGTTAATTCTTTAAGTTCCTGTTTGCTGAAATTCATTTATAAACTTTTATATACTATTCTAACTCAATTGTACTTGGTGGTTTTGATGTAACATCATAAACAACTCTATTGATTCCCCTTATATTATTTACAATTAAATTAGATACCTTTTGCATAAATGATTTATTGAATTGAAAATAGTCTGCAGTCATTCCATCTTTAGATGTTATGGCTCTTAACATGCACATATATTCATAAGTTCTATTATCACCCATTACGCCAACAGTTTTTACTGGTAACAAAGCAGCATAAGCTTGCCATATTTGATTATACAAATTGTGTTCTTTTAAGGCGTTTATAAAATAATTGTCTGCTTCTTTTAAAATTTTTATTTTTTCTTTACTAATTGTGCCTGGCATTCTAATGGCTAAACCAGGACCAGGAAAAGGATGTCTAGAAATAATTTCTTTACTTAAATTTAATTCTAGACCTAACATTCTAACCTCGTCTTTAAACAAATACTTCAATGGTTCAACTAATTTTAATTTCATTCTTTTTGGCAAACCACCAACATTATGATGAGACTTAATTTTTGACGTTTGACTTCCTGTTACAGATTTACTTTCAATTAGATCAGGGTATAGAGTTCCTTGAGCTAGAAATTTTACATTCTTTATTTTTTTTGCGTATTTTTCAAAAAGTTTGATAAATAAATTTCCAATAATTTTTCTTTTTTTTTCTGGATCCGTTACATTTTTTAATTTACTTATGAATAGTTGTTCAGCGTTTACATAAATTAAATTCAATTTAAATTTTTTTTTAAAAGTATTCACAACTTGTTTTTCTTCATTTTTTCTCAGAAGACCAGTATTAACGAATATACAAGTTAAGTTTTTTCCAATCGCATTACTAATTAATTTTGCTACTACACTACTATCTACTCCACCAGATAATGCACAAATTACTTTAGAATTTCCAACTTGTTCTTTAATTTGCTGTATAAGTTTGGATTTTTGATTTTTTGATGTCCAATTTTTTTTAATTTTACAAATTTTAATAACAAAGTTTTTTAATATTATTTTGCCTTTAACTGTGTGGGAAACTTCTGGATGAAACTGTATGCCATATATTTTTTTTTTTATATTTTCTATCATGCATAATTTAGAATTTGAGGATTTTGCTATAACTTTAAAACCTTTAGGTAATTTAATTACCTCATCTCCATGACTCATCCATACATTGGTAGATTTTTTTGAAAAGAAATTTTTAGTTAAAGCACTTTTTTTTAATTTTGTAACTTTTGCTATCCCAAATTCTCTTGATTTTGCTTGTTTTACCTTACCTCCTAATTCTTTAGAAATTATCTGGTGGCCAAAACAAATACCTAAAATTGGAATATTTAAACTTAATATATTTTTATTGAATTTAACTTTTTTATTTTGATAAACATTTAAGGGTCCACCAGATAAAATGATACCTTTAACATTTTTTTCAGTTTTGTGGTCTTTAAGTTTGTTGTGGCTTATAATTTCACAAAAAACATTTAATTCTCTTACTTTTCTTGCAATTAACTGTGTAAACTGAGATCCAAAATCGATTATTAAAACTTTATCTAGATTATTTTCAAGATGCATCTTTTTTTTCAAACTCTTTTAGGCGTTTGTTAATAGATGCAATTTTATCGCAAAGGCTTGAGCATATTTTTTTAAAATCTTCTCTAAGCTCCTCTGCTTTAGAAAAGTTAGATCTTTCTAACTCAATATCTATTAATAGATACATGGCCTCTTCATTGTTTGGCTCAAGTAGTAAGACTGTGTTTATATTTTTCTCAAGTTCAGTTTTATTTTCTTCGTTTTTAAAAATTTTTGCTAAATAAAGATACGATTTTGAATCTTTAGGATTGTATACGATATTTCTTTGAAATAAAAATTTTGAACCTTCATATTTTTCATTTTCAAAAAGATTTTTTGCTTCATCAAAAAAATTAACTTTCTCCGCGTTAACATTAAAAATTAAATTAAAAAGTAAAATTATTGCTAAGGTAATTTTTTTTATCATCTTTTTATTTCGTCTATGTTATGTACCATACTTTCATAAAAACCCGCTTTAGTAATTTTGACAAATTTTGGTTTTTTTCTGAGATCTTTAATTCTTTTTGCACCTAAGTATCCCATTGATGATTTTAAACCCCCTACTAGTTGGTAGATTATTTTTTCAACTGTGCCTTTGTATTTGACAAAACCTTCAACACCTTCTGCCACATATTTTGAAGTATCTTTTTGTTTAGATTGAAAATATCTATCTGCTGATCCTTTATTCATTGCTCCAATAGATCCCATGCCCCTAAAACTTTTAAATAATTTGCCACCTCTTTTTATAATTCTACCTGGAGCCTGATCTGTTCCTGCAAATAATGATCCAATCATCACTGCATCTGCCCCAGCTGCTAGTGCTTTTGCAATATCTCCAGAAAATTTGATCCCCCCATCAGCTATTAATGTTGTCTTACTTTTGCCCATACCTTTTTTTACATCTAAAATTGCACTTAACTGTGGAACCCCTATCCCCGCAACTAATCTTGTAGTACATATAGATCCTGGTCCAATTCCAACTTTTATAATATCTACTCCTTGCTTAATTAGAAATTGAGCTGCTTCTGCTGTAGCAATATTACCTGCACATAAAGCTGTTTTGGTTGGTTTTATTTTTTTAATTTTTTTTATTATTTCGGCCACTTTTTTTGTGTGGCCATGAGCTGTATCAACAACAATTAAATCGATATTTTCTTTTAAAATCTTTTGAGCTCTAAGGTGCTCGTTTAAACTTGCACCAACAGCTGCACCAACTAACATTTTTTTTGATTTTACTTTTCTTATTTCTTTTATCTGATCATTTATTGATAGATTTCTATGTATAACACCTATTCCACCACTTTTGCCTATTGAAATAGCCATATTAGACTCGGTAACAGTATCCATTGCTGAGGTTAAAAGGGGTATAGAAATATTTAAGTGTTTTGATAATTCAACTTCTGTCTTTACTTCTGAAGGTAAAATTTCAGAATAATTTGGAGCTAAGGTTACATCGTCGAAAGTAAGAGCTTCTTTGATAGGATCCATGTCCTTATATAAACGATTCTTTAAAAAATGAAAGTATCTATCTTAAATTTTTGCAAATTAAAAAACTTTCTTTAGAATCTTTTCTACTTGCAGGAGGCTTATAAACATTAAATTTTACAAAATTTTTTTTTGAAAATGCTATTATTTCATTAAAAGAAGTTCCCATAAATAATTTTGAGACAAAATAACCATTGGGTTTCATCATTTTAGTAGCAAAATCCAAAGCTTCTAAAACTAATTCTCCAGTTACCATAGAGTCTAGATTTTTATTTCCCGTAGTATTGACTGCCATATCTGAAATAATAAGGTCAACTTTTCCACCAAAATAATTAATAATTTTATTTTGTTGTTCATTATCTGTAAAATCTCCTTTTATAATATTTACATTCTTTATTTCTTCTATTTCTTTTAAATCTATTGCTAAATGCTTATTACATTTTAAATTACTTGATATATATTGAGACCAGCTTCCAGGAGCAGCTCCAAGATCTATTACTGATATATTATTTTTTAAAAATTTAAATTTATCGTTAATTTCTTTTAATTTATAAACGGCTCTAGATCTATATCCTTCAACTTTTGATTGTCTAACATAAATATCTCTTCTCTGCTTATTTATCCAATTTTTTGAGATTTTATTTTTTTTCAATTAGTTTTGAACCTTAAAGATTTTGAGATTTTATTATTATCCAAAGTATTTAATTCTATCTCTAGATTTTTATCGTTTCTCATATCTTTATCATTTACTTTAATACCGCTAGCCAAATGTATAATTCCAATTTTATGATTTGGTAAAAAAGGTTCCACGAAAATTTTATTCTTTTCATCAAACTTTGGAAGCAAGTTGCTAGCTAACCAGTTGCAATTATGAGGAAGAAATTCAACATCTACATTATCAATATATACGCATATATTTATTGCTAGTTGCTCTGAACCAAATATTTGGCCATGACTAAGTGTAGTTTTTAAATTTTTTTGCCAAACATTCCAACAATTAGAGTCTTTTTCTAGTGAGAAAACACCAATATTAATATGCGGAGCAAATGCTAACTTTCTTGCTTTATTAATATCAATCTTAGATTTAATAGCATGTTTAAAATTTTGAGATTTTATAATGGCTAATTTTCCAAACAACCAATTAACGTTACTTAATATTCTATATCCAGGTGTCATTGTCTGGGTAATGCCTAGTTTGCCATTATCACAAGCCTTAAAATATAAGTCTATTGAACTCCAATCTTGAACCCAAGCATCACAATCAATCCACAGATATTTTTTATAATTAGGAAAATATTTTGGAAGAAATGCTCTTGATACCTGACTTTTTAGCCATTCTTTACCTTTAACTTTAGATTGTGGAACCTCAATATCCCATTTAGCTTTTTTGATCTCATCTACTTTATTTTTTAGAAGAGCAGTTTGCTCCTCTGTTAAACCCGCATCAAGTATACAAATAGCAACCTTTTCACTGTGATTGAATTGTTTAATAGAGTCTATTAATTCATTTAGCAATTCATAGTAATTAGAATCTGCTAGAGAAATAATTGCATTCTCTTTCATTACAAAATATCTTCGTGATGATCAACGCTATCATCTTTTTCTATATTTTGTTTTTTCAAAAATAGGTAATGGATTGAGCTTGCTGGAATCATTATTAAATAAATAATTCCTGAAATTATAATTGTATTAAAGGTATATATTAGCAACAAGCCAAAATATAAAATTATTCCAAATAAAAGAAATATTGAAGTACTTCTTGGAACAACAATTCTTTTCAAAGAATATGTAGGAATTTTACTTATCAAAAGTACAGATATAATAATGAATAAAGATGGAACAATAATATTTTTATTAATAGTTATAAACTGAACTTCGCTAAAACTATAAATTAATGGCATTAATACTAATACCCCACCTGCTGGTGATGGAATACCTTCAAAAAAGTTATCTCTCCATGAAGGTTCACCTCCTGTTGAAACATTAAATCTTGCAAGTCTCAAAGCAACACAAACTACATATATTAAAGATATTAACCAACCAAATCTGCCAATATTATCTAGAGCCCAAAAATACATTATGAATGCTGGTGCAACTCCAAAACTAATTACATCAGTTAATGAGTCTAATTCTTTTCCAACTTTTGATGTGGCTTTAATTAATCTTGCAATTCTTCCATCTAAACCATCAATGATTGCGGCAATTAAAACAGCAATAACGGATAATTCAAATCTTCCGTCAAATGCAAATTTAATCGAAGTTAAGCCAATACATACTCCAACCAGCGTCATAATATTTGGCAAAATAACTCTTGAATTTTTATTTGAGACTAATCTTATATTCTTCTTTGGATTTTCCATTTATCTTTTAGCTATCAATGTTTCTCCAGCAACCGCTCTTTGATTAACTTTTACTAATGGTTCATAGTTTTCAAAATATAAATCTGCTCTACTTCCGAATCTAATCATCCCTATTCTAGATCCTTGATCGACATTTTCTTCAACTGAGGTATCTGTTACTATTCTCCGTGCAACAAGTCCTGCTATTTGGACTACAATTATGTCTTCTCCGTGAGAATTTTTAATTTTATAATAATTTCTTTCATTGTCTTCACTAGCTTTATCAAGAGATGCATTTATAAATTTTCCTGGTTTATATAAAATTTCTTCGATTTTTCCTGAACATGGAGATCTATTCACATGACAGTCAAATACATTCATAAATATACTTACTTTCTTAAATTTTTTATTTTCAAGGCCCAATTCTTTTGGTCCGTTTGTATCTAAAACTTGTAAAACCAATCCGTCAGCAGGACTTATTAAATAGTTCTCATCATTTATTGGAATTCTTTCTGGATCTCTAAAAAAATAATAACACCAAATACTTAAAACCAAACCTATGAAACCTAAAAAACCATGAATGAAATATAGAATGATCGTTGCTACAACGAAAATTACTATAAATTTATAGCCTTCGTTATGAATCTTTGGAAAAATTTTGTCTATCATAATCGTTCAATTGATAATTCTGGATTAATATGTATATAAAAAGTATAAATTCAATTATTAAGATACATCAAAAAATGAGCAAAATTAAGGTAAAAAATCCCATTGTCGAGCTAGACGGCGATGAAATGACAAGAGTAATTTGGGAATTCATCAAAAACAAATTAATTTTACCTTATTTAGATTTAGGCATTGAGTATTACGATCTAGGCATGAAAAGCAGAGATGATACAGATGACAAAATAACCATCGATTGTGCTAATGCAATTAAAAAGAATGGAGTAGGTATCAAATGCGCAACTATTACTCCTGACGAGGCGAGAGTTGAAGAATTTAAATTAAAGAAAATGTGGAGATCACCAAATGGAACAATAAGAAATATTATTGGAGGGACAGTATTTAGAGAGCCAATAATTTGTAAAAATATTCCTAAACTTGTCCCATCTTGGACAGATCCATTAATTATTGGAAGGCATGCTTTTGGTGATCAATATAGAGCTACAGATTTTTTAGTTCCAGGAAAAGGTAAATTAGAAGTTAAATGGACATCAGAAGATGGAAGTGATGAAAAGAAATATGAAGTATTCGATTTCCCAGGACCAGGTATTGCTCTTTCAATGTATAATTTAGATAAATCAATAGAGGACTTTGCAAGATCATGTTTCAATTATGGCCTGATAAAAAAATGGCCTGTATATTTATCAACAAAGAATACCATACTAAAAAAATATGATGGTAGATTTAAAGATATATTTCAAAATGTTTTTGAAAAAGATTTTAAATCTGAATTCGAAAAAAATAATATAACTTATGAACACAGGTTAATCGATGATATGGTTGCTTGTGCAATGAAGTGGCATGGTAAATATATCTGGGCTTGTAAAAATTATGATGGTGATGTTCAGTCAGATACTGTTGCTCAAGGTTATGGTTCATTAGGTTTAATGACTAGCGTTTTATTGGCACCTGATGGCAGAACAATGGAAGCAGAGGCGGCTCATGGAACTGTTACTCGACATTTTAGAATGCATCAGCAGGGTAAAGAAACATCAACCAATCCAATTGCATCTATATTTGCTTGGACAAGAGGCTTGGCGCACAGAGGAAAGTTAGATAGCAATGATGAATTAATTAAATTTTCCAAAACACTTGAAGAAGTATGTGTTGAGTCAGTTGAATCAGGATCAATGACCAAAGATTTGGCAATACTTATTGGTCCTTCTACAAAATATTTAACGACTAACCAGTTTTTAGATGTAATTGATGGAAGTTTAAAACAAAAATTAAATTAAGATTTTTAGTTTTTCTAAAGCTTCGTCAATTTTATTTGAGTCTTGACCTCCAGCCTGTGCAAAATCTTTACGGCCTCCACCGCCCTTTCCGCCAATAATTTCAGATCCTAGTTTTGCAAATTTAACTGCATCGTATTTATTTGTTAAATTTTCTGTTACACCTACAGCAAGACCAACTTTCTCATCCTTTTTTGCAAATACTACTACTATTCCTTCACCCAACTCTTTTTTACCTGCATCAACGAGTTTTCTTAGGTCTTTTGGAGATAAATCTTGAACTTTTTGTAATCTAACTTGAGTGCCATTTATATTTTCATCTTTAATTATGTTTTTTGTTTTATCAGCTAAAACTGATTGAACATTTAATTGCTCTAGTTGTTTATTGAGGTCTTTAATTAATCCTTTCGTATCTTTATTTTCTAGATTTGGTTTTCCACCTAATTTAATAATTTGTGCAGACACTTCTTTAATACTGTCTTCATCCTTTTGTGCAGAAAGGTTTGACATTTTTTCCTTGTTTTTTAAGAATATTTCGAGTTGTTTGTCCCTTAAAGCCTCAACCCTTCTAACTCCAGCAGCTATTGAGGATTGGCTAATAGTTTTAAATTTTCCAATATCACCTGTATTTTTTACATGTGTTCCTCCACATAATTCTGTTGAAAAATAAGAGTTATTTTCCGCTCCCATCGAAACTACTCTCACCTCTTCTCCATATTTTTCACCAAAAAAAGCTAAAGCACCTTTTTCAATTGCAGCTTTTGGTGTCATAATTCTTGTAGTTACATCAGTTTTATTTTGAACGTATTTATTAACTAATTTATCGATAATCGTTAATTCATCCTCTGTGATTGGTTTCATATGACTAAAATCAAATCTTAGTCTATCAGGCGCAACCAAAGATCCTTTTTGCATAACGTGTTTTCCCAATGTTCTTCTCAAAGACTCATGTAATAAATGGGTTGCAGAATGATATGCCTTAAGATTATTACGTCTTTCAATATCTATTTTCATTTCTACAACGTCTTTAATCATAATCTCACCAGATTTTAGAATTCCATGATGTACAAACAAATCTCCAAGTTTTTTTTGAGTATCTGTAACTTCAAAGACTGAATTACCAGATACTATTGTTCCTTGATCTCCAACTTGTCCACCAGACTCTCCATAAAAAGGGGTTTGATTAGTAATAATTATACCTTGCTCACCATTTGAAATATTTTGTGCTTCTTTATTATTTTTAATTATAGATAACACAACTCCTTCTGATTGGTTAAACTCATATCCAAGAAACTCTGTAGGTCCTATTTTATCTTTTATACCAAACCAGATTTCTTCTTCAGAGGCATCTCCAGAACCTTTCCAATTTTGTTTTGCAAGCTCTTTGCTCTTTTTCATTAATTCATCAAATTTATTTTGATCGACAGTTAAAGATTTATTTTTTAAAATATCTTCTGTTAAGTCTAACGGGAAACCGTAAGTATCATATAATTTAAACGCTACTTCACCTGGTAAAACTTTTTTTATTTTTGAAATTTCATCATTCAAAATTTTAATTCCTCTATCAAGTAAAACTAAAAATTTTTCTTCTTCCATTTTTAATGTTTCTTTAATTAAAGACTCTGATCTTTCTAATTCAGGATAATTTCGTTTCATTTCTTCTTTCAATGTATCAAAGATTTTATTGAAGACTGGTTCTTTAGAACCTAGCAAATGAGAATGTCTCATTCCTCTTCTCATTATTCTTCTAAGAACATAACCTCTACCTTCATTTGAAGGTAATACTCCTTCTGCAAGAAGAAATGAGCTAGCTCTTAAGTGATCTGCAATTACTCTAAAGCTTGATAAATTATTTTCATCTTGTTTTACTTTTGTAAATTCAGAAATCGAACTAATTAATTTTTTAAAATGATCTGTTTCGTAATTATCATGTGTGCCCTGAAGTAATGCTGCAATTCTTTCTAAACCCATTCCAGTATCTACAGAAGGTTTTGGAAGATTAATTCTTTTATCTTTTGAAACTTGTTCAAATTGCATGAAGACTAAATTCCATATCTCAATATATCTATCGCCATCCTCATCTTTGGTTCCGGGTAAACCACCTTTTAAATGATCTCCATGATCATAAAATATCTCTGAACAAGGTCCACAAGGGCCCGTTTCACCCATTGACCAAAAATTATCAGAAGTTGCTATCCTAATAATTCTATCATCGCTAAAACCCGCTATTTTCTTCCAAAAATTGAAGGCTTCATCGTCTTCATGAAATACTGTTACATATAATCTATCTTTATTTAGTCCAAAATCTTTAGTAATTAAATTCCAAGCAAGTTCAATTCCCCTTTCCTTGAAGTAATCTCCGAAAGAAAAATTTCCAAGCATTTCAAAAAATGTGTGATGTCTTGGAGTATAACCAACGTTTTCAAGATCGTTATGTTTGCCTCCTGCTCTTACACATTTTTGAGAAGTAGTAGCTCTTTGATAATCCCTTTTTTCTAATCCAGTAAAAACATTTTTAAACTGGACCATGCCTGAATTTGCAAACATTAATGTTGGATCATTATTTGGAACCAAATTGCTAGACTCAACAATCTTATGATCATTTTTTTCGAAATAATCTAAAAAAGTTGACCTGATCTCGTTTAATGTTTTTGCCATATTTTGTTAAAATACAGCTTTTTCTATTGATGTCTACACCTCTGAAGGGAAAAAAGGCGCCCTTTCGAGCGCCTTTTTAATAACTAA
>CACHLB010000007.1 GCA_902580505.1 uncultured Pelagibacteraceae bacterium
GATCCATGGGTCACGGCGAGAAAATTATTCTTGCTGATGCTAATTTTCCCGCAAATTCTATGAATAAAAACGTAATTCGATTGGATGGGGTAGACATTAAAAGTGCAGCAAATGCAATTTTATCTGTTTTTCCATTAGATAGTTTTACCGTATCACAAGGGGGCTCACCTGCACTTAGAATGGAAGTAGATGATAAACCAGACGAACTAACTGAAACCCATAAAGAATTTATTGAAGCAGTAAAAAATAATTCTGGTCCCCATTGGAAAGTTGGATCAATTTCAAGACAAAATTTTTATGAAGAAGCAAAAAAAGCATATTGTATTGTAACCACTACAGATGCCCGACCTTTTGGATGTTTTATTATTACTAAAGGAGTTATTCTTCCTGATGGTAAAGTCTGGTCTTAGTTAAATGAAATCTATATGTGTACTTGGAGTATTTGTTGCAGATCTATGTTTTATCGGTGAAAAAATTCCTGAAGTTGGTCAAACTATTTTAGGAACAAAACACTTAATAGGACCTGGTGGAAAAGGATCTAACCAAGCAATTGCTGCAGCAAGACTTGGCGGAAACATAAGTTTTATTACAAAAATAGGTGATGATAATAATGCTGAAATGGCACTAAATTTATATAAATCCTCTGGAGTAAATACCGATTATATTATTAAAGACAAAAATCACTCAACTGGTGTTGCTGGTATTATGATTAATGCTAATACAGGTGATAATGCAATAAACATTATACCAGGCGCTGCATAAATATCACCTTTTTTAAGCCTATTTTTTAAATCTTTAAAGTTAACAACTGCAGCTCTACTCATTAGTATAAAAAGTGAGTTTGATTTCATAAGATTGAGTAATTTTTTATCAATCAGTCCTTTGTTTTTTGTAGTAATTGCAGCGAGCACATAAATAACTTCACATTCTTTAAACATTTTTTTTAAAGTAATTGGTTTAAATCCTTGATTAATAATTTTTTTGTTTGGTATCCAAGGATCATAGATATTTATTTTGCTCGAAAATGGTTTTAATAATGGAACCAAAGCTTTTCCTAGGTCTCCAAATCCCAATAATCCAATTCTTTTGTCTGATAACAATGAAGACTTAAGATTTCCATCTAATCCGTACTTTTCCTTTTTATTAATGAAATCCTGATTTGCTCCATGAATATTTCTAAGAAGAGAGAGTGTAAATCCAAGTGCAATTTCTGCGACTGGTTTCGAGAAAACGGGTGAAGTTGCAATAACATGAATGCCTTTATCAAAGCAATAATTATAATCCATATTATCTAGAAAGTTACTTTCAACGTTTATTACTGCTTTCAACTTTTTTGCTTTCATTAACAAAAATTTAGGAAGATCAGGCTGTCCAATTATAAATTTCGCTTTATGAATATTATTAATATAAAATTTTTGTTTATTTGTTTTTGGTGCGAAAATAAGCTTAAATTTATTTTTTAACTCATTTAATTTTGGTTTTGAAAAAATAAGCTCCATAGTTCTTGGATACGGATCAACAATTGCAATATCTTTCATGATCTATAAGAGAATTTTTTTTACTTCTTCTTCCGTAAATCTTTTTGGCTTTTCACAATTAGTTTTTATTTTTTGAGGTACTCCAGTTGTTGCAGCTTTCATAGTAGACTCAATTATATCTAAAACATGAAGAGATAGCTCTCCAGAACATCGATGTTTTTTCTTTTTTTCGATTGAATATAACATCTCAGACATTCCAACACTTCTATAGTTTGCATTTGTTGGTGACTCATTAGATCTACCGCTGGCAGATGTAATATTTATTTTTCCTAAATGCATTTTATCAGTTTTATGTTCACCCCAACGACCACCCTCTGTAACAGAAATATAAACAGATCCACCAAACATATTCGGATCAGGAACGATAATTGATCCTTTAGTTCCATAAAGTTCCATATGATTTCTTTGATGATTAATAACATCAAAGGATAGAGTAACTTGAATAATTGCTTCATTATGAAATTGAATTGTTGCTAAATAAGTAGTTGGTGTTTCAACCTTAAATGTTTTTCCTTTATTTGGACCTGCTCTATAATTTCTTCTTTTAAAAGCCGTTAATGTTCTTCCTTGTACCTGTTTAGCTGGCCCTAAAAGATTAACAAGCGTTGTAAAAAAATAAGGACCCATATCTATTACTGGACCTCCCTCTTTTTTATACCAAGACTCTGGTTTAGGATGAAAGTTTTCAACACCAGGAAATGCAAAGATTGCATTTCCAAGTTTGATTTGTCCAATCAAATCAGAGTCAATTAATTCCTTTGCTTTTTGTCCACCTCCTCCAAGAAAAGTATCCGGCGCATTACCAATGTATAATTTTTTTTGTTTTGCCAAAGCCACTAGCTCTTTTCCTTTTTGAAAGTATGTTGCTAATGGTTTTTCTGAATAAACATGCTTACCTGCATTTAATACTTTTTTTGATACAGAATAATGTGATTGAGGAATTGTTAAATTTAAAATTACCTCAATATCTTTATTTTTTAGTATTTCATTAACAGTCATTGATTTGATGTTGTATAATTTCGCACATTTTTCAGCTGCTTTTTGATTAATATCTGCACAAGCAACGATTTTGAAATTATTAAAATATTGGTGTCCCCTAAAATATGTTTCTGCGATATGGCCACATCCTATGAGACCAACCTTAAAAACTTTATTCATGAATTTTAGACACCTTGTCTTTGCTTTGATTTTCCTTCTTTATGAAGTTTTAATGCCTCTTCATTTTCTTTTGTTGATGGCATTTCTAAAGTAGGACTTTCCCAGTAAGCAGAACCTTCTAGCCACTCATAAGAATGAGTTTTTATTGAAATTAAATAAGTCACATCAGATTTTTTAGCTCTTTTAAATGCTTCTTCTAATTCAGAAATAGATGATACCTCCTCAGATTTTGCACCCATACTCTCTGCATGTTTAGCAAAATTAACAGGTACAAGATTTGGAGCTTTTGAACTATTAAATAGACAATTAAATTCTTTGCCACCTTTAAATAATTGTAGCCTATTAATAACGGCATGACCTCCATTATCACATAAAACTATTATTAATTTATTATTTGTTATAACTGATGAATAAATATCTGAATTAAAAAGCAAATAAGATCCATCTCCTACAAAAGCTATTACTTCTTTATCTGGGTTTGCCATTTTAACTCCTAATGCACCAGAAATTTCATAACTCATACAGCTAAAACCCCATTCGGTTTCATGTGTATTTAATTCTTTTGGCCTCCAAATTTGTACAACTTCTCCGACCAATCCACCTGCTGCAGTAACAGCAATGTCTGTTGGATCTGAATTACGATATATTGCTCCTACAGCGTGTGCATAACTAGGTAGTTCTTGATTAGTTGGACCGCTTTCTTTATCTACATAATCATTCCAATTTTTTAATTCATCTCTTGATTTTTTATGCCATTCATCAGGTGCTTTCCAATCTCCCAAAGCATTTGATAGCTCTTGTAAGCTTACTTTTGCATCACCTATTACTGATTGCGCCAAATGTTTGCTAGCATCAAATCTAGAGACATTAACACTAACAAGTGAAAAGTCTGGGTTCTCAAAATTTGCCCACGAACCAGTTGTGAAATCAGCTAACTTTGTTCCAACAGCAATAGCTAGGTCAGTTTGTTTTGCTAAATTATTTGCTGCTTTGCCACCAAGACCACCTATTGGACCTAAAAAATGAGAGTGATCTCTCTTCATAGTAGAGTAACCCATAACTGTTTGTGTAACTGGTATATTGTGTTTAATTGCAAAATTACCTAGATCTTCCATTGCATCAGAGTAGAAAACCCCTCCACCTGAAATCAATAAAGGATTTTTAGATTTTTTAATTTGCTCAGCTGCTTGTTTTATTTGAAAATCATCAGGTCTTGGTCGTCTAATATTATGAACTCTCTCTTTAAAAAATTCCTCAGGATATTCATATGTTTCACCTTGGACATCTTGTGATAATGATAAGCAAGCTGGTCCGCAATCTGCTGGATCTAACATTGTTTGGATTGCTTGAGGTAATGTTTGTAAGATTTGTTCAGGTCTTGTAATTCTATCAAAATATTTTGTTACTGGTTTGAATGCATCATTCTGAGTAATGCCAGGATTATTAAAATGCTCAACTTGTTGTAGAACCGGGTCAGGCATTCTGTTTGCATATGTATCTCCAGGTAAAAATAAAATTGGAAGTCTATTGCTCATAGCAACTGCCGAGGCTGTAACCATATTTGTAGATCCTGGTCCAACTGAACTAGTTGCAACAAAAAATTGTTTTCTTCTTTTAGCTCTAGCATATGCTATTCCAGTCAGAGCCATATTTTGCTCATGATGCCCTCTATAAGTTGGTAATTTATCTTGATTTTCTTGTAGAGCTTGTCCTAAACAAGCAACATTGCCATGTCCAAAAATACCAAAAGCTCCAGCAAATAACTGCTCTTTTTTACCATCTATTAAAATTTTTTGAGCAATAAGATGTTTTATTATTGCATGTGCACAAGTGAGCTTTATTTTTTTCATTATTCTATATATAAATCTTTAACTTTTAACAATTAAACACAATTTAAAAAATATGTATAGCAATTTTGGTCAATTCATTGATGGTCAGTGGCAACAAGCAGAAAAAAAAGAAACTTATAAAGTTATCAATCCAGCAACAGAAGAAGTTTTAGGAGAAGCATCAAAAGCGTCCTCTGTTGACGTTCAAAAAGCATTAAAATCAGCAGAGAAAGGACTCGAAACTTGGAAAAATACCACTCCATGGCAGAGGTCTTATGTAATAAGAAAAATTGCAGATTTGATGCGTGAAAGAAAAGATGTATTGGCTAAATGGCTTACACTTGAAGTTGGAAAACCTCTTAAAGAAGCAATTGGAGAAGTTGGTGGTGGAGCAGATATATTTGAATGGAATGCAGAAGAAACTAAGAGAATTTATGGTGAAACATTACAAAGTAGATTTCCAGAAACAAGAGTTCATGTTTACTATCAGCCAGTAGGTGTTGTAGCAGCACTTGTGCCATGGAATTTTCCCATAGTTTTAGCATCTAGAAAAATTTCAACTGCACTGGCTGCTGGTTGTTCAGTTATTTGTAAACCAGATGTAATTACGCCTGGAGCAGTTATGGAACTTGTAAATATTTGTAAAGATGCTGGAGTACCTGATGGAGTAGTCAATTTATTATCTGGAGACCCGGCTGAAATATCAAATGAATTACTTGAATCAGATATAATAAAAAAAGTTTCTATAACTGGCTCAACACGTGTTGGAAAATTAATACTTAAAAAAGCTGCAGATAAAGTTCAAAGAGTTACAATGGAATTAAGTGGTCATTCTCCATTTATAGTATTTGACGATGTTGACATGAATAAAGTTGCAGATATGGCAATAACAGCAAAATTTCGAAACAATGGTCAAGTTTGTATATCCCCAAATAGGTTTTACATTCAAGAAACAAGAAAAGAAGAATTTGTAAATGCTTTCGTTGATAGAGCAAAAAAATTAAAAATTGGAAATGGTATGGATGAAGGTACTGACTTAGGACCTTTAACAACAGCAAAACGTTTGGAGGAGATTGAAAAATTAGTTGAAACGACAAAGAGTGAAGGCGCAAAAGTTGTTTTAGGTGGGGGTAGACCTTCAGGATTTAATAAAGGTTATTATTTTGAACCAACCGTATTTGATGATGTGCAGGATAATTTTACAATTATGAAAGAAGAACCTTTTGGTCCCTTAGTGCCTGTTTTAACTTTCAAGGATTTTGACGAAGTAGTAGAGAGAGCAAATAATAATGACCTGGGACTTTGTAGCTATTTATATACAAACTCAATGGACAAAGCTAATAGAGCATCAGAAATGATGGAAACCGGTTGTGTAGCAGTAAATACAGCTGCAGTCGCAGTTGCTGAAGCTCCATTCGGTGGAATAAAACAAACCGGTTATGGTCGTGAAGGTGGATCTATGGCTATAAAAGATTATCTTAATATAAAGTATACCCATATGGGTCTAAAAACCTGAGTAAATGAGAAAAAATAAAGCCAAAGAAATAATTAAAAATGGCAAAGCTGTAATCAATGGTTGGTTACAAATTCCAAGTACTGTTTCGGCAGAAACAATGGCTCAACAAGGATGGGACTCATTAACAATTGATATGCAACACGGGCTCGTTGATTACTCGAATGCAATGCCAATGATGCAAGTGATTTCAGCGACTGAAGTCGTGCCTTTGGCAAGAGTTAATTGGAATGAACCTGGTCAAATTATGAAAATTTTAGATGCTGGATGTTATGGAATAATTTGCCCAATGGTAAGTAATCGAAATGAGGCAGAAAGATTTGTTCAAGCATGTAAATATCCACCAGATGGATATAGAAGTTTCGGTCCAATGAGAGGGTTAATCTATGGAGGGCCTGATTATGGAGATCATGCAAACGATGAAATATTAAAAATGGCTATGATTGAAACTAAAGAAGCTTTAGAAAATCTTGATGAAATTATGAGTACCCCAGGCCTTGATGGTATCTATATAGGGCCTGCTGATTTAAGTTTGGCTATAGGAGAAAAGCCTGGTTTTGACAAAGGTGAAGATACTAAAGCTTATTCAGAAATACTTAGAATATTAGAGCATGCAAAAAAAAACAATATATTTGCTGGAATTCATAACGGAAGCACTGACTATGCAAAAAAAATGATTGAAAAAGGTTTTCAATTTGTAACAGTTGGAGCAGACTCCAGATTTATAAGTGCGGGTGCGAAAAATACAGTTGAAAATTTAAAAGGCACAGTGAAATCAGAATTATCTAAAGCCTATTAATAAATAAAGTATAAACTTTTACGTATGAAAAAAATCTTAATAATAGGATCGATACATAATCATGGTATTGATTTACTAAAAGGAAATAAAAAATTTGAGTTTGAAGTTGTAGACAATACAGATACAGAATTTTTGAAAGATAAAATAAAAGACTGTGATGGAATAAGTATTAGAACATCTAAATTGTCAAAAGAAATTATAGACTCAGCTAAGAATTTAAAAGTGATATCTAGACATGGTGTAGGCTATGACAATATAGATCTTAAAGCAACCAAGCAAAACAATATCACATTAGCAATAACAGCTACAGCAAATGCTCAAGCTGTAGCAGAACATGTTTTATTCATGCTATTCAGTATTGCAAAAAGAAATAATATGTACAACGAGACTGTAAAAGCTGGAAAGTTCAGTGATAGAACTAAGCTTCCTAAAACAATTGAGTTATGGAATAAAAGTATCTTAATTGCAGGTTTTGGTCGTATTGGAAAATGCTTACTTAAAAAATGTAAGGGTTTAGAAATGAACATTTTTGTTTATGATCCTTTTGTCAGCGAAGAGGAAATTAAAAAAGTTGGTGGCACTAAAATTAATGATTTAAATGAGAGTTTAAATAAAATGGATGCAATTTCAATTCATATGCCTTTAAACGAAAATACAAAACATTTAATCAATTATGAAATGATAAAAAAAATGAAAAAAAATTGTATTTTAATTAATGCTGCAAGAGGTGGTATTATTAATGAGGAAGATCTTAATAAGGCTTTAAATGAAAATTTAATTTTTGGTGCAGGGCTTGATGTTTTTGAAAAGGAGCCTCCATCTTTAGATAATCCATTGCTAAAAAATGAGAAAGCATTTTTAAGCCCTCATTCAGCGGTATTTACCGAAGAATGTTTGTCTAGAATGGGTATTGAAACAGTTCAAAATATTATTGATTTTTTTGATAATAAATTGGAAAAGTCAAAAATAGTAAAAATCTCATGAGCTTAAAATTAAAAAATTTTGGATTGTTAGAGTTTATTATCATTATATCAGCTGTTTATGTTGTAGGAATGTTGATTTGGACAGCGAGTACAAGGCCTGAAGTTGAAGCTCGTGCAAATTTAGTAAAAGAAAATCATAAAAAAGTTGTCGATTTTATTAATGGCGAAATTAATAATTGTGGAAATAATGATGAAGGGAAGATAACAGTTTGGGGTGATCCATGTAATGCTGAATGGATAGCTGAAAAGGTTGTTAATCACATAAATGATAATCTTAAAATTGAAAATCCATTTTCAGATGACAATAAAGTTAAAACAGACCCTGACCCGAGAATAAAAGCAGAAGGAAAAGCTGGTCAGTCAGTAGAAATGGGTGTTATTTTTATAATGTCATCAAATTTTCTAGCAGAACCAGGATCAGAATGGATTGTTGGTACTTGTTTTAAATCTCCATGTGTGGCTGCTGGTAATAATGAATTAACTTCTTTATATAGATAGCTAATTATTTTCAATTTCTAAATTTGCACTTTTTAAAGTTTCAATTAGATATTTGTATCCAATTTTAGCATATTCAAAAGGATTTGCCTTTGCTGGATCTTGCTCCGCTTCTACAACTAACCATCCAGAATAATTTTGTTGTTTTAACAGTTCAAAAAAAGGTTTGTAATCAATGCAACCATCTCCAGGAACAGTGAAGGCTCCTTCCAAAAAAGCCTGTCTAAAACTATAATCGTGATTTAACGAATTATCTAAAACATTTTTTCTCATATCTTTGCAATGTATATGAATTATTCTTTCTTTAAATTCTTTATAAATTTTCAAACTATCTCCTTTTGCAAATAACATGTGTCCAGTATCTAAAGTTAGTTTGACACTACCATCTGTGTTTTCTAATAATCTTCTTGTATCTTCTTCACTTTCAATGCAAGTTCCCATATGATGATGGTAAGCAAGAGGCATGTCTTGATCTTCTAGATATTTTCCCATTTCTGAAATTTTTTTATAATATTTTTTAGACTCTTCTAAATCCATTCTAGGTCTTTTAGACAAATTTATATTTGGATCACCTTGAATAGAACCATAAACTTCGGCAAAAACCATGCAGGGTGCTTTACAATCTTGAAATAGTTTCAATTGTTTTTGAATTTTTAATTTTTCCTCCTCAAAAGTATTTTTTCTTAAATTTGCTCCATACCAACCTGAGCATAATTTTAAATTATATTTATTTAATATAGGAATTAATTCTTTTGATGTTTTTGGAAATTTTCCACCAGACTCTATTCCTTTAAATCCTGCTTCACTAGCTTCAGAAAGACATTGTTCAAGCGAAGTATCACCACCAAGCTCAGGCATGTCATCATTGCTCCAAGCTATTGGGGCTATACCTAATTTTACTGACATAAATAATAGTTTTGTTATGATATTAGATGCTTCAAAAAATTAAACCTAAAAAATTTAAACTTGGAATTGTTGGAGGAGGACCTGGATCTTGGATCGGACATGTTCATAGGATTTCATCTAGATATGATGACAAATACGAAATCGTTGCAGGGGTATTTTCTAGAAGTGTTGATAAATCTAGGAAATTTGGACAAAGTATAGGCTTAGATAAATCAAGATGTTATTCAAATTACAAGGAGATGTCTGAAAAAGAAGCGAAAAGAAAAGATGGTATTAATGTTGTAGCAATAATGACTCCACCATCAAGTCATCAAATTATTGCAGAGAATTTTATAAAAAAAAATATACATGTAATTTCAGACAAACCATTTGCTGGAAATCTTGAGCAGGGAAAAAAACTATATAAAGCGATTAAAAATAACAAAAAAATTAAATATGCGCTGACTCACAACTATTCATCTTATCCAATGGTAAGAGAAGCAAAAAATTTAGTGGAAAAAGGAAAAATTGGAAAAGTTGAATATATCAATGTTGAATATATTCAGGATTGGACAGATGGTAATAAAATTTCAAAAAAAAATTCAAAAAAGGTTTTTAAATGGAAAGTTGATAAAAAAATTGTTGGTGTATCAGCGGTTCTCAATGAAATAGGATCACACGCATATCATCTAGCAATTTATATTACAGGCCTTAAAGGAGAAAAACTGATTGCCGATGTAAGTAAATATTCGAAGGACGTTAATATGGATAATAACGCACAGGTTTTTGTTAATTTTAATAATGGTGCTAAAGGAATTGTATGGACATGTGTAACGGCTAAAGGTGGTGTTTATGGTTTAAGAATTAGAGTATATGGGTCTAAAGGAAGTTTAGAATGGGTTCAAAATGATCCAAATTATCTAAAATTTAATCCAAGCAAAGGAGCAGTAAAGTTTTTAGAAAGAGGACATACAAAGGCAAATTTTTCAAAAAAATTTTCTAGAGTAAAATTTGGTCACCCTGAAGGATATTTAGATGCTTTTGCGAATATATATAAGGAATTTGCTGAATATTTAAAAACAAATACAAAAAAAAGATTTTATTTTCCTAACGAAGAAGAGGGTTTGGAGACTGCTAAATTCATTGATGCATGCAAGAAATCATCATTAAAAAAACAATGGGTAAAAATTTAATTAACGTAGCATTATTTGGTTTGGGAAGAATAGGACTAATGCATGCAAATAATTTAATAAATAATAAAAATTTTAATCTAAAATATATTTTTGATGTTAATAGAAAACTTGCAAAAAAAGTTTCAAAAAATCTAAGTTGTCAAAATATTGAAAGTCCTCAAATAGCATATAAAGATAAAAAAATTGATTGTATTTTTATCTCTTCCACTACATCAACTCATCTTAAATTTATATATGAAAGTATAAAAAGTAATAAAACAGTATTTTGTGAAAAACCTTTAGATTTAAATTTAAAAAAAATTCAAAATTACGAAAAAAAAATAAATAAATTTAATCATAAAATTCAAATTGGATTTAATAGAAGATACGATCCAGGTCATAATTCTCTAAAAAATAATTTAATAAAAGGCAAGATAGGAAAGCTAGAGAAAATTATTATTACTAGCAGAGATCCAGCTGCTCCATCTATAAATTATTTAAAAGCCTCAGGTGGTATTTTTAAAGATATGATGATCCATGATTTCGATCTAGCAAGATATTATGCGGGTAAAGATGAATTTGTTTCTATATTTGCCACAGGGAGCAATATTTCTAATAAATACTTCAATAAACTTAGAGATTTCGAGCTTGCGACGGCAATTTTGAAAACAAAAAATGGTGTTCAATGTATTATTAGTAATTCTAGACATTGTAGTTTTGGTTATGATCAAAGAGTAGAGCTTTTTGGAAGCAAAGGAATGATTATTTCTGATAATATCAAAGAAAATGAGATTAGTTTGTATTCTAATAAAAGTACGAATGCACGATCAAGCTTTAAACATTTTTTTATAGAAAGATACGATCAGGCATTCAAAGAACAGTTAAATGATCTTGCCAAATTATTCAGATCAAATTTGAGACCTAAAAGTGGTTTTATTGATGGAAAGATTTCAATACAAATTGCTGAGAGTGCTATCCGGTCATTAAAATCAAAAAAGTTTGAAAAAATAAAATATTAAAAATCAACTTTAGGTTGAATACAACCTGCTTCTTTACAATCTAAATAAATTTATGTTAGCTTTAATGTTTAAAAGTTAACTTTTATTTAAGAGAGGAAATTAAAAATGAAAACAATAAAGAACTTTATATTAGCTGTTGCTGCATGGGCAATGATGTCTGTATCAGCATTAGCGACTGATATAATTGTTGTTTCACATGGACAAGCTAATGACCCTTTTTGGTCGGTAGCTAAAAATGGAGTTGATGCTGCTTGTAAAGATATGGGAGTATCTTGCAAATACACTGCGCCTGGAACTTTTGACATGGTTGAAATGGCAAAACTAATTGATAACGCTGTATCACAAAAACCAAAAGGTATTGTAATTACTTTGCCTGATGCAGCTGCATTAGGAAAATCTGTTAAAGCAGCAATAGCTGCTGGTATACCAGTAGTTTCTATGAACTCTGGTTCGGATGACTATGCGTCATTAGGAATTAGTGCACACGTAGGTCAAACTGAATTTGAAGCTGGCGTTGGTGGTGGACAAAAAATGAAAGCTGCTGGAGGAAAAAAAGCGTTATGCGTTAACCACGAAGTTGGAAACGTAGCACTTGATAGAAGATGTGCAGGTTTCAAAAAAGGTTTTGGTGGATCTGTTGATATTCTTGGAACATCAAATGACCCAACTGAAATTCAAAAAGCTGTTGCTGCAAAATTAGGTGGTGGATATGACACTATTCTAACTTTAGGAGCTGGTTTATCTGGTGAAGCAGCACTAAAAGCTTTAGAAGCTGCTGGTAAAGTTGGAAATGTTAAATTAGGAACATTTGATATGTCACCTAATATGTTAAAAGCTGCTGCTGCAGGTAAAGTAGAGTTTTTAATTGACCAACAACAATATCTACAAGGTTATTTGCCTATAGCTATTTTTGCTCAGTACATGAGATGGGGAACAATGCCTGCAGGTGTAGTTATGACTGGACCTGGATTTGTTACTCCTGATAATGCTGCTAAAGTAATTAAATGGGCAGCTCAAGGTTATAGATAAAATCTATATATTTAAGGCCTGACTAAATTTAATAGTCAGGCCTTTTTTCAAAATTTGAATGTCATTAAAATCAAAAAGTATTTCATCAAAAAGTAGTCTTAATGAAGACGAACGTCTAAAAAAAATATCACCGCTAAGAGTTTTATTGAATAGGCCTGAGCTAGGTGCATTAGGTGGCTCGATACTTGTATTTATATTTTTTGGAATAGTTGCTGGCGATACTGGTATGTTTAGCGCCTATGGAATGCTTAATTTCCTCGATGTTTCAGCTAATTTAGGAATTATAGCAATAGCAGCAGCGATGTTAATGATTGGTGGTGAATTTGATTTGTCAATTGGATCAATGATTGGTTTTGCTGGAATTTGTATTGCAATTCCTGCGATTTACTGGGGTTGGCCTTTATGGATGAGTATAGTTTTTGCTTTCGCTATGGCAGTATTGGTTGGATACTTTAATGGCATAATGGTTGTCAAAACTGGTTTGCCATCTTTTATTGTAACACTTGCAATGCTTTTTATTTTAAGAGGTTTGACATTAGCAATAACAAGATTGATTACTGGTAGAACTCAAGTTCCAGGACTAAGAGTATTAATTGAAGATGATCCATTAGCTTGGTTATTTGCTACAGATACTTTTAAATGGTTTTTTACTTGGTTGGGATCATTAAAATTAATTGAACTGAGAACTGATGGAACTCCTCTTGCAACTGGAATACCTCCATCAGTTATTTGGTTTATTGCATTAACATTGTTTGCAACATGGATATTGATGAAAACAAGATACGGGAATTGGATCTTCGCATCTGGAGGCGATAAGGTTGGAGCAACAAATGTGGGTGTACCTGTTGGAAGGGTAAAAATAAGTCTATTTATTGGTACGGCAGTCGCTTCTACTATTTTTGCTTGTATTCAAGTATTAGATGCGGGTTCTGCAGATACTATGAGAGGTACTTTAAAAGAACTAGAAGCTATTGCAGCTGCTGTTGTTGGTGGGTGTCTCTTAACTGGAGGTTATGGATCTGCAATAGGTGCTGCTTTTGGTGCAATTATATTTGGGACTGTATCTATGGGAATATTTTATACAGATGTTGACACTGATTGGTTTAAAGTTTTTTTAGGAGCAATGATGTTGATAGCTGTAGTATTTAATAACTATATCAGAAAGAAAGTGACTGAGAGTAAATAATGTCTGACTATCTCGTTCAATTTAATAATATTAGTAAGTTTTTTGGAAAGGTAATAGCGCTTAAAGATGTCACAATGAGATTAAAAAAAGGTGAGATCATGTGCTTACTTGGAGATAATGGAGCAGGAAAGTCGACTTTAATTAAAACTTTAGCAGGTGTTCATAAGCCTGATGAAGGAGAAATTATATTTGAAGATAATAAAATTGTTTTTGACTCACCCAAAGATGCTTTAGATATTGGTATAGGAACAGTTTATCAAGATCTAGCATTAGTTCCTTTAATGAGTGTTACTAGAAATTTTTTTATGGGAAGAGAGCCTCAAAAAGGTATTCCTTTCCTTAAAACTTTTGATGTGGAGAAAGCAAATAAGATAGCAGCGGATAGAATGGGACAGATAGGTATCGATGTTAGAGATCCATCTCAGGCAGTTGGAACTATGTCCGGTGGTGAAAGACAATGCCTAGCAATATCACGGGCTATATATTTTGGAGCAAAAGTTTTAGTTTTAGATGAACCAACTTCTGCTTTAGGAGTTCATCAAGCATCAATGGTATTAAAATATATTGTAAAGGCTGCGTCTGAGGGATTGGCTGTAATTTTAATTACTCATAATGTACATCATGCGTACCCTGTTGGTAATAGTTTCACTGTACTTAACCGAGGAAAAAGCATGGGCACGTTCCAAAAAAAAGATATTTCTAGAGAAAAACTTCTTAGTATGATGGCTGGTGGTGAAGAATTAGACAAACTTGAAGTCGAACTTCAAGAAATGGATAGAATTCACAACAAAAATTAGATATTACGCCATATATCTTTACCATGACAAAATCATTTCCTTTGCTCTTTATATTATTATGGTCTTCGGCATTCATATCTGGGAAAGAAATTGTTCAAAATGCTTCTCCATTTGCAGCTTTAGCATTTAGGTTTGGGATTGTAACAATTGGTTTTCTTGTATTTGCTTATCTCAGTAATGATAAAATTTTCGGAAAATTAAAAAATATTATTGAAAGTCTTTCAACAGGTATTTTATTTCATGGGATTTATTTAGGTGGATGTTGGTATGCATTTTCAATTGGGATGCCAGCTGCAATTGTAGCTTTAATAGTTACACTTCAACCGATTTTAACAAATATTTTATCTGGTCCTATTTTTGGAGAAAAAATATCTTGGAAACAGTGGGTAGGTATCAGTTTAGGTTTCATTGGTTCTGTCACTGTCTTAGGAATTGATTTTGGAAAAGAAATTCCTCCTTTAGGATTGTTAGCTACAGTCTTAGCTTTATTTGCAATAACAGCTGGAACATTGTGGCAAAAAAAATTAAGTGGAAATTTAGCTTTGTCAGTTAACAATGCGTATCAAGCAGTTGGTGGTTGCCTTTTTAATCTATTATTAATGTTTATATTTGAAAATGCTTATATAAATTTTACAACTAGTTTTATATTAGGTATGTCTCACCAAATTATATTAGTTTCATTTGGGGCTTTTACTATTCTTATGTTTTTAATCAAAAGGGGTACTGTGGGTAAAACTACTACTTTATTTTTTTTAGTACCTCCTACTTCAGCAGTGATGGCATGGATATTTTTAAATGAACAATTAACATTTACTGACATAATTGGTTTTTTAATAACAACTGTTGGAGTATTTATAGCTACAAGGGATAAAAAAAATGGATAACAATTTTTTTAAAAAAATAAGAATATTAGATGGTGGCATAGGTCAATTATTACTTGAAAAAGGAATGGTATCTATGGGGACCTTATGGTCTGCTAGCGCTTTATTAAATGAAAAATATCATCAAATGTTAGTTGATACTCATCTATCATATATCAATGCAGGCTCAGATGTTATAGTTACAAACACTTTTAGTTGTAGAAAATTTAGATTAATAGAAAATAAAGTTGGTGATGAATTCAAAAAATTAAACGAAATTGCATGTAAACTTGCAATCCAAGCTAAAAATTTATCAAAGAAAAATGTATTAGTAGCTGGATCAATTCCAAGCCAAAGAGACACTTATATAACTGATGATCGCGATATCAAATTAATAGAGAAAGATATGTTTGAACAAGCTGATATTTTAAGTGAATTTACTGATTTTTTATACTTAGATGTTATTAGCAGCACTAATGAAGTTAAAGCCGCTCTTAATATATCTAAAAAATTAAACAAAAAAGTTTTAATTGGAATACATTTAAAAAAAAATGGTGACCTACCCTCAGAAGAAAAAATTGAGCAATTACTTAGAATTATTCAAGATGAAAATACACTTGGTGTAGTTTGTGCATGTATTTCTCCAGAAATATCTCTATCCGTATTAGATAAATTTTTAAATTGTGAAGTACCATTTGGATTTAAAATAAATTTGTGGGGGGTTGATGAACCAGGCCCAATACAGACATTTAATACAGCAAAACCTCATGAAATTGGAGTAAATCCTAATCAATCTTTAGGAAAAAGAGATAATTTTGATGCAAATGAATTTTATAATCTATCAAAAAAATTTATAGAAGGTGGGGCAACAATTTTAGGTGGATGTTGTGAGACAAAACCAGAGCATATTAACTCTATATCTTCTCTTAAATAATAATTTTTGTATCTGCCTTTCTAACAAAATAAATTCCCACAACTACAGCCAATAAAGATATTAATACCTTGTAAGTTATTAATTCACTTAAAAATATATAGCCTAAAATAATTCCAAAGATTGGGATTAGGTATGAGACTTGAGATTGAAAAATTAAACCATTTTTTTTCAAAATTTTAAACCTTAAAAGCCACGCAACTCCTGTTGGTACTATACCAAGATAAATTACTGACATAGTTGAATTTAATGATGGAGTATTTTCCCAAGGAGTTTCTAATAAACACATCAAAGGAAATAAAATCAGAGTTGCCCAAATTAATATTGATCCAGTAACGTTTTCATTTTTTTTCTTACTAATTTTAAGTGTTAAAACTCCACCTATTACATAACATGTTGATCCTACTAAAATTAATATTGCTGAAAGAAAATTATTTTCATCGATTAAAATATTATCAGAAAATAAATAAATAATTCCTGCAAATCCAATTAATATTCCAACAGTTTTGGCAAAATTAAATTTTTCGTTTTTTGTATAAAAGTGACCTAATATAGTAGAGCTCAAAGGAGTGGTAGACATCAAAATTGCTGCCAAATTACTTTGCACAGATTTTACCCCGTAAGCAATTAAAAAGAATGGTATAACTAAATTGATTAGTCCTATTAACATGAACCAATGCCAATCTTTTGAAAATGCTTCAATTACTATTTTTTTATAAAAACATAAAATTAATACTGGTATAGATCCAAAAAATACTCTCAAAAAAGCAATTGTCATTGGACCGAAAGATTCTGTTGCAATTTTTATATTAAAAAAAGCAGATGCCCAAATTATTGATAATAATGTTAATAAAATATAATCTGTTAAATTAGCTTGTTTCATTCTGTAATATCTTTCACATCACCTTTTGTAATTTGAATTAATTTTTCATAATTGATCTTAAAAATCGCATTAGGATGACCAGCTGCAGCAAAAATATCTTTAAACCTACTTAAAGAATTATCTACAAATATTGGAATATCATTTATATGACCTACGGGAGATACACCTCCAATTGTATATCCTGTTTGAGACTTAACCTCATCAGCAGAAGCCATTCTTACATTTTTTTTTTCAGAAATTTTTTTTAATTTATTTAACGAACATCTTTTGTCACCAGAAACTAAACAAAGTAAAAAATCATTTTCTATCTTAATAAGCAGACTTTTAACAATTGCTCCTACTTCACAATTTAATGAATTTGCTGCATCCAATGCTGTTTTTGCTGAGTTTTCCAATTCAACAACTGATAACTTTTCATCAAACTCTTTAAGACACTTCTCGGCTCTTTTAACTGGTTCTTTATTTAATAAAGTCATATTCAACTTATGATTGATAAAAAAGCACTGAAATTATTGGCATAATTATATGTTTAAATTGCATAGGTGATATCCTCATTATATGTATTCTTTATTATAACAATATTGGTAATTAACCCAGATATTTAATTCTACAGGAGATAATATGAGCGCAAGCAAAGTTCTAAAAATGATGAAAGACAAGCAAATCGAGTTTGTCGATTTAAGATTTACAGACCCAAGAGGTAAATTACAGCACTTAACTATGGATGCATCGGTAGTTGATGGGGACATGTTAACAGATGGTGTATTTTTTGATGGATCGTCTATTGCTGGATGGAAAGCGATAAATGAATCTGACATGATATTAAAACCAGATTTAAACAGACAAATCGTTGATCCATTTACATCTCATAATACTCTTGTTTTATTTTGCGATATTTTAGATGCAATTAAAAGAAATCCTTATGAAAGAGATCCAAGAGGGATTGCGAAGAAAGCCGAAGCTTATTTAAAGAAGACTGGTATAGGTGATAAGGCTTACTTTGGTCCTGAACCAGAATTTTTTGTTTTTGATGACGTTAAAATCAAAAACGATATGAACGAAACAAGTTTTTCAATAGATAGTACTGAAGGTCCATATAATTCAGGAAAAAATTATGAAAATGGAAATATGGGTCATAGACCTGGAGTTAAAGGTGGATATTTTCCAGTCCCTCCAGTAGATAGTGCTCAGGATATAAGAGGTGAATACCTAAAAGGTTTAAGAGACGTAGGTATTACAGTTGAAAAACATCACCATGAAGTTGCTCCAAGTCAGCACGAACTTGGAATGCTTTTTGGTACATTAGTTGATCAAGCAGATAATGTTCAATTATACAAATATGTAGTTCAAATGGTTTCACATTCATTTGGTAAAACTGCTACGTTTATGCCTAAACCTGTAAAAGGTGATAATGGATCAGGAATGCACGTTCACCAATCAGTTTGGAAAGGAAAAACTCCAGTTTTTTCTGGAAATAAATATTCAGGTTTGTCACAAACTGCGCTTTATTATATTGGTGGAATACTTAAACATGCTAAGGCGATTAACGCGTTTTCAAATGCTACAACAAATAGTTACAAAAGATTAATTCCAGGCTTTGAAGCTCCAGTATTACTTGCTTATTCTGCAAGAAACAGATCAGCATCTTGTCGAATTCCGATAACGCTAAGCAAAAAAGGTGCAAGATGTGAAATTAGATTCCCAGACGCATCTGGTAATCCATATTTAACATTTGCATCTATGTTAATGGCTGGAATTGACGGTATCAAAAATAAAATTGATCCAGGCAAATCCTTTGATAAAGATCTTTACGCTTTATCAGAGAAGGAAGTTAAAAAAGTTCCAACTGTTTGTGGATCATTAAGAGAAGCAATGGAAAGTTTAGATAAGGATAGAAAGTTTTTAACTCAAGGTGGAGTATTTACTGACGATCAAATTGATGCTTATATTGCTTTAAAATTTGAAGAGATACACAACTTTGAACATACACCTCATCCTATTGAGTTTGATATGTACTATAGTTGTTAAATAACTTTTTTATTTTTTAGCTATTTTATTTTTTCCTAAACCTTTTTTAACCACGTAGTTGAGGGTGCCATGTGCGCCCGCTTCTACTGGCTTAATCAAACTTCTGAATAAAGATTTTCTTTTTTGGGTTTTAACTTCAGAGTTAATTAGGTTTTTATGTTCAAAAGTGTTCATATCAATGATTCTATCATAGATATGCAATAAACGCAATGCTGATATGCGTATATTAAATACTATATTTTAAAGGACTCCCCACATCCACATCTCTCCGTTTCATTCGGGTTATTAAATACAAATTGTGAAGAAAATTTCTCTTTTTTAAAATCCATTTCTGTTCCAAGTAAATACATTACTGCTGCAGAATCTATAAATACTTTTACACCTTTATCCTCTATTACTTCGTCATTTGGGTTCGCTTCTTTTGTGTACTCCATAACATAGGACATCCCTGCGCAACCACCAGACTTAACACCAACTCTAACTCCTAAAGAGTCTTTTTCAGCATTAGACATGATTTCTTTTATTCTTTGAGCTGCGTTATCGCTTAATGTTATAATTTGTTTTGTCATAAATTTAATTCAAGTTTTGCAGCTTCAGACATCATTGATTTGTCCCATGGTGGTTCCCAGACCAAATCAAGATCTACTTTTGAAACTTCTTTAATTTCTAATATACTGTCTTTAACTTCTTTAGGCAAACTTTCAGCTACTGGACAATTTGGTGTGGTTAAAGTCATTTTAACCTTAACTTCAGAATTATTAACGATGATATCATATATCAATCCTAATTCATATATATTAACAGGTATCTCTGGGTCATAAATTTTTTTTATTTCAGCAATTACTTTTTCTTTAAGATCCATTTTCATTCCTCTGTTTTTACAATTTGATCTGAATTATCTAATGCTGATGTAAGAGTATGCCAAGATAAAGTTGCACACTTTACTCTCATAGGATATTGTTTTACACCCGACAAACTCATTAATTTAGTTTTTTCGTCATCTTTTAAAATATTGGTTTCTAAAGAATCTTTTTCTTTTATCATTCCTAAAAAATCAGTTACAATTTCTTTTACTTCTTTCTCTTCTTTGCCTCTAACCATATCAGTCATAATTGATGCTGAAGCCATTGAAATAGCACAGCCATGCCCCTCAAATGCAATGTCTTCGACTTTTTTATTTTCATTTAATCTGAGATAAACATGAACGTTATCACCACATAAAGGATTATTTCCCTTTGCATCTTTATTATAATTATCAAACTTTCCTAAATTCCTTGGATTTTTTCCATGGTCTAATATTATCTCTTGATATAAATCTTTTAAGTCCATTATAAGTTAAAAATTTTTTTACATTTGTTTATTGCTTCATCAAGTTTATCAATATCATCTTTTGTATTGTAAACTCCAAACGAAGCTCTTGCGGTTGCAGGTAAATTTAATTTATCATGTAATATTTGACAGCAGTGATGCCCTGCTCTAATGGCTACTCCATCCTCATCAAGAATGGTTGCAATATCATGAGGATGAACACCTTCAATAGTAAATGATATAACTCCACCCTTTTCTTTTGGATTTCCTATAATATTAACTGAATTATTTTTTCTCAACTTTTCTAATCCGTAGTCTAATAATTCTTTTTCATGTTTTTCGATATTTTGAATACCAATTTTTTCCATAAATTTTATGGATTCATTAAAAGCTATAACTTGAGCTGTAGCCATTGTGCCAGCCTCGTATTTATTAGGTAATTCGCCATATGTAATACCTTCTTTTTTAACCTCATTTATCATTCCTCCTCCACCTTGATACGGGGGTAAATCTTCAAGCCATTTTTTTTTAGCATATAGAACACCTATTCCAGTTGGACCGTACATTTTATGTCCAGATATTGCATAGAAATCACAATCAATTTCTTGCATATCTAATTTTAAGTGTGGAGCTCCTTGGCAACCATCAATCAGAACAGGTATATTTTTTGAATGTGCTAATTGCACAATTTCTTTGATTGGTAATATTGCGCCTGTTACATTCGATAAATGACTTACACTAATAATTTTTGTTTTGTTTGTAATTTTTTTTTCTATAGCTTCTAATGTAACTTCACCATCATTATTAATTTCAGCAAATTCTATTTTAATATTTTTTGCTTTTCTGAGAAAGTGCCAAGGCACATAATTTGAATGATGTTCGAGTTCGGTCAATAATACTTCGTCACCTTCAGACAAATACTTTTGACCAAAAGTATTCGCGACTAAATTAATTGCTTCTGTAGCACCTTTAGTAAATACGATTTCATCTTTATCTTTAGCATTAATATATTTTTGAACTGAAACTCTTGTTTGTTCATATAAATTAGTAGCAGCAACCGCCAAATAGTGAACACTTCTACCTACATTAGAAAACTCTTTTGTATAAAAATCATAAATTCTATCTACAACAACTCTTGGTTTTTGAGATGAATTAGCACTATCTAAATATACTAAATCATTATTTTGAATTTTATCGTCAAAAATTGGAAATTCTCTTTTTATATCATCTATGTTCATTAATTTAATCCAATCATTTTTTTTATTAATTTTTTAATTTCTTCATCTGTAATTTTTTCAACAACATCTAAAAGGAAACCGTTAATTAACAATTTTTTTGCTGTTTTTTGGTCTAATCCTCTAGACATTAAATAAAAAATAGAAGCTTCATCTAAACTACCTGATGCGGAACCATGTGAACATTTAACGTCATCAGCATAAATTTCTAGTTCAGGCTTTGCATTAAATTCTGCTTGTTCATTTAAAAGCACCGCTTTACTTAATTGATAACCATCAGTTTTTTGAGCTTTAGAATCCACATATATTTTTCCTTGATAAACAGACTTTGAACTGTCATCAATTACGCTTTTTATTAACTGATAACTTTTCGTGTTTTCATACGAATGATTAGTATTAGTTCTTATTTCGTGATGTTTATTTTTAGACAATGAGTGTATTCCATTAATAAATGCTGACGAATATTGACCTTCAAGATTACAGCTGACTTCATTTTTTATGTAATCTGAACCGGATGAAAATATAAATGTTTCAGAAATACTATTTTCTTTTTGAGCAATACTAGAATAATCATACTTAATATTTGTATTATTTTTTTTATCTATTTTATAATTCTTAAGAATTGCATTTTTACCAAGATTAAAATTAAATAAATTGTTAATGAAATTCTTTTCTGAATTATCATCAGAAAGATTAATAATTTTTATTGAGCTACTTTCTTCTAAATCAAAGTTTAATTGAAAATTAATATTAGTATTGCTCACTTTCTTATTTGTTATTTGATATATAATTAAAGGCTTTTTGAATGAATAATTTTTTTTAACTAAAATATTGTATATTTTATTAGAAAAAGAATTATTTAGACTTAAAAGAGAATTATCATCATTTGAGATTTGGTTAAAATTATCTAAAGTAGTTAAATTAATTTTATCACTTTCCTCATATTCGAAACTTAATTGCTGAACTTTGCCGTTAACAATAACAATTTTATTATGCTCAATTTCCTTTATAAAAATATCGTCATTAATTTTATTTTCTATATTATAATCATTATAAAATTCTAGTTCTCCAATATTTTTTTGGATTATCTGTTTTATATCTGAGAATTTCCAGTTTTCTAATTTTCTACTAGGAAATCCATTTTTCAAAAAATTATCAAGAGCTTCTTTTTTAAATTTAATCTCTTGGTTTGAGAAATTAGAAGTACTTATAAATTTATCAAAATCTGTTTTTAATTTTTGTTCCATTTAATTAAAATTTTCATATCCTTTTTTTTCTAACTCTAAAGCTAATTCTGCGCCTCCTGATTTAATAATTTTTCCACCCATAAGTACATGCACAAAGTCAGGTTTTATATAATCAAGTAGTCTTTGATAGTGTGTGATTATAAGAAAAGAATTATTTCTTTTTCTTAGTGCATTAACCCCATCTGCAACTATTTTAAGAGCATCTATATCTAATCCAGAGTCTGTTTCATCCAGTATAGATAATTTTGGATCTAAAATTGACATTTGTAAAATTTCGTTTTTCTTTTTTTCACCTCCAGAGAAACCTACGTTTAATTGACGATTTAATTTTTCTTCATCAAATTTAAGTTCTTTTGCTTTTTCTTTAACTAATTTTAAAAATTCTAATGCGTCTAATTCTTTTTCACCTCTTGCCTTTCTAATTGAATTTAAGGATGTTTTTAAAAATATATTTGTATTGACCCCAGGTATTTCTAATGGATATTGGAATGCTAAAAAAATACCTTCATGTGCTCTTTCTTCAGTCTCAAGATCAAACAAATTTTTATTTTCATATAATATTTCCCCTGATACTTCATATCCCTTTTTACCTGATAGAATATTTGACAAAGTGCTTTTTCCTGATCCATTGGGTCCCATTATTGCATGCACCTCACCAGGTTTTATTTCAAGATTAAAACCATTTAATATGGATTTTTCCTGAATTTTTGCATTTAAATTATTTATTTTTAACATTTAACCAACACTTCCCTCTAAACTTATTCCAACTAGTTTTTGAGCCTCTACAGCAAACTCCATAGGTAATTGTTGTAAAACCTCTTTACAAAAGCCATTAACAATAAGTCCTACAGCTTCTTCTTGATTTAGTCCCCTTTGCTGACAATAATGTAGTTGGTCTTCACTTATTTTAGATGTTGTCGCTTCATGAGCAATATTAGAATTTGAATTTTTATTCTTAATATAAGGCACTGTGTGTGCTCCACACTTGTTGCCCATTAATAATGAATCACATTGAGTATAATTTGTTGAATTAGATGCATTTTTTGAAATATCTACCAAGCCTCTGTAAGTCATATCTGATTTACCTGCACTTATACCTTTTGAGATAATTTTACTTTTTGTATTTTTTCCTAAATGTATCATCTTAGTTCCAGTGTCAGCTTTTTGATGATTATTTGTTATTGCGATTGAATAAAACTCTCCAATTGAGTTATCACCTTTTAAAATACAACTTGGATATTTCCAAGTAATTGCAGAACCTGTTTCTACTTGTGTCCATGAAATTTTTGAATTTTTACCTTTACATAAACCTCTTTTTGTTACGAAATTATATATTCCACCATTTCCGTCTTTATCTCCTGGATACCAGTTTTGCACTGTAGAATATTTAATCTCTGCATCATCCAAAGCAATTAGTTCAACATTTGCTGCATGTAATTGATTTTCATCTCTCATCGGTGCTGTACATCCTTCTAAATAACTTACATAACTACCTTTATCAGCAATGATTAAAGTTCTCTCAAATTGTCCTGTATCGGACGCATTAATTCTAAAATAAGTTGATAGTTCCATTGGACATTTAATATTTGGTGGAATGTAAACAAATGATCCATCAGTGAAAACTGCTGAGTTTAATGTTGCAAAAAAATGATCAGTGATTGGGATAACTGAACCTAAATATTTTTTTACTAAATCCGGATATTTTTGTATAGCTTCAGAAATTGAACAAAAAATAATTCCTTTTGCTGTTAAAGTATCTTTAAAAGTTGTTGCAACAGACACTGAATCAAATACTGCATCAACAGCAATG
Organism: uncultured Pelagibacteraceae bacterium; assembly: GCA_902580505.1. Taxonomy (GTDB): domain Bacteria; phylum Pseudomonadota; class Alphaproteobacteria; order Pelagibacterales; family Pelagibacteraceae; genus Pelagibacter. The sequence continues at coordinate 24,706 of CACHLB010000007.1, forward strand.
CCATTTAATCTTTTTTGCTCTTGTAAAGGTATACCTAATTTTTTATAAGTCTCTAACAATTTAGGATCTAAATCTTCCAAATTTTTTGGTTTTTCTTTAAAACTTTTAGGCGCAGAATAATAATATAAATCTTGATAATCTATTTTTGGATATTTTGGCTTTTGCCAATTAGGTTCTTTCAATACTTTTAATCTTTCAAAAGCTTTTAATCTCCATTTAAGCAGCCAATCTGGTTCTTTTTTAATATTTGATATAAATCTTATCACTTCTTCATTTAAGCCTTTAGGAGCTTTGAAACTTTCTATATCAGTCGAAAAACCATATTTATAATCTTTCAAATCTTCAATTTGTTTATCTCTCATTATATTCTGTTTTCAGTTTTATTTATTAAGTCTCCAAGATTTTTTTCTCGAAAAAATATGTTTATATGTGTCTCCAGCTCGTCCCATAAATTGTGGGTGATGCATTTAGCAGATTTTCCATTGCACCCTTTTTTTGAATGTTTTTGGCATCCAATAGTTTTGACCTTTTCTTCTACAGCTGAAAGAATATCGGAAATTTTAATTTCATCTGGAGTTTTGTTTAAAGTATATCCACCCTTCTTTCCTCTAATACTTTTAACAATTTCATTTTTTTTTAATTTCAAAAATAACTGTTCTAGGTAAACTAATGATATTCCTTGTCTGATAGATATATCTCTGAGTGATATTGGCTCGTTATTTTTAAATCTCGCTATGTCAGCTAAAGCCATTACAGCGTATCTGCTTTTTGTTGATAGTTTCATATTTTCCGCAATCCACGGGCTTTATATATACCTGACTAAATTAGTCAAGATTACGTGTGTTTAAAACACTTGCATTTTGTCGCTCAATTTTGATAGAAAAATATAATTTTTTTTTTGAGACTGATAATCAATGCCATCTACAGATACAAAAATTACTGAAATTTTTATTCCTGGGCCCGCTGGAAGATTGGAAGCCAAATATTACAAAAGTAAAAAGAATACATCACCAATTGCTTTAGTACTTCATCCTCATCCTCAGTACGGAGGAACTATGAATAACAAGGTTGTAGTAGATACTTTCCAAACATTTGTTGATAACAATTTTTCAGTTTGTAGAGTAAATTTTAGAGGAGTTGGAAAAAGTGATGGAGAATTTGATAATGGTCAAGGTGAACTTGCAGATGCAGCTGCTGCTTTAGATTGGCTAGAGAGAGAAAATTTTGATAATTCACAATGTTGGATTTCAGGCTTTTCATTTGGTTCATTAATTGCAATGCAACTATTAATGCGAAGACCAGAAATAAATAGATTTATTGCAATATCACCTCAACCAAATGTTTATGATTTTTCATTCTTATCACCATGCCCAACATCAGGTTTAATAATTCATGGTAAAAAAGATGAACTTGTTCCTTTTGGAGATATAAATGAATTAAATAAAAGATTAAGTGATCAAAAAGGTATCAAAGTTGAATTTGATATTATTTCAGAAGCAAATCATTTTTTTTCTAAAGCTGATATCTCATTAATAAAATCCTTAAACAAATATATTAAAAAAGAAACTGCATTATATTAGTAATTTATTTTAATTTCACCACCCGTCACAGGAGTTTTTACATTTGTAGTGCTTGGATAAGTTATTGGTTTTTTAAGATATGATCTTATAGATAGATAAGCAAAAGCTTGTGACTCTATAAAATCTCCATCTATATTAAAATTATCTATTAAATTAATTTCATAGTTTAATAATTTTTTTAGATGATTAACTAATGTTAAGTTTTTTCTTCCACCCCCGCTTAAAATAATATTAATTTTATTTTTAAAATTTTTTTTTATATTTTGTGATATTAATAATGCGGTAAAATACGTTAATGTTGCAACAGCATCTTCAAACTCAAGTCCTTTCACAAAACCGAAATCGAATTCTTTTCTATCATAAGAGTGTTTTTCTTCTACGTTATAAAATTCATGCTCATAAAATTGATTAATTATATCTAAATTAATATTTCCAGATAAAGCGATTTCCCCACTTTTGTCATAATTTATTCCTTTCGTTTTTTCTAGGTAAGTGTCGATTAATACATTGCCTGGCCCAACATCTTTTGCTGTCATTTTATGATTAAAATAATATGTATAATTTGAAATTCCTCCAATATTTAAAATTAATGTGGGATTTTTTATCTTAAATTTTTTTATTAAGAGTTTATGATATACTGGTGTTAATGGAGCTCCTTCTCCATTATTTTTAATATCGTTGGCTCTAAAATTATAAATTACCTTTTGTTTCAATTCTTGAGAGAGTAAATTTGCATCTCCCATTTGTATAGAAAATCCATCCTTAGGTTTGTGTATAATTGTTTGTCCATGGAAACCGATTAACTGAATTTTGTAATTATTGTCTTTAATGATATTTTTAGATATTTTTGCATGAAAAAAAGTTAAATCTCGTTCTAAGGATTTATAAGTATTTAAATTTTCTTTTATATCGCTTTTTTTATTTATTTTGCTAATAAAAGAGGACAGTTTTTTTTTAAATTCTTTAGGATAAATAAAATATTTATTGCCTATTATCTCCAAACTATCCTGACCATCTGATTTGATAATACTTGCATCAATCCCATCTAATGATGTTCCACTCATTAAACCTAGCGCAATAAAAGAATTATCCATTGTTGATTATTATTTTTATTTAAATATGTATATTAAAATATCACTTATGAATGATTTTTTAAAAGAATTTAAGGATAGAGGATACTTTTATCAGTGCACAGATGAAGAATCTTTATCAAAAAAGTTAAATGATGAAAGTATTAAAGGATATATAGGTTTCGATTGTACAGCTCAAAGTTTGCATGTAGGTAGCCTGGTCCAAATCATGTGTTTAAGATTAATGCAAAAACATGGTCATAAACCAATTGTTCTCTTAGGTGGAGGAACGACTAGAATAGGAGACCCATCTGGAAAAGATAAAACAAGAAAAATTTTAGAAGAAAATGAAATAGAAAATAATATAAAAAGTATAGAAAATATTCTAAAAAAATTTTTAGAAACTGAAGATGAAAAAGTTTCTCCAATTTTTGTTAACAACTATACATGGCTAAAAAATTTAAAATATATATCTTTTTTAAGAGATATAGGGAAACATTTTACAATAAATAAAATGTTAAGCTTTGATAGTGTAAAGTTAAGGTTAGAGCGAGAGCAATCGTTAAGCTATATGGAATTTAACTATATGATTTTACAGGCCTACGATTTTCTAGAACTAAATAATAAAGAGGATTGCAAGTTACAAATAGGAGGGTCAGATCAATGGGGCAATATTGTTAATGGAGTTGAATTAATCAAAAGATATTCATCTAATGAGGTTTATGGTTTAACAACAGAACTTATCACTTTAGCATCAGGTGCCAAGATGGGAAAAACAGAAAGCGGCGCTATTTGGTTAGATAAAAAATTATTTTCAGTATTTGATTACTGGCAATTTTGGAGAAATACTAACGATAAAGATGTAATAAAATTTCTTAAAATGTTTACAGATTTAAAATTAAGTAAAATTGAAGAAATAAGTAATAAAGATATAAATGAACAAAAAATTATTTTAGCGAATGAAGCTACTTCTATTCTTCATGGCACTGGTGAAGCAGCCAAAGCTGAAAAAATAGCAAAAAATTCCTTTTCTGAAAATTCATCTGGAGAAAATTTGCCAAATACGAAAATTGACATCTCTAACATTGGTAATGATATAGTTAATTTAATTTCAAATATTAATAAAAACTTATCTAAAAGTGAAATTAGGAGATTAATAAAATCTGATGGAATTAAAATAAATAATGAAATTATTTCAGATGACAAATTTATAATTTCGAATGAACTTATAAAAAAAAATAACTTTATTAAGGTCTCAATTGGAAAAAAAAAACACTATAAAGTGGTTGTTTAATTAGAAATTTTTTCCAAAGTTCTAGTTATAAATCTTGGAGTTAATGTTTTAATTGGATTCACGGTAGTTTTAAGTTTTTTAGGTGGACCTTTAATTTTAAAACTCACACCAAAAACTCCTTCACCAATTTTTTTTCCAACTAATATTTCGCCTAACATTGGTATTTTTGAAATTGTTTTATTAATAGTTGTTGCTGGCACAAGAGTTCCTCTCAAACTAGTTAGTTCGTTTTTTACAACATAACCTTCCATCATAATTGAAATTGCTGGGCCTATCGCATACATTTCTTTTATTTTTGTATTATTTGCTGAAGTCTCATAATCCATCTCAAAATCAGAAAATCGTATACCTTCGCCAGTTAGAAGATCAGCTATACCTTGCAGTGATGCCAATGTAAGAAGCTTTGCGAGAACAGGTACTTCTTGTACTTTAAAATCGATAATTTTTAAATTTGATTTTGTTTTACCCTCATCATTAACCGCCTCATATATCAATTTACCTTCTTTAAAACCCTTTATAAATTTGAAATTTTTAATAAAAGGTTCTGGTTCTTCGATTTCTAAATTTGTAATTTTTTGTTTTTTATCATTAGTAAAAATGCTTAAAGCAAATTTTCTCTTATTATCTAATTTTGCATTTATATTTGAACTAAAAACTTTGTTATTCTTTAATTGTATTTGACCTTTAACATTTGATAAATAGGAAAGGCTATCAACATAATATTTTCCAATATCTAAATAAATATTAGTATTCAAATTTTTGAAACTTGAAAAAATCGATTGAGAGGAATTTTCTAACAAATTTTTTATATTTTTAGATCCATCAAATTGACCACCGGTTAAGTAATAATTGTTGTTAACTTTCTTAAATTCTAAATTATTTTCTTTACTGTTTTTGTTGACTATATCGATTTTAAATAAATCTAGATTTTTAATTTTATCGTTTTTTCCTATTTCAAGATTTTCAACATTAATACTTTTTTCTTCTTCATTAAAATTTATTTTTTTGAAAATTATTTCATTATTTTCTTTGTAAATTCCATTTATATTCAATTCAGATTTTATATCTGCTTTTTTTTGATAATCTAATTCTTCAAGATCTATTTCTGCGCTATCTAGGTCTAAAGCTAAATCAAAAAAGTACTTATTATCTTTTTTTTCGACATTTAAAAAAATATTTTCATTTATATTATTAATTGAATATTTGCTTTTTAAGTTAAACTTAAATTTTTTATTTTTATAATCTAAATCTAAATTACTGTTGCTAAATTTTATTTGGTTTTTGAAATTGCTAAAATATTTTTTTATTCTTTGTGATTTGTAGTCAACTAAAATACTTTCAGAATTTAATTTAGATTTAATATTAAAATTTTGTATTTCATTTTTTTTATTTAATTTAAAATTAATGAAATTCTCTGATGCAAATATGATATCTTGGTCTTTAAGACTAAAGTTTTTAAATTGTACAAATTTTTTAAATTCTTTAGAGCTAATTATACTTTTTGTATTACTTAAATCTATATTGACTGAAGCACTTTTGTTTTGTTTTTTTTTATAAATTATATTAATTAAATTTTTTGTTTGATTATTATTGTATTTATTATTTTGAAATAAAAACTTACTATTTAAAACAATTTTTAATTCTTCTTTAATATAATTAATTAAAATGTTCCCGTTTTTTAAATATATCAAATCTTGATATTTTGAATTAGTAAATAACTCATCAAAATTTAATTTTGATATAATACTTAAATCTTTAATATTAAGTTTTTTATTAATTTTAAATGATAATTCATTATCTGAGCTTAAACTTATAGGTCTATCATCTATTAAGTCTAAATTAGTATTTATTAATTTTGTATAATTTTTTAAATTTATTTTAGTCTTATTTGTTTTAAAATTTCCTGAAATATTGAAATAATTATTAATTTTTTTAATATTTACTTTTTCTGAAGTAACAAAGAATTTATCAAATGCTAATTCTATTTTATTTAGGTTTATAAAATCCTGATCTACAAAAAAATTAAATTTAATATTTTCAATTTTTGATTGGTTGAGTAATTTTATTTCTGCATCTTTTACGTATCCATTTATAATATATTTAATATTTTGGGGATTATTTTCATTAAAATTTATGTTGGAAATTATTTTTACTTTCCCCTTTTTAATTTGTTTGAAAATTAAATTCCTAGCTAAATTAAAGTCATATTCATTGATAAAATCAGTAAATTGATCAATATTACTTTCTTTTGAGATTATAGATATCTCGGAAATTGGACTTTTATTATTTAAATAGTCTAAAAGATTTAAATCAGACTTTATAATTTCTAAGTCAACTTTTTTTTCATTAACTAATAATTGTGGGTCTATAGTAAAAATTTCAAATTCAAATGTAGATGGATTTAATTTAAAATTTACTTGATTTAATTTTAATTTTATCTTTGGATTAATCTCTTTAACTTTTTCATTTATTAAACTATTAAAAATATCGGTTTTAATTCCTGCAGTTGTTAGAAATATTAAAATTGCGATTAAGATGGTTATAATTGTTATTATAATTATAGAAGTTATTTTACGCATTTAATTTATATAAAGAACTTTCTAAAAAATTATCTATTTCTCCATCTAATACTTTTTCAGGACTTGAACTTTCAAAATTAGTTCTATTATCCTTTACCATTTTATAGGGGTGTAATACATATGATCTGATTTGATGACCCCATCCAATCTCTGACTTTGAATTTTCAAGATTTTCATTTTCTTTTTCCTTTTTTTTTAATTCATAATCATAAAGTCTTGCTCTTAACATATTCATACAGGTTTCTTTATTTTTATGTTGCGACCTTTCATTTTGACATTGTACCACAATTTTTGTAGGCAAGTGTGTTATTCTTACTGCACTATCTGTGGTGTTAACATGTTGTCCTCCTGCACCACTAGATCTATATGTGTCTACTCTTAAATCTTTTTCTAAAATTTCAATATCAATATTTTCAGATATTACTGGATATACCCAAACGCTAGCAAAACTTGTGTGTCTTCTGGCACCAGAATCAAAAGGAGAAATTCTCACAAGCCTATGTATTCCTGACTCGTTCTTTAATAACCCATTTATATAATCTCCACTTATTTTAACTATAGATGATTTTATGCCTGCTTCATCGCCTTTATGTTCACTAATAATTTCAATTTTGAAGTTTTTTTTAGTTGCCCATTTCATATACATTCTTCTTAACATATCGGCCCAATCTTGACTTTCAGTGCCACCAGCACCTGCATGGAATTCCAAATAACTATCAAATGTATCATTATCATTTGATAGAAAACATCTAATTTCAATTTGTTTAATTTTATTAAAGAGTATTTTTATATTTGAGGTCGTCTCTTTAATCATTTCATCGTTATGTTCCTCAATAGCTAAATTATAAATATCAAATAAATCTTTACTTTCATTTGATGTTATTTCGTAATTATTTAATAATTTTTCTAAATTAGTTTTTTCACGTAAAACTTTTTCAGCATTTTTTTTATCCTGCCAAAAATCTGGTTTTTCTATTAAATTCGATAGATTAATTATTTTTTCTGAAATCTTAGTCTTTTCAAAGAAACTCCTTTATTCTTTGATTTATTTTTTCTATTTCTGATTTAATATTTAATATTTCCTGATCCATTAATAAAATTTTAATATATTTGTTGTATTTAATCTACTATCAAAATTGTTAGATATATTATCTAGTTTATTATCATTTTTTTTAAATGACTCGATTATGGCTAAATTGGTTTTAGGATTTGCTTTTTTTCCAGTTTTTGCGTCTACCACCATCATTATAATATTATCTGCAGCTTTAAAAGGTCTTGCGTTAAAAGTATTCGCTGTTTTTTTTATAAACTCTTTAAAAACAGGCATAGCGGTTTTTGAACCTGTTTCAAATTTGCCTAAACTCCTTGGATTATCATAGCCAATGTATACTCCAACCACTAAATTTGATGTAAATCCTATAAACCAAGTATCTGTATTTTTATTTGTTGTTCCTGTCTTGCCGGCTAACTCAAGTTTTAAATCTCTCAAACCTTTTCCAGTCCCACGTTCTATTACGCCTTTTAACATAGAGGTAATTTGATAGGCTGTTTGTGGAGAAAAAATCTGTTGATATTTATTTTTAATAATTGGGTTACTTGTTCCGTCATATGAAATTAAATCACAATTTTCACAATATCTTTTTTCATTATTGAAAATCGTTTTTCCCTCACTGTCTTGAATTCTATCAATTAATATTGGGTTAACTAATTTTCCACCATTTAAAAAAGAACAATAAGCACTTGTAATTTTTAATAGAGTTGTTTCAGCTGAACCCAAAGATACTGACATAAGTTCATCTGGATTTTCATAAATATTTAATTTTTTTGAAAAATTTATAATTTTGTCTATACCTAATTCTTGAGCTATTCGCACAGTCATTAGATTTCTTGATTTCTCAATGCCTGTTCTTAAAGTTGAAGGTCCATAGAATTTTTTACCATAATTTTCTGGTTTCCACATTTTTAAATCATTTCCTTGATCTAATACTATAGGTGCGTCTAATACTAATGTTGTTGGAGAAAAATTATTTTCTAATGCTAAAGCATATATGAAAGGTTTAAATGCAGATCCAGGCTGACGTTTTGCTTGAGATGCTCTATTAAATTCACTTTGTTTAAAACTAAATCCTCCTGACAATGCTAAAACTCTTCCACTATATGGATCCATCACAACAATACCTCCGTTAGCTCTTGGAAGTTGTTTTAAACTATAATTTCCGTCAGACAGTTTTTTGACATAAATTATATCACCAATTTTAAATAGTTTTTTAAATTCCTGTCTTGTCCAATCAATATCATTAAAATTAATTGTTCCAATATTTTCATCTTGAGTTTCGATGACTGTTTCAAATTTATCAATTCTAGTGACAACAGCTAATTCCCATCCTAAAGATTTTTCTAAATTTAGATCTTTAAGATCATTTTTCCAATTTTTGTGTTTTTTTTTGTTGGATAGAGGTCCTCTCCATCCTTTTCTTTTATCAAATTCTTGCAAACCGTTCCTAAGTGATTGGGTTGCAATTTTTTGTAGCTTTATATCCAAGGGAGTCTTAATATTGAAACCTTGTTTATAAACTTTATCAAAACCATATTTATCAATTACATCTTTTCTAACATCTTCCACATAATATCTTGAGTCCTCTAAATAAATTCTTTTTCTTTTCTTTAATTTAATCTGAGAATTAATTAATTTAATATGTTGGTTTTTGTTAATAAATCCATTCTCCAATATGTTATTTAAAACTAAATTTCTCCTAAATTTTGCAAGTTCTGGATTTTTGTAAGGATTATATTTGCTTGGTGCTTTTGGGAGGGCTGCTAGTAGTGCTGCTTCAGCAAAATTAAGCTCACTTATTGGTTTATTAAAATATCTTAAACTAGCGGAAGCTATTCCATAACTACCTTCACCAAGATAAATTTGATTTAGATAAAGCTCTAGAATTCTTTTTTTTGATAAAACTCGCTCAATTCTAAAAGCTAATATTGCTTCCTTTATTTTTCTATCAATACTTACCTCATTAGTTAACAAAAAGTTTTTTGCTACTTGTTGGGTAATAGTAGAGGCACCTTCTAATCTTTTTGAGTAAAGTAGATTAAATATGTTATTTTTAATTGCTCTTATTACTCCTTTAGCATCTACTCCTGGATGGTCAAAAAAGTTTTTATCCTCTGCAGATAAAAATGCGTTTATCACAGTTTGTGATATTGCAGAATATGGAACAAAAATTCTTTTTTCAGATGAAAAATCGCTTACTAATACTCCGTTTCCTGAATATAACTTGCTTGATACTGGAGGTTTGTAATTTTTAAGATATTTATAATCAGGCAATTTATTAGAATATGTCCAAAGAATAGATATTATTGATAATAATATTAGAAGAGATGACAATATTCCAAATATTAGTAATCTTTTAAAGAACTTTTGCATTTTAGTTTAAATATCTTGCGAATTTGTTATTCTTAAGGCACAGAATTTATTAAATTAACTTATGAAAAAATCAGCAATATTATGTCAAAAAATTTATATATCGATGCATCGCATCCTAATGAAACAAGAGTTGTTCTTAAAAGTAATAATCATATCGAAGACTATGAATATGAAAGTATAAATAATACTTTAATTAAGAATAATATTTATCTCGGAAAAGTAAGTAGAATTGAACCTTCTTTACAAGCAGCGTTTGTTGACTTTGGAAGAGAAAGACATGGTTTTCTATCTTTTAATGATATCCAGTCTGATTATTATCAACTACCTTTAAGCGATTTAGAAAAAATAAAACAAGAAGAAGAGAAGGTTCGAGAGGAACTTTCAAAACAAAGTGAAAATATAGAAGATAAAATTCTTGAAGGTAAAGAGGAAATTAAAATTGATGATCCTGTTGAAAAAAAAGAGGAAAATGAAAAAGATAAAATAAATGCTCAAAAAAAATTTCCATCAAAAAGATATAAAATCCAAGAAGTAATAAAACCAAATCAAGTAATTTTGGTTCAAGTGTTAAAAGATGAAAGAGGATTAAAAGGAGCAGCGCTTAGTACTTTTATTTCCATTGCTGGAAAATACATAGTCTTAATGCCTAACACAGCAAAAGGTGGTGGGATATCAAGAAAAATTTTTAATCCTGGGGATAGAAAAAAAATTAGAAATATTTTGAATGAAATTACAATTCCTAAAGAAATGGGAATTATTGTAAGAACAGCAGGATCAAATAAAACCAAGAATGAGATTGAAAATGATTTAAAAAATTTAATTAAAGTATGGGATCAAATTAAAGAAAATGCGTTAAATTCAATCGCTCCATCTCTTATACATCAAGAAAGTGATATAATTAAAAGATGTATTAGAGATATGTATGATGACGATACTCAAAATATTTTTGTTGAGGGTAACGAAGGATATCAAAAGACAAAAAATTATTTAAAGTTAATGATGCCAAATCAATTAAAAAAGGTAAAAAAATACAGAGATAAAGTGCCTCTTTTTTATAAAGAGAATATTGAAAAAAAATTATTTGAGATATTTGAAACAGAAGTAAAATTAACATCTGGTGGATATTTAGTAATAAATCCTACTGAAGCATTGGTATCAATAGATGTTAACTCTGGTAAATCAATAAAGCAAAAAAATGTTGAAAGTACTGCTTTTGATACAAATATTGAAGCTGCTGAAGAAATTGCAAGACAAATTAAGATAAGGGATTTGTCCGGGCTAATAATAATTGATTTCATAGATATGTTGAATTTTAATAACAGAAGACAAGTTGAAAGAAGATTAAAAGAGAAATGCAGAAATGATAGAGCTAGAATTCAAATTGGTAGAATAAGCAATTTTGGACTTCTTGAAATGTCTAGGCAAAGATTAAGAGAGAGTAATGTCAAATGGCATATGAAATTAACTGATGAAACATTTGTTTTAAAAATTCTAAAATTAATTGAAATTAAATCATTAGAACATAATGCCAAACTAGTTGAATTAACTATTAATGATAAAATTGAAAACCATATAAATGATAATTACCTAGACGTGGTAAAATATTTTGAAAAAAAATATAAAGCAAAAATTGAGTTGATTAATAATAATAATTTAAATTTAGAGGATTATATAATTGAATTTAAATCAAAAACAAAAAAAGTATTAGACAAAGTTGAAAAAGTAGAAAGACTTGAAGCAATAAAAACTGATAACAAGCAAGAGGAAAAAGTTAAACAGAGCAAAAGTAGAAAAATATTTAAAAAACGAAAATTTAGAAAGAAATTTTATAAAAAAAAAACTAAATAATACCTTCGTTTGTAGTGGATGCTGATCCAAATAAATTTGGATTAATTCGTCCAGATAAAAAAGACTTTCTTCCTGAAATTACAGCCAATCGCATTGCATCAGCCATTTGAATTGGATTTTTTGCTTTTGCAATTGCAGTATTTATTAATACTCCATCGCAACCCAATTCCATTGCAATACTTGCATCTGAAGCTTGACCAATTCCAGCATCTATTATTAAAGGTAATTTGGTTTGTTGTCTTATAATTTTGATATTAACTTTGTTTTGTATTCCTAGCCCCGAGCCAATTGGAGCAGCAAGAGGCATAATCGCTACAGCACCTGCATTTTCTAATCTTTTTGACATTAAAGGATCGTCATTACAATACACCATTACTTTAAAACCCTCTTTTGTTAATAGTTCGGTAGATCTTAAAGTTTCAATCATTTCAGGAAAAAGGTTTCTTTTGTCGCCCAATACCTCTAATTTTACTAATTTCCATCCACCTATTTCTCGTGCTAATCTTAAAGTTCTAATTGCATCTTCTGCAGTGAAACATCCGGCTGTATTTGGTAAGTATGTTATTTTTTTTGGATCAATATAGTCCATCAATCTAGCTTTATTCTTATTAGATATGTTTACCCTTCTAACCGCAACTGTAACTATGTCTGCACCAGAAGTCTTAATGGCTTTAGCGCATTCACTGAAACTTTTATATTTTCCAGTACCAACTATTAAGCGTGATTTAAAAATCTTATTTGCTATCTTAAATTTTTTGTCAATCATTATCCACCGCCAATAAAATGAACAATTTCTATTTTATCTCCTTTTTTTAATTTAATTTTAGAAATTCTTTTTTTGTCTATAATTTTTTTGTTTAGTTCAATAGCTATTTTATTTAGTGGCATTTTTAATTTTGTAATCAAGTCCCTCAGTAAAAATTTAGGAATTATTTGCATTTGCTTGCCATTTACAGTTATTTTTATTTTATTTTTAATATTCATAGATTATAAGGATTTCGTGAGTAAAATATTAATCATTAATGGGCCTAATCTTAATCTAATAGGTGAAAGAGAACAATCACAATATGGTAGCAAAGATTATAAATACCTAGAGGATATTTGTAAGAAAAAATCAAAAGAATTAAATTTAACTCTTGAAATGAAACAATCGAATGTTGAAGGAGAAATTGTTGATATTATTCAAACAGCCAGAAACGAATTCGATGGAATTATAATTAATGCAGGTGGATACAGCCATACATCAATTGCAATAAGAGATGCTCTAGATATATTTAAAGGCAAAATAATTGAACTTCATATATCAAATATCTATAAAAGAGAGGAATTTCGTCATAAATCTATAATAAGTGGTGTTGTTACAGGAATAATTTGTGGATTAGGGATAAATGGATATATTTTGGCCATAAATTCTATGCATGAAATGTTGAATGAAAATAAATAAAAATATAATTAAAGAGCTTACTGAATATTTAAATGAATTTAATCTTACCGAAATAGAATACACAGAAAAAGATATAAAAGTAAAAGTATCAAAATTATCTGGAGCAAATTTAACCTCTGTTAAAGAGATAAAATCAGAAATAAAATCAGAAAATGTAAAATTAGATAATATCAGCGGTACTGAAGTTCCATCACCTATAATAGGAACAGCTTATTTGGCGCCAGAACCAGGTGGTAAAAAGTTTGTAGAGGTAGGAAAAAAAATTAACAAAGGTGATACAATTATGATTGTTGAAGCTATGAAAACAATGAACCATGTGCCCTCACCAATAGCTGGTACAATAAAAAAAATTTGTGTTGAGGATGGTCAACCAGTTGAATATGGACATACCATTGCAATAATTGAGTAATAATGTTCAAAAAAATTCTTGTTGCAAATAGAGGTGAGATAGCTGTTAGAGTTATTAGAGCCTGTAAGGAATGGGGTATTCAAACAGTCGCTATTCATTCCGACGTTGATAGAGACAGCATGCATGTTCGATTAGCTGATGAAAGTATATGTGTTGGACCTCATCAAGCTGCAAATAGCTACTTAAACATTCCAGCTATTATGTCAGCTATTGAATTGACAAATTCTGAAGCTGTTCATCCAGGTTATGGTTTTTTATCTGAAAATTATGAATTTGCAAAAATCCTTGAACAAAACAAAATTAAATTTATTGGGCCGTCTTCCTCATTGATTAAAATGATGGGTGATAAAATTGAAGCAAAAAAAATTGCAAAAAAATACGGTCTTCCAGTAATTGAAGGATCTGATGGAGGTGTATCTGATTTTGATGAAGCAAAAAAAATATGTAAAGAAATTGGGTATCCAGTACTGATAAAAGCAGCTGGTGGTGGTGGTGGAAAAGGTATGAAAGTTGTTACAAAAGAGGATGAGTTTGAAAACTTATTTTTGACTGCAAAAACTGAGGCAAAAAAATTTTTTGGGAATGATGAGGTATATATTGAAAAATTTTTTCAAAATCCAAGACATATCGAAGTTCAAGTATTGTCTGGTAAGAATAGAACTGTGCATCTTCATGAAAGAGATTGCTCTATTCAAAGAAGACATCAAAAATTAATTGAGGAGACGCCCAGTCCTTTACTAAATGATCAAATAAGAAAGGATCTTTTTGATAAAACTGTAAAAATGGTAAACCAAATTGGATATGAAGGTGCAGGGACAGTAGAATTTATTTTTGAGGATGGAAAATTTTATTTTTTAGAAATGAATACTAGAATACAAGTTGAACATCCAGTAACAGAAGTAGTAACTGGAATAGATTTAATAAAAGAGCAGATCTGGATCGCATATGATGGCAATACTGCCTTAAAACAGGAAGATATTAAGCCAAGAGGTCACGCAATTGAGTGTAGAATAAATGCCGAAGATGTGAGTAAAAATTTCCAACCCTCACCAGGAGAAATTACCATGTGTCATCAACCTTCAGGTTTTAGAACAAGGGTAGATGGAGCTATATTTCAAGGCTATAGAGTAACCCCATATTATGACAGCATGATTTGCAAAGTAATATGTCATGGAAGGAATAGAACTGAAGCAATTCAAAGAATGCGAAGATCCCTTGATGAATTTGTTATAGAGGGCATCAAAACAACAATAGATTTGCATAAAATACTTTTAAATCACAAAAAATTTTTAGATTCAGATTTTAATGTGAGTTGGCTTGATAAAGAAAAATTACTCTAAGAATAACATTTTTTTAACCAAATATCATACACAGGATGATCAAAAGGTCTAATTGATGGAGACGAGGCGAATGTCCAATCATTAAAAATGAACACCTTGTTGTCATCTTTGTTTACTGTATCTCTTACTTGCATGTATGCTGTAACTTCCGGATCATCATCAAATTTTGAATTATTACATTTAAGAATGTTTAAAGATAAATTTTTAAATTTATATTCCTTCCCAACCTCAATCTCTATAATGTCACTCTGAGAGTTTACTTTGTCTAATATTATTAAAACAGCATAATTTTCTGTTAGTGATTTATTTTCACTTAAAGAATTAATCATAAAAAAATAATAAGAAAAAAAAACAAGTATAAAAACTTTAGCTTTTCCAAGAAGTATATTTTTTATTTGAAGCATTTTTACTTTTGTTTTTATTTGGATGATAGGAATTTTCTGTTCCTGTTTGATTTGGCATATGCTCTTTTTGCCAACTATATTTGTCTAATTCGTGACTATTTTCAATTTTATTTCCCGTATGATGCATCCAAGAATACCATTCGCTTGGTATTTTTGATGCTTCAACTTCCCCGTTGTAAATAACCCATCTTTTTCCTGACTTGCTCTCATAGTATTTATTACCTGAATTATCTTCGCCAACTAATTTTCCAAATAAAATTGTATTTAGCCTTGTGCCAAATGTTTGTTTGTTCCACCAAGTAAAAATTTCTTTAATCATTTTATTCAAATTATTTTCAATTTATAATTGTAAATTTACAATTAGACTATAATCGAAAAATGTATATATATTAATCTTACCAAGATTCAATTTACAAATAGGATTAAAATGGCAAAATATTTAGTTGAAACGTATTATACGTGTAGTTTTAAAGTATCTAATTATTTAGATGATATAAATGAGGAAAACCTTAACAATTTAGAGAAAAATGAGGATGGAAAATTTGAAATTATTGATGTCAAATTAGATAATAGAAAAACAAAAAACCTTCAAGATACTAAAAGTAGTAAAGTCGAAATTGTTTCACAACCAATTACTAATAAAGATATTAAGAGTAGTAATAAATCCAAACTAATTGATGAGAATTTTAAAAAAAATTTAACTGAAAATATAGGTAAAAGATTTAGTATGCCTGATAGAAGAAAAGGTTATATCCAAAAAGCCTCAATAGGTGATCATAAAGTATATTTGCATACTGGTGAATATGAAGATGGTAAAATAGGAGAAATTTTTATCGATACCAGTAAAGAAGGTGAGTTAGTAAAGGCTCTTATGAATAATTTTGCAATAGCAATATCATTAGGTCTTCAATATGGTGTTCCATTAGATGAATTTGTAAATGCATATTTAGATACGAAATTTGAACCTTCTGGTAAAGTATATGGAAATGATCGAATAATGAGTGCAAGTTCAATATTAGATTATATTTTTAGAGAGTTAGCGATATCCTATTTAAATAGAGAAGATTTAGCACACACCCCATCTATAACTGGCAATTCTGACACAAGTGAAAGTCAAGAAAGTGAAGATCAGAATCAATTAATCAAACTTGTAAAAGATATTACAAGTAAAGGATTTGTTAGAAATGATTATAAAAAGAA
The DNA here is from genome assembly GCA_902580505.1 of uncultured Pelagibacteraceae bacterium. Taxonomy (GTDB): domain Bacteria; phylum Pseudomonadota; class Alphaproteobacteria; order Pelagibacterales; family Pelagibacteraceae; genus Pelagibacter. The sequence continues at coordinate 41,301 of CACHLB010000007.1, forward strand.
ATTGGTGGATTTATCAGATATAAGAATAAATCTTAAAGGAAAAAAATAGTTATTTTTTTCTTTTTGAAATATTAAGTTCTTTTAGTTGATTTTCGTCTACTTCAGATGGTGCATTCATCATTAAATCTTGTGCGTTTTGATTCATTGGAAACATAGTCACTTCTCTAATATTTTTTTCTTCTGCTAATAACATCACGATCCTATCTATTCCGGGTGCAATGCCCCCATGCGGAGGTGCACCATAGCTTAAAGCATTAATCATACCGCTAAACTTTTCATCCACTTCTTCCTTAGAATAGCCAGCGATTTCAAATAATTTATACATTAAATCAGGTTTATGGTTCCTGATAGCTCCTGAAGACAATTCAATTCCGTTACATACAATATCATATTGAAAAGCTTTTAGTTTCAGGGGTTCTGAAAGATCCAAATTATCAGTGTCCCCTTGCGGCATAGAAAAAGGATTGTGACTAAATTCGATCTTTTTTGTATTTTCATCTATTTCAAACATTGGATAGTCAACTACCCAACAAAATGAAAAAACATTTTCGTCAATTAAGTTTAATTCATTTGCTATTTTACTTCTCGCATTACTTAATAATTTTTCAACTTCAGATTTATTTCCACAAGACATAAATATTGTGTCACCTATTTCAGCATTCATTTTTGTCATTATCTCTTTAAGGGATTTATCAGAAAAAAATTTTCCCACAGGACCTTTTGCACTCAATTTGCCAGAATTTTCTATAGAAAAGTAAGCAAGACCCGACGATCCTTCATCTTTTGCCCATTTATCAATTCCGTCAAAAAAACTTCTTGGTTTTTCAGATGTATTTTTTGTAACTATTCCTCTAACTATCGATCCTTTACTTACTAATTTTTTAAATATTTCAAAATTAACATCATCTCTTTTAAAAATTTCAGTAATATCTGCTATTTCCAAAGGATTTCTCAAATCTGGTTTGTCAGAACCGTATTTAAGCATAGCTGTATCAAAAGGAATTCTTGGAAATTTTTCATGGAGTAACTTTTTAGAGGAAAATTTTTTGAATAAATTTACAAATAACTCCTCAACTATTTTGAATACATCTTCTTGTTCTACAAAAGACATTTCCAAGTCAAGTTGATAAAACTCACCTGGACTTCTGTCCGCTCTTGCGTCCTCGTCTCTAAAACACGGTGCAATTTGAAAATATTTATCAAAACCAGATACCATGATTAATTGTTTAAATTGTTGTGGCGCTTGAGGTAAAGCATAAAATTTACCAGGATTTAATCTGCTTGGTACTAAAAAGTCTCTAGCACCCTCTGGGCTAGATGAAGTTAATATAGGTGTTTGATATTCTAGAAAACCATATTTTTGCATTTCAGATCTAATAAATGAAATAATTTTGGATCTTAAAATAATATTATTATGAATTTTGTTTCTCCTTAAATCTAAGAATCTGTATTTTAATCTAATTTCTTCAGAATATTCTTGATCTGAAAAAACAGGTAGTGGTAATTCCTTAGTCCTTGCAAGAATTTTAAATTTTTCAATTCCTACCTCAATTTCTCCAGTATTTAAATTTTTGTTAATTGTATCTTTTTCTCTAGCTAAAACTTTACCTTCAACTTGTAGTACAGTTTCTAATGGAAGTTTTTCTATTTCTTTGAAAATTTTTTTACCCTCATCAATCACACACTGAGTTAGTCCATAGTGATCTCTCAAATCTAAAAATAATAGATTTCCATGATCTCTTTTCTTATTTATCCAGCCTGATAACTTTATTATTTGATCTTTGTTATTTAAAGTTAGTTCTCCACAAGTGTGTGTTCTATATTTACTCAATTTATTATCTCTTTTATTATTTTAAAGTTAATAGATTTTTTTTTCTTTAAACTCAATTCATCAATTTTATATATAAATTCATGCATTTTGCTATATGATCTGGCAATTCTTTTTATTATATAATCTATAATTTTGTTATCTAACTTAATTTGCCTATCAGAGAAACTTTTTAAAATTATTGCGTAAATCAACTCATCATCTGGTTGTTCTATATTAGCTATTATGCAATTCTTTAATCTTGATAATAAATCTGGAAGTGTAAATTTCATTGTATCTATTGGTTTTTTTGAAGAGATCAACAAATATTTATTGTCTTGTTCAACTAAGTTAAATAACGAATAAAGAAGTTTTTCGTCAAAACTTTCATCTAAGTCTTCAATTATTATATTGTTTGAAAGTTTAACTTTTTTTAAAATCTTATCATCGATATTCTTGCTATATAAATACAACGCATTACTTTTTTTTTTAAATATATTTGATAGATGTGTTTTACCAGAATATTTATCTCCGGTTAAATTGACAATTTTTTTTTCCCATTTAGGCCATGCTTCTATGATATTTTTTGCAAAATAATTACTTTTAGACACATAATAATCATTTTCATCAAAACTTTCAGTAATTCCAAAGTCTAAGAGTTTTTGATCTAATTCTCTCATTCTATATACCAAATATCGCTGGATGAATTTATATTTATATTATTTGCTTTTAAAGTATTTAGAAATTTTTCAGGATTATTATTATAAATTATTTTGTATATAATTTCTTCACTATTCATTTTCTCTATTTCATATTCATATACAAAATCAGATTGATTTAATATATTTTCTAATTTGTCAGATGTTATGAAATTGGTGTTTTTTATTGAAATTTTTACAGGTATTGTAATTGAAGTATTGATTTTATTAATTAACTTCCACTTATCTTCGTATAAATTTTTTAAATTTAAAATAATTTGGTCTAAGGTTTTATTATCTTCATAATTGATATTATTTTTATTTAAATTAAATTTGAAGTTTGAATTTGAAAAACTAATTTTGGAAAATATTTGTAAATTTTTTTTATTTTTGTAAAATATTATTACAAAAATATTTTCGAAGTTATACTTATTTGTAATTTCAGATAAATCATTGTTTTCAATATTATTTTTTATCCTTTGAAAAAAACGAAAATTTTCAATATTTTCATCTGGTAAATTATAATTTAATAAAAAATAATCTTTATTAACATTATTCCAATTGTTATAAAAATAATTTTGATCAAAAAACTTAATCTCATTACTTTGTGTATCAATTAAAATTGGTATAAAAAGAACATCTGTATCTTTTGGAACAGAGGAAATAACATTTTTTTCTCTAATAAATGATAATAATTTTTTCTTATCAAACTTAACCTCAAAATCAACCTCATAATTATTGTTTACAAACTTTTCATTTGTTATGGAAAAATTATCAATCAATGAACTAATTTTACTATTTGGTATATCTTTAAATAATTTTTTATCTTTACTTTCTACAATTTTAAAAATTAACGTTTTAAATCCTTTTTCAAAACCCTTATTTATTACTTTATCTTTATTAAAATTTATGTCGTATTGTTCTTCAATTTTAATATTTTTAATTATGTAATTATCTGCAAGAACTATAGCTGTGGAAAACTTGATAAAAACTAAAATGAAAAGTAAAAAAAAAAAGTATAAGTAAATATTAATTTTATTTTTGACTAAAAACATAATTTAAACATGAGATCGAAAAATTTTACATATGAGAAAAGTGGCGTAAGCATAAAAAAAGCAGATAAATTTATTAAATTTATATCCTCAAGCACAAAAAAATCAAAAAAAAGTGGTGATTTTAAGAATATTGGGGGATTTGGAGCACTTACAAAACTACCAAGTAATTTAAAGAATCCATATCTTGTAACTAGCACAGACGGAGTTGGTACAAAAATTGAAATTGCTAATCAGCTAGGTAAATTTGATACAATTGGGGTAGATCTTGTGGCTATGTGTGTAAATGACATAATAGTTCAAGGAGCAAAACCTTTGCTTTTTTTAGATTATATATCAGTCGAAAAAATCGATACTAAAAAACTAAAAAGTATAATTAGTGGAATTATTAAAGGCTGCAAATTAGCTGACTGTGAATTAGTTGGTGGGGAAACTGCAGAAATGCCTGGAACTTATTCTAAAGGGAAATTTGATATTGCAGGATTTTCCTTGGGCCTTGTAGATAAAAATAAAATATTAATGAATAAAATTAAAAAAAATGATTTGGTAATAGCAATACCATCTAGTGGTCTCCACTCTAATGGATTTTCATTAGTAAGACATATTATTAAAAAAAAGAGAGTTAACTTAAAAAAAAATTCATTTTTAAAAAAAGAATTATTAGTACCAACAAAAATATATGTAATGTATGTATTAGAATTAATTAAAAAAAAGTATTTGAATGCTTGCGCAAATATTACTGGAGGTGGATTAAAGGATAATATTAAAAGAATAATACCTGATAATTATTGTGCTGAAATAAATTTAGAAAAAATAAAAACACTAAAAATATTTAGATGGCTAAAAAGACAAGGTGTCAGCGATCAAGAAATGTTAAAAACTTTTAATTGCGGTGTAGGTTTTTGTTTAATAATAAAACGTTCAAACTACAAAAAAATAATTAGATTTTTTCCGAAAAAATATAAACCATATATTATTGGAAAAATTACAAAAAATTCAGAAAAAGTAAAGTTGAGTGGAAAAGTTATCTGGTAAAAAAAATACGGCAGTATTAATAAGTGGTAGAGGTAGCAATCTAAGATCATTAATAAAATATTCAAAAACGAAAAAATCTTTAATTAGAATTGTGCTAGTTGTCTCTAATAATTTTAGTGCAAAAGGATTAGATTATGCAAATAAATCTAAAATCAAAAATATCTTTATCAAATATTCTAATAAAAAAAATTTTGAAGATCGTATGTTAAAATTATTAAAAAGAAACAATGTTGATTTAATTTGTTTAGCAGGATTTATGAAAATACTTTCAGGTAATTTTATAAGAAAATTCTATAAACCTATACTTAATATTCACCCTTCTCTTCTACCTAAGTATAAAGGACTAAATACACATAATAAAGCAATTCAAAATAAAGACAAATACTCTGGAGCTACAGTACATATTGTTAATGAAAAATTAGATTCGGGAAAAATAATATTACAAAAGAAAGTAAAAATTCTAAAATCTGATAGTGTAAAGAGTTTAGAAAAAAAAGTTTTAAAAATCGAGCATAAAATATACCCAAAAGCAATTATTAAATTATTAGCTACTGATTAAAAAAAAAATCTAGTTCAATCTTAGCATTTTCAGGACTGTCTGAACCATGAACAGAGTTTTTATCAATTGAAATACCGTATTTTTTCCTCAAAGTGCCCTCCTCTGCGTCAACTGGATTTGTTGCTCCCATTAACTTTCTATTTTCCGCAACTGCATTTTCTCTTTGTAAAGTCATGACAATAATAGGACCTGAAGACAAGTAAGTGCATAGATCGTTATAAAATGGTTTGGACTCGTGTACTTTATAAAATTTTTCGGCTTCCTCTTTAGATATATGAATTTTTTTTTCTTTTATTATTTCAAATCCTTTATTTATAAATTCGTGCTTAATCTGATCTTGAAGATTTCTTTCAACTGCATCTGGTTTAATTATTGATAGAGTTTGTTCAATATTACTCATAGTTATCCTCAATTAATTTATTTAACAATCTAACTCCATAACCAGTTGCACCACCAGAGTTAAGTGCTCCTCCATATTTTGAAAATGCCATGCCTGCAATATCTAAGTGGGCCCAGGGTGTTTTATTTATTATGAACCTCTGCAAAAATTGTGCTGCTGTGGTCGAACCTGCTCCACCAACATAATTAATATTTTGCATATCTGCATTTTTAGAATTTATTAATTTATCAAAGTTTTTGTTTAAAGGCATTCTCCACAGTTTTTCTTCAACACTTTCACCTGCATCAATTAGTTGTTTAGATAATTTATCATTATTTGAAAATAAGCCTGCATACTCAGAGCCTAGAGAAACAATTATAGCCCCGGTCAATGTTGCTAAGTCAACTATAAATTGTGGCTTAAATTTTTCTTCTGTAAATGTTAATGCATCTGCTAAAACTAATCTTCCCTCAGCATCAGTATTTAAAACTTCAATTGTTTTTCCACTATAAGATTTTACGATGTCTCCAGGTCTTTGAGCATTTCCACTTACCATATTTTCTACAAGTCCAACAACTCCAACAGCATTAATTTTTGATTTTCTTAAAGCAAGAGTTTTCATTAATCCAACAACAGTGGCAGAGCCTGCCATATCATATGTCATATCTTCCATAAATTTTGCTGGTTTTAAAGAATAACCACCTGTATCGAAGCACACTCCTTTTCCAACAAATCCTAAGGGTTTGGATTTACTCTTTGCACCTTTCCATTCTATAGTTACTAAATATGAACCTTTGTCACTTCCTTGGCCTACACCCAATAAAGCATTCATACCCATCTTTTTTAATTTTTTTTGATCATATACAGTGACTTTTAATCCAAATTTTCTTAGTTTAACTATACGTCTTGCGTATTCATCTGGATGTAGAACATTTCCTGGCTCTGATACAAGATCTCTGGTAAGAAATACGCCTTCTAAAAGTGAATTTAATTTATTTCTCAATAAATTTGTTTTTTTTGATTTTAGTCCAACTACACTTAGGTATGTAATTATGTTTTTTGATTTATCAGTTTTATAGACATCAAATTCATACGATTTAAGTTGTGCACCATGTAAAAACTTTTCTAGTTGTAAATTAGTAATATTAGATAAATTTGTTTCAAAAAAGGATTTTTCAATTTTATTGTTTTTTAAAAAAACAAATAAATTAGATCCAAGTTTCTCGAAATCTAACGAAGTTTTAGAATTAATACAATTTACAAAAATATAAGTTTTGCCATCTATGTTTTGAACAAAGAATTTTTTCTCCAAAAATAATTTATTAGCAAATAAAGATTTATTTAAAGATTTAACAATTTTACTTTTAGTATTTTTATCCTTTACTAAAATAATCTCGTTATCTTTAGCTACTTTGGGAACTTTTATTACAAAATCTAATTTTAGCTTCATTTTTTTGAAATATTTTATAGATAATGTTGTATATTTATTAAATTAGTAATTTCAATGAATAAATTAATATTCCGCAAACTATCTTTAGATATTTTATCATTTTTTTTGCTTTCTTCTATTGCTTTAACTTCCATAGTTTGGGTGATACAAGGTGTAAATCTATTAGATATAGTTACCGAAAGGGGACATGCTATAAATGTTTATCTTATTTTTACTATTTTAAATTTACCTAAGATTTTCAGTAAACTGCTGATTTTTAGTTATTTTTTAACTTTATTTGTCGTTTTAATAAAATACGAAGAAAATAATGAAATTCTGGTTTTTTGGACAAATGGAATAAAAAAAATAACATTTATAAATTTCATAGCAAAATTATCAATTTTGTTTCTAATAATACAATTATTTCTTAGTTTATTTTTAGTACCTCAGTCTCAAAATTTAGCTCAAAAATATTTAAAAAATTCATCAATGGATTTTTTTCCGAAGCTAATAGAAGAAAAAAAATTTTCAAATGTTATGAGGAACTTAACAGTATTTGTTGAAGAAAGAAATGATAATGGAGAATTAAAAGGTATATATATAAAAGAACAGTTGGGTGATGAAGAATACAAAATAATAATCGCAAATACAGGAATGCTAATTCAAGATAGTGAAGGATTTAAATTTAAATTAAAAAAAGGAAAAATTACAAATATCGACAAGAAAAGTAGTTTTAATCTTGGATTTAATGAAACCTCTTATAATTTATCTAAGCTAACAGCAAAAACTAGGAAATATGTGAAGATAAATGAAACACAAAGTTTAATATTAATATCATGTCTAAGTAAAAATTTTAATAAACGTAAAGACAAAGAATTTAGGTGTGTAGAAGCAAACTCCTTTTTATTAAAAGATATTTATGAAGAAACTTTTAAAAGATTTATTAACCCAATATACATTGTTATCATATCTCTTGTTAGTTCATTGGTAATTCTTAAAACGAAATCAAATATTCTGCAAAATTATTATAAGTTTTTTTTATTTATTTTAGGGTTTATAGTAATTTTATTTTCTGAATTAAGTCATAAATTATTAATTTCAGAAATATACTTGGAAATATTTTCTCTATTATTGCCAGTTATTTTTATAATATTTTTTTATTTGTACATTTTAATTAAATCAAAATTTAACTTGAGATATTTATGACATTAAAGAAATACCAAACATATATATATTCCGTTTTTCTAAAAAAGTTTTTTTTAACAAGTTTTATTTTTTTATGCACAATCGTAATTATTAATTTTTTTGAAGAGATAAGATTTTTTGAAAAATATAATACTGAAATATACTACACAATTTATCTTTCATTAATAAACGCACCATCTTTGATGTTTGAAATATTTCCTTTTATTTTTTTAATCAGTGTGAAATTTTTTTATTTATTTCTAATTGATAAAGACGAAATTGCAATATTACACTCCAATGGAATAAGTAATTTTAAAATTATTTATCACCTAGCTATAATAACAATGTTTGTAGGAGTTTTAATATTATTATTTTTTTATTCTTTATCTTCCAGCCTAAAAAGTAAGTATTTAGATATAAAGAATAGTTTTTCTAACACAAATGAGTATTTAGCTGTTGTAAATGATGATGGATTATGGATTAAAGAAGAAATTGATAATTATCTATATATAATTCATGCGAAAAAATTTGATAAGAACAAACTTGAGCAAATCACTCTCACACAAACAGACAAATATTATAATAATGAAAAAACTATTTTAGCAGGTCAAGCAAATATCGAGTCAAAAAATTGGCAATTAAAAAATGTTTCTATTTTAGAAAATAACGGAATTAGAAGAAATTTAAAAAGTTTTGTATATAATTCATCTTTTAATGGTGAAATTATATCTAATTTATTTTCTAATTTGAATTCCCTAAATATATATGAGTTACATAAGTTATCAAAAAATTATTTAAATATAGGTTATTCAAATACAGAAATAAAAATTCAACTTAATAAAATTTATAGTATGCCTTTTTTCTTTGTATTAATGACAATTTTAGGATTTCTGGTAATTACTAAACTAAAAAAAGTGAAATCAAAGTTTTTTATAATAGTTTTAGGAATTCTTGTTTCAGTTATTATTTATTATCTAAATTATTTTTCAAGTATATTAGGTAACAAAGGAGCTTTGCCGATTTATTTATCAGTATGGATACCACTAGTCATATTATTTTTAATTTGCAATATTGGGTTAATTAAAATCAATGAAAATTAAAAAAATAATTTTTAATATTTTATTATTTGTATTTATAAATACGTATGTTTATTCTAATGAAATCGTATTTGAATCGTCTGATTTAGAAATTAAAGATAATGGAAATATTATTTTTGCAAAAAAAGCATATGTTAAGTTTCCAAATAAAAAAATTGAAATAAAGTCAAAAAATGCTGAATATTACAAGTTAAAAAAAATAATTATTTTTAAAGATGATGTTTATTATAAAGATATAGAGAACAACATTGAAATTTTTAGTAATGAAATAACATTTAATGAAAATGAAAATATTATATTCAGCAATGCGCCAACTAGATTTTATATAGATAATAAATTTAAAATTAAAACAACAAATATTCTTTATGACAGAGATAAACAAAAAATTTATAGTCAAAATGATGGATTAATTGAAGATGATAAAGAAAATATTTATGAATTAAAAAATAAGTTTACTTTTAATTTAAATGATGAAGTAATTAAATCAAAAAAATCAATTATAACTGACAAAAATAAAAATGAATATATATTTGAAGACATAATAATTAATATTAAAAAGAATGAAATAGTTGGGAAAGAAATTCAGGTAAATTTTGAGAATTCATACTTTGGAAATAGTAAAAATGATCCAGTTTTAAAAGGTAGAGCGGCTATCTCAAATGAAAATGAATTTAGACTATATAAAGCAGTATTTAGTACTTGTAATATTGAAAATAAAAATTGTAGAGGTTGGGAATTAAATAGTGATGAGTTTAACCACGATAAAGATAAGAAAATATTTGAATACAAAAATTCCTGGATAAAACTGTTTAACAAAAAAATATTTTACTTACCATATTTTAATCACCCTGACCCATCTGTAAAAAGAAGATCAGGATTTTTAACACCTTCATATTCTAGTTCAGACAATCTAGGAACTTCAATAAATTTGCCATACTTCAGAGTAATTGACATAGATAAAGATATTACTTTTAAACCTATGTATTATGCAGATAAAAGCTTTTTACTACAAAATGAATATAGACAAGCCTTTAAAAAATCTAATTTACTAACAGATTTTAGCTTTTTAGTTGGAAGTGATGGAACTAAGGGTCATTTTTTTTATAATCAAATAGGTAAAACAAACTTTTCTAAAAATTATGAATTAAACTTACAAACTGTTAAAGGAGACAGTTATCTAAAATCACATAGTTTATTAAATACCTCGCCATTAATAAAAAGCGAGACATTATTAACTTCAAATTTAGATCTAGGATGGGAATTTTCAGACGCAAAATTAGATACTTCGTTTAAAATTTACGAAGATCTATCAAGAAATTATCATGATAGGTATCAATACATTTTTCCAGATTTTAACTTCTCTAGGAGAATTGATATACCCGAAAATTATAATGTTAGTTTTAATTTTAACTCCTATGGGTATAACAAGCATTATAATACAAATGTGAATGAAAGTGTTATTACTAACGATTTCTTATTTTCATCTATGGATTTTATTAATTCAAATGGATATTTAACAAATTACAATTTCCTTTTAAAAAATAATAATAATTATTCTAATAATTCAAAATACTATGAGGACAATACCCAATATGATTTATTTGGTGTTTTTAAAATTGATACCAGTTTACCTTTGCAAAAAAGGTTTGATGAAATAACTCATTATTTAAAACCTATTGTATCTTTAAGATACAGCCCAAACTCAAATAGCGATTTGTCTGCCAAAGATATTCTTTTGAATTATGATAGTGTTTTTAATCTAAATAGAATTGGAACAAATACTGAGGTAGAGGGTGGAGAATCTTTAAGTTTAGGCTTGGAATTTAAGAGGAAAGATATTTCAGGTCTTGATATTATTGATTTTAAAGTTGCTAATGTTTTAAAAAAAGACCAAAATAAAAATCTTCCATCTAAATCTAAACTAGATCAAAAAAGGTCAGATATTTTTGGAAATTTAGATTACAAAATTAATCAGAATATAAATATTGGTTATGATTTTTCATACGATAATAATCTCAAACACTCCAACCTTGAAAAGTTAGACTTGGATTTAATTTTGAACAATTTATTTACGAATTTTTCATATTATCATGAGGATAATGATTTAGGTAGCAAAGAAAATTTAACGAATAGAAGCGATTTTAATATAGATGAAGAAAATAAATTAAGTTTTGAAATCTCTAAAAATCTAAAAGATAACTTCACAGAGTATTATAATCTAGTTTATGGTTATGAAACAGACTGTTTAACTATAAATTTAAGTTACAATAAATCTTTTTATAGAGATGGAAATCTAGATCCAAATAAAAGTATATCTTTTTTAATAAAAATGGTTCCTTTTACTGAGTTAGGAGTTTCTAATATAGATAATTTATAAAATTTAAATACATGAAAAATATTAAATTTTCATTTTTTATTGTTTTGTTCATATTAATTTCAAATAGCTTAGCTGCTAAAATAGAAATTAAGTATAAAATTGATGATAAAATTATAACAAACATCGATATTTATAATGAAATGAAGTACATTACTTTTTTAAGGCCGAGTCTAAGTAAAATTTCTGATGAAGAAATCATTAAATT
>CACHLB010000008.1 GCA_902580505.1 uncultured Pelagibacteraceae bacterium
AAAACTCGATCCTGTTAATTCAAGATTTAAATATCTATTAACATCATTTTCATTAATTATAACAGGTTGTCTATGATGTATTTCTTTAATATTTTCATCTGCGTCCTCGGTTATTAAACAAAATTGATCATTGTCATAAATAGCCGCTAAATACATAAGCTTTTTATCCTCTCTTAAAAAATAATAAGGTGTTTTATTTTCTTTTTCTCTTTTCCACTCATAAAAACCATCTGCTACAGCTACACATCTATGTAGTCGAATTAATTTTTTGAAAGAAACTTTTTCATCTATAGTTTCTAGTCTTGCATTTATTAAAGGTTTAAAATCTTTTTGCTTAGCCCAGCTAGGTACTACTCCCCACTTTAAATTTTCTAGAGTATTTCCATTATTATATTTTTTAATTACAGGTAATTTTTGAAATGGATGTGCATTATAATTTTCAGTATCTTCAACTTGTATAGCTGACTTAACAAGTTTTTTTGTTTTTGTAACAGGGCTAGTTATTACGTATCTTCCACACATATTTAATTTTCTTGGTTTAATCTAAATTTAGATTATATGTTTTTCAAAACTATGAAATCAATAGAAAATAATTTTGATGATCCGCAGGTAAATGAGTTGCTAACTAAGCATTTTATTGAATTGAGATCAGTTTCTCCTGAGGGGAGTTCTCATGTATTAGATATTCCTGGATTAAAGGATCCAAGTATAAAATTCTGGAGTTTATGGGAAAATAATGAATTAATTGGTTGTGGAGCTTTAAAATTATTTGATGAAACGCATGGAGAATTTAAATCTATAAGAGTTTCAGATAAATTTAGAAATAAAAAATATGGTGGAAAAATAATTTCACATCTTATTGAAAAATCTAAACAAATAGGAATTACTAAACTAAGTGTCGAAACTGGTGCAGGTGATTTTTTTGCACCCGCTAGAAAACTTTTTAAAAGTTTTGGTTTTAAAGAGTGTGGGCCTTTTGCGCACTATAAAGATGATCCTAATTCATGCTATTATTCAGTAGATATTTGAGGAGTTTAGTTTGGAAACTGATAAATCGAGACCATTTGTATTATATGTTGCCGAAATCATTTATCAAAAGATATATGAAATCAAAATTAAGAACCCTAATTTAACTAATATTCAAGCTTTTGAAATATTTATTGCATCAGATGATTATAATGAAATTAGTTCAGGAAATTTTCATGATAAATGGTTTAAAGAACTTGAGAGCAATGACTACGTAGATAAATCTACAAAAAAAAAGATTAATCAAGAAACTATAAGACTTTTACAAATACAAAAAGATACTATGATTAAACAATTAATGAAAATCCCAAAATTATATTATGCAAAAAGTCACTTTCCTTTGGAATTATCTCAAAGAGCATTTGATCATTTGTGGAGAGTTTGTGAAAGTTATGAACTTTGGTGTAAAGAAACTAAACAAAATGGATTAATATTATTAAATTTAACAGAATAATTTATGAGTAATAAAATTTTGAGATTTATAGATAGTACTTTAATAGATTTAGGAAGACAGTTTAAGTGGACCTATCTACCACCATTGATGATTTATCTTGCTGCTGGTATTTCAGGACTAACAGGTATTGTTGGAACTTTTTTTGTTAAAGACTATCTAAACTTATCTGCTGCTTTTCTTGCTGGACTGGGTTTTTGGGCTGGAATTCCATGGGCATTGAAGATGCCTTTAGGTCATCTTGTTGATCTAATCTGGAATAAAAAAAATTACATGGTTTTTGTTGGAGCATCCTTAATCTCATTAAGTTTAATTATAATGTACGGTTTAATAATTCATACTGAGTGGATGTCATCAATTCTCTCAGTAGAAACATGGTTTGTGATCAGTGTTTTACTTGCTCCGATTGGTTATGTTGTTCAAGATGTTGTGGCTGATGCTATGACTGTAGAGGCTGTTCCTTTAGTTGATGACAGTGGAAATAAATTTTCAAGAGATGAAATCAAGCTTATGCATACAACAATGCAAACTCTTGGAAGATTTGCAATAATTGGTGGAACTGTTTTAGTTGCTTTAGCTAACGTTATCCTCTTTAAAGGAGTAGACGATCTTGAACAAGCAGATAAGATAAGTTTATACGGTTCAATCTATATATATGCTTTAATTATACCAATTGTATCCGTTCTTGGAATATTTCTCGCTTCATATTTAAAAAATCAAAAGAAAAGAAAACTTATTGAACAAGGTCTTGAGGGTGATCAAGATTATGCTCCTTCAGAAAAAACTGAAGTAAACTGGTGGATATTAGGTGGAAGTTTAGTTTTTGTTATTTTCACTTTAGGTATTGGATCATTCAAAGTGCCATTTGCTCAAGAAATTGTTTTTGTAGGTTCAATGGCAATTATTCTATTTTTAATGAATAAATTAGTTAAAGAACTTCCTCAGGATTTAAGACTTACTGTTGTAGGCACAGCAATAATAATTTTTATTTTTAGAGCAATGCCAGGACCTGGTCCGGGTTTATCTTGGTTTGAAATTGATGTACTTGAATTCAATGAACAATTTTTTTCTGTATTATCTCTTATAGCCTCTGTTTTAACGCTTGTTGGTATTATTTTATTAAGACCATTTATGGCAAACAACTCTATAGCTAGAATAATAGTAATTTTATCTGTTGCAGGCGCAATTTTATTTTTACCAAGTGTTGGTATGTATTATGGATTTCACAATTGGACATCATCAATTACTAATGGAGTTGTTGATGCCAAGTTTATTGCAATATTAAATACTGCACTTGAGTCACCTTTGGGACAAGTCTCAATGATACCTTTGCTCGCGTGGATTGCTAAAAATGCTCCGTCGCACTTAAAAGCAACTTTCTTTGCAGTATTCGCATCTTTTACAAATCTTGCTTTATCAGCAAGTGCTTTAGGAACTAAATATTTAAATGAAATTTATGTTATTACTAGAGAGGTAAAGGATAAGGTAACAAACGCTATTCTTACCACTGCCGATTATTCAGATCTAGGTATTTTGTTGATAACAGTAACACTAATAACTTTAATAATTCCAATTGTGTTTGTGGTTATTATTCAAAAAACTAAATTTAAAACTTCAGAATAATTTTTATTCAGCTTTATAGCCAAATTCTAAACAAGCATCAGTTATTGAATGATAAAGAGATTCACCAAAACTTCTTAAAGCGAATATTCTTACTTTTCTTGGATTTGAACTAATAAAATCAATAGTTATTGTAATTGCATGAAAAGCAGAATTAGAACATTTCCCTTCATCAAGGCCATCTAAATTTAATGGACAACCTTTTTTCAATACTTCATCTACCAAAGAACCTTCTAATTCAAGTATTGTTCTTGAATGAGATAGATCAGTTAATGCAAAATCATAATGACTTAGGTTTTCTAAAATAGATTTTTCTATTTCTTTATTCTTTGAAACGACTAACCAATTATCAGGTCCCATCCATAAAATTCTTGTATTAGGATTTGAAGATACCAAAAGAGTCTGGGGTAAATTTAAATTATCTATTTTTATTTTATCAATACTAATTGAAGATTTTTTATATTTAACAATCTGATAAATCAAAATATCTTTGATTTCTCTAATATTTATTAGCTCATCTTTACTATTGTGATTGCCAAACAATCCATGTTTATGAATATTTTCTAGTGCAGAAACATTTTTCATGATCTAACTCTTTTTCCTTCAGGATCAACATAATGAGAAGAAATAACTTCTACTTCAATTGATTTATTTTTTAATGGTGATACCGCAAAAAACTTTTTACCGATCATATTTTTTCCATCTTTCATAATTGCTAGTGAAAATGGATTATTATTTTCTACACTCCAACAAGAAGAAGAAACATGGCCAAGTTTAGGGTTTGGTAATTTTGCATTCTGATCTTGGACGATATGAGATCCTTCAGGAATACTAGACTTTCTATCAATTGGAATAAGTCCAACAATTTTTTGTCTGCTCTCAACATTAAATGCTTCTCTTCCTAAAGAATTTTTGCCAATAAAATCTTTTTTCTTTGAAACTAATCCATTTAATGAAACATCTGATGGGATTGTTCGGCCATCTAATTCTGGTCCTGCAACGTGTCCCATTTCAATTCTTAATGTTGATAAAGCTTCAGTTCCGTAAGGCTGATTTCCAAATTCTTTTCCTACTTCCATCATTTTCTCCCACATGAACATGCCATGATCTGATTTGACATTAATCTCATATGCAAGCTCACCAGAAAATGAAATTCTAAAAATTCTTGATGGAACACCAAAAAATTCTACCTCTTTATAACCCATAAAAGGTAATGCATCGTTTGAAACATCTAAGTCTGGATATAATTTTGATAACATGTCTCTAGATTTAGGTCCAGCAATTGCAGCCCCTGCCCATTGCTCAGTTGTAGAGACAACATTTACATTTAATTCTGGCCAAACAATTTGAAGATAATATTCTAAGTGAGACAAAACATTTGCAGCTTGTGCAGTTGTTGTTGTCATATGATAATGATTTTCTGAAATTCTTGTTGTTGTTCCATCGTCCATGACAATTCCATCTTCTCTAAGCATTAATCCATATCTAGCTTTTCCAATAGGTAATTTCATCCAAGCATTTGTATAAACTCTGTTTAAAAATTCTGCTGCGTCTGGACCTTTAATATCAATTTTTCCTAATGTTGTTACATCGCATATACCAACATTCTCTCTAACGTTTTTTGCCTCTCTCTTTGAAGCTTCAAATAAAGTTTCATTTCCTTCTTTATAATATCGAGGTCTTTTCCAAGCACCTGCATCAACAAATACAGCATTATTTTTCTCATGCCATTCATGCATTGGAGTTTTTCTAGTCGGCATATATTCCATACCTACTTCACGACCAACTATTGTCCCGATTGTAATTGGTGTGAAAGGTGGTCTAAATGTTGTGTGTCCCACTTCAGGAACTATTTTATTTTCTATATTAGATACCAACTGAAGACCATTTAAATTACTTGTACGGCCTTGATCTGTTGCCATTCCAAGAGTTGTATATCTTTTGACGTGCTCTATTGATCTGTAACCTTCTCTTAGTGCGATTTCTATATCAGAGACAGATACATCATTTTGAAAGTCAACAAATCTTTTTGGATTTTCATTTTTAGGTAACGGCATACACCAAAATTTATCATGAGCTCCGTATTTCTTTTCATTTACATTTGGAATTGAGATTTCTGTTTTAGTCTCTGTAATTTTTGCGGAAAGATTTGAACCATTTTCAAAACCATGTTTTAAACTTTCTTCTAATGTAAATGATCCATTTGCTGCACCAACTGATGTCTCATGTTGTTTTTTCTTATCTGGAATAAATGCATCAATTTTTTCTTCATACTTAAGTTTATTTCCTGATTGTGATGCTAAATGAACAGATGGTGTCCAAAATCCAGATACACAAATACAATCACAATCTACAGTCTCTATTTTCTCAAAAGAATTTTTATCTTTATTTAGTTTGCCAATTTTTGCAGATTTAACTTTTTTGTATCCATTAGCGACAATAACACCGTGGGAAAATCTTATATCAATTCCCTTTGATTTAGCTTCATCAATTAATTCTGATGAATGTTCTTCTCTTGTATCTAATATAATTGGTTCAACATTATTTTTTTTGAACTCTAAAGCTGTTTCATATGCACTATCGTTATTTGTAAATATTAAAGGTTTCTTTCCAACTAATACTCCGTAGACTTTCATATATTCTTTCGCAGCTGCTGATAAAAATATTCCTGGAGTATCATTGTTGCCAAACACAATTGGTCTTTCAATTGAACCAGTTGATAAAATTGTTTCTTTGGCTCTAATATACCAAAGTCTTTGTCTTGGGGTGAATTTTGATTTTTTCTCTAAATGATCACTAACTCTCTCAAACATTACCAGCATGTTATGATCATAGTAACCAAAAACTTGAGATCTATTTTTTACAGTGACATTAGGCATAGATTTTAATTCAGTAATTATTTTTTCTGCCCAATCTTTTCCTGATAAATTATCTATACTTACATCATCAGTTAAAAGTGTTCCGCCAAATCTTGGTTTATCCTCAGCTAAAATTACTTTTGCTCCATTTTTTGCGGCAGCATAAGCACTTGCTAATCCAGAGGGTCCGGATCCAGTAACCAATAAATCACAATACTCAAATTTATGTTCATACCGTTCTTTATCTTTTTCTATTGAAGCAACCCCTAATCCCGCAGCTTTTCTAATGAAAGGTTCGTAAATTTTATACCAGAAACTTTTAGGCCACATAAATGTTTTGTAATAAAACCCAGCAGGGAAAAACATTTTTAAAAAATTATTAATTGCACCAATATCAAAATTGACTGATGGCCAACAATTTTGGCTCGTTGCTGATAAACCTTCAACAAGTTCCATTTCTGTTGCATTAACATTAGGTTCTGAATGACCATTGAATTCTACTTGTAGTTTTGCGTTTGGCTCCTCTACTCCTGCACCAAAAAAACCTCTCGGTCTATGATACTTAAAACTTCTACCGACTAAGTGTATTCCATTTGCTATTAAGGCAGATGCAATTGTATCGCCTTCATATCCAAATAATTTTTTACCATTAAAAGTAAAAGATATTTTTTTGTTTCGATTGATTAATCCCTCTTTATTTAATCTAAATGGTTGGCTCATCTTATTTCTTCTGTGACTTTTGCTGTTTGGAAAATTTCATGTGTAGCGGTGTCTCTTTGCACCTTAATCCATTGTCTACATCCTGCTATATGTTGCCATAACTCTACATGTTTCCCTCTTGGACTCTTTCTCATATAAACAAAATTATCCCAATCTTCGCTTGATACCTCTTCATTTATATTAGGTCTTTTTACAGTTGCATCACCTCCATATGAAAATTCTTTCTGTGCTCTTAAACCACAATAAGGACATTTGATGTATAACATTTTTTAACCAATCCAGGTTTTAGTTCCTAAACCTTTTTCATCTAGAAGATGACCTGTAGAAAATCTATTTAATCTTAATTCTGAATTTAATTCATGAACTTGATCTTGCGCAATTGTATGAGCAAATGTCCAGCCTGAGACAGGAGTTGATTTAAAACCTCCATAACACCATCCACAGTTTAAATACAATCCTTCAATATGAGTTTTATCAATTATTGGAGAACCATCCATAGACATATCCATGATGCCTCCCCATGTTCTTAACATTTTTAATCTACTTAAAAATGGAAACAAAGCTAAGCCACCTGTCAATACATGTTGTATAGTTGGCAAGTTACCTCTTTGAGCATAACTATTATATCCATCAAGATCACCGCCCATTACCATTTCACCTTTATCTGATTGACTTATATAAAAGTGGCCTGCACCAAAAGTTACTACTCCATCTAATAATGGTTTTACAGGTTCTGAAACACAAGCTTGCAGTACATGAGTTTCTATTGGCAGTGTCATATTTAATTTTTCAGCTAATATATTTGTGCTACCTGCAACGCATAATCCAACTTTTTTTGCTTTAATATCTCCTCTTGAAGTTCTAATTCCTTTTATCTTTCCATTAACAACATCAAAACCAGTGACCTCACAATGTTGTATTATATCTACTCCCATATCATCTGCTTGACGTGCATAACCCCAAGCAACAGCATCATGTCTTGCGGTACCAGCGCTTGGTTGCATTAAGCCTCCAAAAATTGGGAAACGTACTTCATCGCTAAAGTCAGCCATTGGAATTAATTTTTTAACTTCATCTCTATCCAATAACTTTGCATCTATTCCATTTAATCTCATAGAGTTTCCTCTACGAGCATATGCGTTCATTTGAGCATCTGAGTGGGCTAAGTTTATTATTCCCCTTGGAGAAAACATCACATTAAAGTTCAGTTCTTGACTTAAGTTTCTCCATAAATCCATTCCAAATTCATTAAATCTTGCATTAGCATCGTACATAAAATTTGATCTTATGATCGTTGTATTCCGGCCAACATTTCCACCACCAATCCAGCCTTTCTCAATGATAGCTACATTTCTAATATTATGTTCTTTTGCTAAATAATATGCAGTAGCAAGACCATGTCCTCCACCTCCAATGATGACTACATCATATTCACTTTTTGGAGTTGGATCTTTCCAAGCAACTTCCCAATTTTGGTGATTGGAAAATGCGTTTTTGATTAGACTAAATACTGAATATTTCTGCATCCGTAAGTTTTATAAAATTAAATATAAGTTTTTGCTAATTTTTTTTATATATATTTTTTAGATGTTTAAATACGTGACAAAAAAGGATAGTAATTCTGCTCATTAATAAGTAATTAGATTTATGTCAAAATCAGATATCCAAATTGCACGAGAGGCAAAAATGAAACCCATTAATGAGATTTTGGGTAAAATTAATGTTCCAGATGAACCAAGTGCTTTTAGCCCTATGGGACGTCATATTGCTAAAATAAATTTAGAATATTTAGATAGTTTGAAAGATAAACAAAATGGAAAATTAATTTTAGTTACTGCTATTACACCAACTCCTGCTGGTGAGGGAAAGACAACTACGTCAGTTGGTTTAAATGATGGATTAAATAAAATCGGTAAAAATTCTATAGTGTGTTTACGTGAACCTAGTTTAGGTCCTTCATTTGGAATGAAAGGCGGAGCAGCAGGTGGTGGATATGCTCAAGTTGTTCCAATGGAACAAATCAATTTACATTTTACAGGGGATTTCCATGCAATTACATCTGCTCACAATTTATTGTCAGCGTTAATTGATAATCATATTTATTGGGGAAATAAATTAAACATAGATGTAAGAAGAGTAGTTTGGAGAAGAGTTATGGATATGAATGATAGATCTTTAAGATCTATCAATATTAATTTAGGCGGAGTAGCTAATGGTTTTCCAAGAGAAGATGGTTTTGATATTACAGTAGCATCTGAAATAATGGCTATCTTTTGTTTAGCAAATGATCTTGAAGATTTAGAAAAGAGAATAGGTAATATTACAGTTGCTTATACAAGAGATAGAAAACCTATTTTTGCAAAAGATTTAAATGCTCATGGACCAATGACTGTTTTGTTAAAAGAAGCAATCAGACCTAACGTAACTCAAACGTTAGAAAATAATCCAGCAATTATTCATGGTGGTCCTTTTGCAAACATTGCGCACGGTTGTAACTCTGTAATAGCAACTAAAGCAGGTTTAAAACTATCTGATTATGTTGTGACTGAAGCTGGATTTGGAGCAGACCTAGGAGCAGAAAAATTTTTAGACATTAAATGTAGAAAATCAAATTTAAAACCTGAGTGTGTAGTTATTGTTGCAACAATTAGAGCATTAAAAATGCACGGCGGTGTAGCTAAAGATGATTTAAAAAATGAAAATGTAGATGCTTTAAAAAAAGGTTTAGTAAATTTAGAAAGACACATAGAAAACGTAAAAAAATTTGGTTTACCAGTTGCAGTTGCTGTTAATCATTTTGTTGCTGATACTGATAATGAGGTAAAAGAGTTAATAAATGCTTGTGATAATATGGGAGTTAAAGCTACTTTATGTACTCATTGGTCAAATGGTGGCGAAGGGACAAAAGAACTTGCTTCGCATGTTGTAGATTTAATTGATCAAAAACAAGCAGATTTTAAATTTTTGTATGATGAAAAAACAACTTTGTTAAAGAAAGTTGAAACTGTTGCAAAAGAAATTTATCGAGCAAACGAAGTTGTTGCTGACAGTAAAATAAAAGATCAATTAAAATCTTTTGAAGAAGCGGGTTATGGAAATTTACCTATATGTGTAGCCAAAACACAATATAGTTTTTCTACTGATCCAAATGCAAAAGGTGCTCCAACAGGCCATTCATTACCAATTAGAGAAGTAAGATTATCTTCAGGTGCAGAATTTATTGTTGTTATATGCGGAGCCATCATGACAATGCCTGGACTTCCACGTGTTCCCGCAGCAGACTCTATTAAGCTTAATGAAAAAGGTGAAATAGAAGGCTTGTTCTAATTTAAATTATTTAGCCAATTTTCTAATTCTCTCATCCTTGCATCTTTATTAGAAATTTTATTTTCATCTTCTATAATTTTTACATGAGAGTCTATTTCCATTTGGTCAATAAAGGCTTTTTTTTCTAAAAGTCGATCTCTCCTAAAATGAATTAAGCTTATCATTTTGGCATAAGTTATCTCTGGGTGATATTGAATCCCCCATATATTCGTTGAACCAACTTTAAAATTTATACCCATGACTTTATTTATAGGATTTGATGAAAGTAATGTAGAGCCCTCAGGTAATTTTACAACTTCATCAAAATTAAATGCAGGGGTATTAAATTTTTTATTTTTATTTTTATAAAGTGGATGTTTAAGGCCATTTTCGTTTATTTCTATGTCATGAGCTATTCCCCTATGAGCACCATTAGGGCATTTCTTTACTTCACCACCAGCAACCGTTACAGCAACTTGCATTCCCCAACAAATTGCGAATATATTTTTTATATTCTTTTGACATTCCCTCATAAAATTTATTTGTCTTCTTATTTCTGGAGTATCATTGTAAATATTTAAACTACTACCACCCCATATCATTCCATTATATTTAGTTAAATCTTTAGCTACTTCGTTAATGTTTTCATCCGAGGAAGGATTAACAACATCAATATCTAATTGATCTGTAAAATAACTAATACTGTCTTTTAAACTTTCAGTATGAGTTTTAATTCCACCATCAGTAAAGCTTTGATTTTCTTCTCTAAGATTACCTTCAACTATAAGAATTCTTTTCATTAAAATAATTTACCTGAAATACTGTGCTCATAAAGTGCTTTCATGTCATCCTTACTCATTGTCCTTGGATTGGTGGAAGTTGAAGGATCTTCTAATGCCATAACTGATAACTGATCTAAATTTATTTTATTTACATCAACAATTTCTGATAATTTATGTGGTATATTTAATTCTTTTCGTAGTTCTAAAATCCAGTGTAAAAAACTATCAAAACTTTTATCAAGTTCAATATAATCACAAATAGAAATTATTTTTTTTTCAATCATTTCTTTGTTAAAAGTTAATACATAAGGCATAAAGATTGCATTTGATAAACCGTGGTGAACATTAAATTGCGCATTAATGGGGTGGCTTAAAGAATGAATAGCACCAAGCCCTTTTTGAAAAGCGGTAGAACCCATACTAGCTGAAGCTAATAATTCTGCTCTAGCATTTAAATCTTTGCCGTTCTTAACTGCTTTAATTAATGAATTTTTAATTAACTTCATTCCTTCAATCGCAATTCCATCGGCCATCGGATGAAATCCTGGCGCACAAAAAGCTTCTAAATTGTGTGCCAAAGCATCCATACCTGTAGCTGCAGTCAATCTTGGAGAAAGATCTAAAGTTAAATTAGGATCTAATATTACTATTGAAGGTAAAAATTTTGGGTGGAAAATAATTTTTTTTATACCTGTTTGTTTATTGATTATAGCTGATGCTCTTCCAGTTTCTGATCCTGTCCCTGCTGTAGTAGGTACAGCAATGATAGGTGCAATGTTGGTTTCATCTGCTCTTTTCCAATTATCACCGATATCTTCAAAATCCCATATTGGTCTAGACTGTCCTGACATAAAAGCAATAGCTTTACCTACATCAAGACCGCTGCCGCCACCTAATGCAATAACTCCATCACAACCTAATTTCTTAAACTGCCCTACCCCCTCTTCCACATTTTCACCTACAGGATTACCTGAAAAATTTGAAAAAACTTGAAGATGATTAAAGTTTTTTTTTAAATCTAAAATAATATCTTGAACTATTTTTAGATTAATTAAATCCTTATCTGTGACAAATAATGGTTTATTAATTTTCAAATTTTTACATGCTATGCTTAAATCTTGAATTCTGTTCTCCCCAACCCAAATTGTAGTAGGATAATTCCAATTAGTTTTCATATTAAAATAATATTTAATTTTTCTATTTTTCTTAGTACAATATATTTATAATTTTAATTGTAGAGGAAAAATTATCATGACTAAAGTCGCTATAATTGGTGCTGGGCCTTGCGGGTTATCAATTCTGAGGGCTTTTGAACATGCCGAAAAAAAAGGAGACAGGATCCCTGAAATAGTTTGTTTTGAAAAACAAAGTGACTGGGGAGGTCTTTGGAATTATAGCTGGAGAACAGGATCTGACCAATATGGAGATCCAGTTCACAATAGCATGTATAGATATCTTTGGTCAAACGGACCTAAAGAGTGTCTTGAATTTGCAGATTATTCTTTTGATGAACATTTTGGTAAGCCAATTCCATCTTTCCCACCTAGAGAAGTACTTTATGATTATATCACGAGTAGAGTAAGTAAAGGAAATTTAAGAAATAAAATTAAATTTAATACAAGAGTAGTTAATACAGTTTTTAAATCAGATAAATTTGAAGTTAGCTATCAAGATAAAGAAAATGATAAAATTTTAACAGATCATTTTGATTATGTTGTGGTGTCTACTGGTCATTTTTCAGTTCCTTTTATACCCGAATATAAAGGTATGAGTTCATTTCCTGGAAGAATAATGCACTCACATGATTTTAGAGATGCAGAAGAATTTAGAGGAAAAAATATTATAGTTTTAGGAAGCAGTTATTCCGCTGAGGATATTGCACTTCAATGTAATAAATATGGAGCAAAAAGTGTAACAATTGGCTACAGACATAATCCAATGGGTTTTAAATGGCCTGAAGGAATGAAGGAAGTATTTTATTTAGATAGATTAGAAGGAAAAAAAGCAATTTTTAAAGATGGTACCGAACAGGATGCAGATGTAATAATACTGTGTACTGGTTACCTGCATCATTTTCCTTTCTTGGAAGAAAATTTAAAACTTAAAACAAGAAACAGACTTTACCCCCCAAAATTATACAAAGGTATTGTTTGGCAAGATAATCACAAACTTTTGTATCTAGGAATGCAAGACCAGTTTCACACATTTAATATGTTTGATTGCCAAGCTTGGTACGCAAGAGATGTTATAATGGGGAAAATAAATATGCCAAGTGGTGGGGATATTGAAAAAGATATTAACAAATGGGTTGCTTTAGAAGAAAAACTAGAAAATCCTGATCAGATGATTGATTTTCAAACTGAATACACAAAAGAATTACATGAGATGTCAGATTACCCAAAAATAGATTTTGAATTAATCAGAAAACATTTTAAAGAATGGGAGCATCATAAGGTTGAGGATATTTCAACTTATAGAAATAAATCTTTTTCATCTCCTGTTACAGGGTCTGTTGCTCCAGTTCATCATACAGCTTGGGCAAAAGCAATGGACGACTCCTCTGAAACATTTCTAAATAAAAACTAAAAATCTAATCTAATTTTCTAAAACCAGGTCTAAATATAAAGCTGCGCTCCATGAGAAATTATTTGCGCCCATAACTGATCCATCTTTATAACTGTAATATTCGTGAAAACCTTTTTCTTCAATTAATTCTAAGGTTTTTTTTTTGATTTCATTTGCATATTCTGGCTCTTTTTTAATAAGTCCTTGATAAATTAACCAATTACAATTTATCCATATTGGACCTCTCCAATACCTTTTTTCTTCAAATGTAGGATGATTTGGTTTTATTGTTGAGAAATAGTAATTGTCATTATTATTATGTTTTTTTAAATTCTTAACAATTTTTTTATTTAATTCATCATTTTGTAAATTTGCGAAGAGAGTAAAATAATTTGTTATTGATGGAACAACGATTTTCAAATTAGTTTTTATATCTTTTGAAACAAAATCATTATTATTATCATCATATAATTTTAATATTTCATTTTCGGTTTTGGATACGAAATTATTTAAATCATCAAAATTTAAATCAAAATTTTTAGCTAAGCTAAGTAGATCTTTATTTGCTCTCAAAAATAAAGCATTAAATCCAACATCTACTACATTAAAATCAGAGATCTCATACAATCTATTTGGATCGTAGTGAACATCTCTAAATTGATCTCTTAAAGTTACATATCTGTCATAATCAGTTTTTAAAGGTCTCTCATCAGAGTTTGAAACCTCAAGATCTCTTCTTTTATAATTAAGGTTTTTATCTACTTTGATATTGCTCATTGGCTGATCCCAAATTGGTGAATTATCATACCCGCTCTCCCACGGATGTAATATGGATACAAGGCCGGTTTTATTAGGATCTCTGAATTTTATGAACCAATCATGATAATTTTTAATTTTTGTTATTATATTTATAATTCTTGAATGTTGTTCATTACTAAGTTGATTTTTTTCAACAATTTTCCTCAAAATACTGGCTAAAACTGGTGGCTGAGTAATACCAGAGGAAGGTATATTTTTTCCACATTGCCAAGTTGTGTGATTTGGAAAATAAGATGTGTCTTTTTCATGAAAAAGAATATGGGGTACCATACCATCGTCCCACTGACCATTAAGCAAAGTTTCAATTTCTATAATTGAAAAATCTAAATTAAAGTAAGAATAACCAAGTGCAATAAAGGCTGAATCCCAATTCCATTGAGCAGGATATAATTTATTATTAGTAGGAAGTGTGTAACCATTTTTTCTGTTACCCAATAATATTTTTTTTGCCTCTTCTACTTTATTTTGCATTATCCTTTAACACTTCCTGCGGTGAGACCGCTTACTAAATATTTTTCAAAATAAACAAAAATTATTAAAATAGGCAAAGTTACTACTACAGACCCTGCCATTAAATATTGTCTAGGTGTTTCAGCTCCAACATTCAGAAACTGAATAGCTCTTGATAATGTGAATGTATTTGGCCGGTCTAAAAACATTAATGAAAACAAAAATTCATTCCAAGCTATCATAAATACATACAAGGCTACCGATGATATTGCAGGTAAACTTAGCGGAAGTATAATTTTAAAAATTATACCAAGCCAATTTTGACCATCTATAATCCCTGCTTCCTCTAATTCTTTTGGTATACTTTTAAAGTAACCTTGCAACATATAAATTGCTACAGGTAAAGTCGTAGCTGTATAAACTATAAGTAAACCTTCAATAGAATTTCTCAAACCAAGTTGACTAAAAATTGTATATAAAGGTATCACCAAAACTATCGCTGGAAACAAATAAATTATCAATATGGATGTTGATAAAAAATTTTTTCCAAAGAAATTAAGTCTTGCAACTGCATAAGCAGCCGGTATTGCAAAAATTAATGTTATAATGACTGTGCCTAATGAGACTATTGTGCTGGTTAACATATATCTTCCGAAATTATAATCTTTGAATACTATAAAATAAGATTTGAACAACTCTGGCAATCCTTGTGCAAAGTTAATACTAAAGTCTAAAGGGTTCAATAATAACAAAGCCTGGGTTTTAAAGCTTGTAACTAACATCATATAAAAAGGGAAAAGAATTACAAAAGAGAAC
Organism: uncultured Pelagibacteraceae bacterium; assembly: GCA_902580505.1. Taxonomy (GTDB): domain Bacteria; phylum Pseudomonadota; class Alphaproteobacteria; order Pelagibacterales; family Pelagibacteraceae; genus Pelagibacter. The sequence continues at coordinate 15,414 of CACHLB010000008.1, forward strand.
AGTGTAATTCCAAATAATGTTAAAAAATTAAAGAATAATTTTTGAGAGGAATGATTTTTTGACAAAAAGTTTTTGTCGTAATCTTTTATATTATTGAAAAAAAATAATGAAATTAAGAATATGCCAAAACTATACCAAATAGGTAAATTTGTTGAGATGAAATAATCAAAGATAGAAAATAAAAGTGCAAGTAAAATTATTTTAATATTTAAATTTAATTTTTTCCCAATAAGAAGATTTATTGCACAAAGAATTATTCCAAATATAAATAATTTATTAAAATTAAAATTTGTTAATTCAATTCCTTGTAATGTAACTAAGATTTTCCAAATACAAATTAATGAAAACAAAAACAAAGACGAGATAAAGCAATAAGTAAATATATTTTTAATTTTCATCAGCTCTTTTTCCTAAAAGTTTAAAATAGATAAACATAAAAATTAATAGAAACACTACAATCACAATAGAAACTGCGGAACCCATACCAATATCCCCAATTGAAAAACCTTGTTGATATACATTTATTGGCAATGTTCTTGTGCCTGATGCGCCACCAGTGAGTAAGAAGATGTCTTCAAATTTATTAAAATTCCAAATAAATCTGATCATAAATAAAATTGAAATCACTGCTAATATCTGAGGTAAAGTTATGTTAAGAAATTTTTGAATAGGATTTGCGCCATCAACATCAGCTGCTTCATAAAGTTCTTTTGGAACTGCCTGAAGACGAGCAAGAATAAATAAAAATGCTAGAGGAAAATATCTCCAAATTTCAAAAATAATTACAGTTGTTAATGCTAACCTCAATTTAAAATCAAAACCAAGTATGTTTAAAGTTACATATTTTTGTCCTAGTAAATTTATTGGCCCATCAATAATTTGATAGTTAATTAATAGATTATTTAACGTTCCACTTGTTGGATCAAGTAAAAGTTCCCAGGTATAAGCAAGAGCAACTACTGGTGCAACATAAGGAAACAATAAAACGCTTCTCATAAATGTTCTTCCAAAAAATTTTTGATTTACCATTTGTGCAGTTAAAATTCCAAAAACTATTGCGCCTATGGTTCCAAAAAAAGTGTAATAAAAAGTTGTTGATAATAGATCTATAAACGCTTTATCTTTGATTACTTTTTTAAAATTATTTAAAGTAAATTCATAAGTTAATAATATATTTTGTGACTTACCTGATAGTTTAGGTTTATAAGATTGTAGTTCCTTCTTTGAAATTTCTTGATTATTAGTATTTTGAAATACTATTTCTAAATTTTCTCGATATTTTTTTTGCCAATTACCTAACTCACACTTAAGTAAATTTGATTTAAATTGACATTTATTATTTAAACTTATTGGTTCAATGTTGTCAGGATATTTATCTTTAAATTTTACATTAGTAATTTCTTGTGTAAGAGAACTATTCCTTAATTTATAAATTACTTTTATTTGATTTGGATTATCATTAATTGATTTTACTAATTTTTTTGCTCTTGGTTCTGGAATTCTTAAATCTTTAAGCTCTACATTTTTAAAGCTAATCCAAATGTTTGAGAATATTGGAAATAATATTATTGAAAATACTAAAAGAACCGATGGTAATATTAAAAGATAAGCTGTTCTTTTTTCAATTTTTGCAAGTTTTGAACTCATAAAAAAAAGCGGATAATTAATATTACCCGCTTTTTTTAATTTTTTAAATTACTAGAAACTAGCTAGCACAGTATTAATTTCATCTACTGCTTCATCTAGTGTTAATTGATCGTCAATGTATTGTCTAGTGATTCTATTTATAAATTTATTGTTTATGATTTTAGATGCTCTTGATAGTTCACCTTCTTTTACTCCCCATCTATTAGCAGTATCTAAACCAGCAACAATATTATTAATTACATCTGCTGAATATAGATCTGTTAAAGGAGCTTTTCTATCAACTCCAACAGGTAGTTTACTCCAAGCTGTTGTAAATGCATTTGGATCACTCGCATTACCTCTTCTTACTGGGAATTTACCTTCTGGTGCTATAGATAAAGTACTTGTATATCCTTCATCCATTGAATAAAGAATAAACTGCTTAGCTTCATCAGTATCTGCATCTGCTGTTATACCAAAGTATCTAACATCTGCCCAAGCTGCACCTTTTACATTATTTGGTCCACTAAAATTAGTTATAAAACCAGTTTTAGATGCCAATTCTGGTGATGTAGGATCACTATTAATTGTTGGTGGAGCTGAATCTCTTAAACCAGCTAATTCGTCCATGATAAATGGTGACCATATTATCATTGGAGTTTTACCAGCAAAATAAAGTTCTCTTGATTGTTTCCAATAAAGTTCTCCTGGAGGGCTAGCTTTAGCTAATTTTTTATAAAACTGTAAAGAATTTTTTAAAGCTCTTCCTTGTTTTTTTGTTCCACCCTTTTTGACAATGTTAACTCCATTTGCAAGTAGAACATGTTCTAAAACCTGACTCATAAAGTTTTCATCAGTTTTAGTTGCTGCAACAAATCCGAACATTTCATTGCTTGATAAAGCATCTATAGCTTTTTCAATGTTTGCATATGTTGTTGGTGGCTCCAATCCAGCTTGTTCAAATAGATCTTTTCTATAAACAACCATTTGTGTCCAACCATCAACTGGCACCGCTGCAATTTTACCGCCAGCACTAGCCATTTTCAAAGCACCTGGAGCAAAGGTTTTCTTTCCAAGTGATTTAACTACATCATTATTTGCATCAACGTCTAAAATTCCGGCTTCAGCCCATGGTAATACATATTGTAGTGTATGATAAATTACATCAGGAAGATCTCCTGCTGCAGCTGCTGCAGTAGCTCTTGTTCCTAAATCTTTTTCATCAATCGGGATAACCTCAACTCCAATTCCAGTTTTAGCTTCAAAGGCTTTAGCCATCTCTTCTTGTTTAGCCATCCTTGCTGGTTGAGTTTCTGTCGTCCAGAATTTGATATCTGCAAATGCAATTGAATTAAAAACAAAAGCTATTGCAGAGATTGTTATTAATATATTTTTAAACATATATTCCCCTCTTTTTTTCTTGTTTTCTATAGTTATTCAAAATTTACACATAATGAACTTTTAAAAGAAGAATAACAAGTATGTATATTACACAATACTACCTGAGATTGATTTAGGAATTTTTAAACGAAATACCTTTATTATCAAATAAATGGCAACGAAATGGATCAAAACCTATTTTAACAGTGTCACCTACTTTAATATCTGTGTCACCATCAGTTTGCACAACAAGAGGATCTCCCTCTTTCTCTAAATATAAATATGTTCCTGACCCTAATTTTTCCACTACAAAAACCTTGCTTTCCCATAAAGAGTCTGAGTCTGCGTTTAATATTAAGTGCTCTGGTCTTATTCCAATTTTTATACTATCCCCTTCTTGAATATTTTCAGAAATTTTTGGTACATTTAACTTTCCAGTCCCCATTATATCTACTTCAGAACTCTTTGAACTTTTACTTAAAATTTTACTATCTATAAAATTCATTTTTGGAGATCCGATAAAACCTCCAACAAATAAGTTATCTGGGTTATTATATAAGTTCATTGGTGATCCCTTTTGCGAAACTATACCTTGATCCAATACAACAATATCATTTGCAAGTGTCATGGCTTCAGTTTGATCGTGAGTTACATAGATCATTGTAGCATTAAGTTGATCATGTAATTTTGCTAATTCTACTCTCATTTGGACTCTTAACGCCGCATCTAAGTTAGATAATGGTTCATCAAATAAAAAAACTTTTGGCTTTCTTGTTATTGCTCTACCTATTGCCACCCTTTGACGTTGTCCTCCAGATAATTGTTTGGGTTTTCTCTCAAGATACTCTTCTATTTGTAGAATTTTAGCAGCCTCCATAACTCTTTGCTCTATCTCTTCTTTTGATTTTTTTTCAATTTTTAAACCAAAAGCCATATTATCAAATACAGTCATATGAGGATAAAGAGCATAAGATTGGAATACCATTGCAATATTTCTTTCTTTAGGTGGTAGATCGTTAACAACTTTATCATCTATAGATATTGTGCCAGAGTTAATTTCTTCTAAACCAGCAATCATTCTTAAAATTGTAGATTTACCACAACCACTTGGTCCTACTAGAACAGTAAAAGATTCACTTTTTATATCAAGGGAAACATCTTTGATAACATGTGTACTTCCAAAATACTTATTTACTTTATCTATTTTTATACTCGCCATATTTAATTTAATATTAATTTTTTATTGTTAATTATAGATTTAATTAATTTTGTCATCAAAGGGATTTTTTTTTGTTGAATTTTTTTTAATACAAATGGTGCAATTTCTCTTGCAAGCTGCTCCCCTTCTACAGTTTCATTTGGCATAAATTTTCTTTTAGCATTGTTAAATGTATAGCCTTGCCCTAAGTAACTTCCCATTTTACTATTTCTACCTCCAGCAGCACTGACATATAGATCTCCAACTCCGGCCAATCCAAGAGCAGTCTCAATCTTTCCTTTAAAATATTTAGTAATATATATCATCTCATTTATAGATTTTTTGAATAAACTTGAAGACATATTTAAACTATCTCCAGCCCCTATAATCATTGAATAAATATTTTTAATTGAAGAACAAATCTCAACTCCAATAACATCTTTCGAAGTTTCAGTTAGATAGTATTTTGTTGAAATCATATTACAAATATTTGTAGCGGTTTTGATATTTTTATTAGCAACAATTACACTTGTTTGTTTTTTATTTGAAAGTTCTTTTGCTAAGCAAGGTCCTTTTAGAACTGAAACATTTATATTTTTATTAGTTTTCTTTATATCCTCTGAGATAGTAAAAATTTTCTGTTTTTTTTTCTCATACTTTAAACCTTTAGTAAGAATAAGAATTGGGCTTTTGATGTTTGATTTTTTAAATTCTTCGCTAATAAAATTTATGCCTGATAAACTTAAAGCAACAACTACCAAATCATATTTATTTTTTAACAAATCAGTTGAGTATTTTTTATATTTTATTTTCTTAGACAAATTTATTTTCAAACTAGAATGATATTTCTTTTTTGAAGACAAATTTTTAATAAAAGTTTTATTATATGGTTCTGTGATAGTTACTTCATTTTTATTATCAATACATGGAAAACTAAAAGCAGATCCCATTGCGCCACCGCCTATTATTAAAATTTTTTTCATTTAGCTTAAGCAATTCCTAGATGTTTTTTTCTTTTTTCAACCCAAGTTCTTATCAAATTATCAAAGATTAAACCTATAAACGCTACACAAATACCCAAAGTTAATCCAATACCAGCACCGTTTTTATCTGATAGTGCTTTTAAAATATATTGTCCTAAATCTTCTGTCCCGATAAATGCCCCTATAATCACCATAAATAATGCAAACACTATTGTTTGATTTATACCAAGCATCATATGAGGGAATGCTAAAGGAAATTCTATTTTTGTTAATCTTTGAAATTTATTCACACCAGACATCGTCGCTGCATCATGTAAACCCTCAGGGACACTTCTAAGCCCTTCAATTGTGTATCTAGTTGCTGGTATAGTTGCATAAACAATGACCGCAATAAGAACAGAAGTGTCGGTTATTCCAAAAAGCATCATCACGGGAATAAGATAAACAAATGATGGAAATGTTTGAAAAATATCACATACACCTAACATAAATTTTGCAGAATGTTTATTTTGAAAACACAATGTGCCGACTGTAAAACCAATAATACAAGAAACTATTACCCCAAAGGTTGCCATGTAAGCCGTTACCAAAGCTCTATCCCACCAAGGGCTTAGAGCTATGAATAATGTCAAACCACAAACTACTAATGCAGATCTAATTCCACCAATTAAATAGCCAGCACCAACAACTAAAACTAATGTAGCAACAGCTGGCATCCTTAAATACAAAGCCCTCATTGGTTGTAAAACTTCTTGAATTAACCAAGTATTAAATGCTTTTATATAAACAAAGAAGGTATCAAAAATCCAATCGACACCTTTATTCCAAAAATCAGCAGTTGATATTCCTTTGTTGTGTGGCACTTCAAATAAATAATTGTAACCACCTTTGAAATAAACAGATCCAAAGTAAGCGAGTAAAATTCCAATTATGACTGTAATACTAAAAAATAATAAATTTTTATTTCTTTGAAAAAAATTCAAATTACCAAAATAATCAACTTGCTTGTTTGCCCACGCTAATGACATTTTATCTAGTAAAATTGCAATTAGACTTATACAAAGACCAGCTTCTAATGCTAATCCAATATTAAGCTGATTTAATGCTAATAATAAGTTGAAACCTAGACCTTTAGCTCCAATGAAGGCTGAAATAACAGCCATAGAAAAACACACCATGATAACTTGGTTTACACCAATAAGGATATCTCTTCTGGCCGTTGGAATTAGTACTTTAGACATTAGCTGCCAATTGTTACAGCCACTCATTCTTCCAGCTTCAATTACTTCTGGAGGAATAGCTCTTAATCCTAATAAAGTAAGCAATATCATAGGTGGAACTGCAACAACCATGGTTATAATTACTGCAGCATGGTCACCAACTCCAAACAAGACAAGTGCAGGAACTAATACTGCATATTGTGGCATTGTTTGCATAACTAATAGAATTGGATATAGAGCTTTCTCTACACGTTTACTTTTATAAGCTGCAATACCTAGACTTAAACCAAATACAAAAGATAGAGGCGCAGCAACTAAAATAAAAGAGAGCGTTTGCATTGATGGTTTCCATTGTCCAAATATAGAAATGTAAACCATTGTTAAACCAGCAAATAAAGCTAATCCTATACCACTTAATTTATAAGCAAGTATTGCAAAACCAGCTGCAACTATTGTCCAAGGTAGACCTGGTAACTCCGCCCAAGGGTTTGCATCGATCCAATCCCAACTCGTAAAAGCAACAATTGTTTCAAGTCCTCCTAAAAGAATTTCTCTAATTAATTCTATTAGAAAGGTCATAAAAGCTGTTAAATTTCTGCTAATTTGTAAAACTATTGGTCTGGTTTTAAATTCTTGAGTGTCCTCATTCCAAAACTCCATTGGCATCCACTCATTCATTAAGAAAAACAAGGAGTCATTTATCCATATTGGCAACCATCCAAGTAATGGAGGAAGTCGCCAGAAAACATCAAAGGCGTAATATCTTACTTCTTTGCCTAAAAATATATAACTACTTTGATTAGGGTCTTTTACGAATTCAGCTTGGCCTCTAATGAATTTATATGTTTCTGGAACGTCAATTGCAAAACAAAGAGCAAAGAAAACAATTAATAGAAATAACCACTGAAATATTTTTGGATATTTTTTTAAAAATTCCATAATTTATTTTTCGTTCTTTCTTCCGCCAAAGACAGTATTTATTATTTTTGTCGGGTTGATTGACCCTACAGTTTTATTATTTTCATCTATAACTGCTACAGATTTTTCTTGCGTTAATATTTTTTCTGCAACATTTTCTATGATTTCATTTTTTGAAACTTTAACATCACCTAAATTATTAGATATAGATTCATCCATTACATCTTCAATTAATAAAACTTTTTCTCTAGGTACTTCTTCAGTAAATTTTCTTACATATTCTGTGGCTGGGTTTAAAACTATATTTGCAGGTGTATCTAGTTGTTCAATTATACCATCTTTCATAATTGCAATTCGATCAGCAAGTTTTAATGCTTCATCAAAATCATGAGTAATAAACATAATTGTTTTTTGTAATTTTTCTTGAAGTCTTAAAAATTCATCTTGCATTTCTTTTCTAATTAAAGGATCTAGAGCAGAAAAAGGTTCATCTAAAAACCAGATATCGGGTTCTACTGCGAGAGATCTTGCAATTCCAACTCTTTGTTGTTGTCCACCTGAAAGTTCTCTTGGAAAATAATTTTCTCTTCCATCAAGTCCAACTAATTTAACCATCTCCATTGCTTTATTAATGCTCTCCTCAGTTTTGATACCTTTGATTTGAAGAGGAAAAGCTATATTTTCTACAACGGTTTTGTGTGGAAGAAGAGCAAAGCTTTGGAAAACCATTCCCATTTTGTTTCTTCTAAGCTCAATTAACTCTTTATTATTTAAATTTAATAAATCTTGACCTTCAATGAAAATTTTTCCACCTGTTGCATCTGTTAATCTTGATATACACCTTAGTAAAGTTGACTTACCAGATCCAGATAAGCCCATTACAACAAGCATCTCTCCTTTTGCCACTTCAAAAGAAGCATTGTTAACACCTACTATACAACCATTTTCTTGAAATGTTTTAGCATCAACATTACCATTTGAATCTTGAAGCATCTTTTTGGCGTTTTCACCAAAAATTTTATAAACTGCTTCGCATTTGATTACTGCTTCAGACATAATTCTTATAAAAATATACGAAAATTAATTAAATTAAAATCAATATAATTGTTGCTTATTTCCATTAAAAATTTTTAATAAAATAAACCCTTGTATCAATTCCAGTGCTTAAAAAACTTAAGGCTTCACCGCTTACTTTAATTGTTTCGTCTACTCCTACGTTATTTCCACTTACTGTAAAACCTGCAAAACATTTCTTTTTTTCAGCATCCCACTCAACAAATGTTTCATCAATCTTATTGCCGTTAATAGTATAAATTTCATGTGCTCTAAAATTTAAGAAATTTGCGCCCATTATTGCTCTTTGGGGGATAAGCTTTGTGGCATTACACACTCCCTCATACAATTCATCTGACAATTTATAATGATCAGTACCATCAAAAGTTACTAATATACCCGAGGGAAGTTTTGAAATTAATGCACTTAGTTTTCTCTCTTTTGCAATTCTCTCTTCTTCCAATTTCATTTTTCTAACTAATTCATCACCCTCGCTAAATATATTATTTAAAATAGCAAAAGAAGAAATTATGACTATTGTTAAAATTACTAGTCCTATAAATTGTTTTAGGTTCTCGGGTAATCCTTTTAATTTACTAAATGAAGTTTCGTTCGACATTAATCTTGTAATTTACCGTTTTTCCAAATTCCTACTTTTTGGTCACCATTAGCCCAAGTAAATGTTCCTTTGCCATTCATAAAACCATTAGCCCACTCTCCTTCATAAGTAGAACCATCTGGGAAAGTTAAAGTTCCAACTCCACTCCAAACACTGTTTTTAAACTCACCTTTATAGATATATCCGTTTGGCCATGTTTCTACACCTTGACCATTTTTTTTGGTTCCTACCCACTCACCTTCATAAGTAGTTTTATCTGTATAAACCCATTTTCCATATCCATTTTCACAGTTACCTTCTTTACATCCGGTGCTTCGAGCAAAAACTGATGAGCTTATTAATAAACTTAAAAAAAAGTAAAAAAGATATTTTCTCATAAATATATTTTACACAAATCTTTATAAAAAAAAATCCCCCCCAACAGAATTGGGGGAGATCTTAATTTTTTAACTTTTATCCTTATTTAAGGAAAGCTTTCCAAGTTGACTCGTTATCAGCTAACCATTTTTTAGCTGCATCTTCGTGAGTCATTTTGTCAACGTCTACTAAAGCTGCCATTGCACCAATTTGACTTGTTGAGAATGACAATTTTTTGAACGCTGCTGCTGCATCTGGATGAGTTTTTGGAAAATCTTCATGAACTGCTTTTTTCAAATAACCATCCGGAGAACCACATTTTCCATCACCACCATCTGCTGGTCTACAACCAGCTGTGTATGGAGGGAAGTCGATAAATGTAAAACCAGCACCATCAGTAAAGTTTGGTGTCCAGTTGAAAATTATTGTTCCTCTTCCTTCTTTTTCTGCAGCTGCTAATTCTGCCCAAAGTGCATCAGCACCTCCAGCAAACTTAACCCACCACAAATCTCCTAAGCCTAAAGCATCAATCCTTTGAGGGATTAAGTCACCATGCCAAGTTTGTGGTCCTTCCAACATTCTTCCTTTTCCATCTGGAGAGTCAGGTGTTGTAAAGTTTTTTGCACAGTCTGGATTTTTTAGAGCTGTCCAATCTGGTAGACCTGGACATAGACCTTTTTCAACAACCCAGTTTGGATATCCCATATCTTCAAGAGTTCTTGCTTCATGATCACCCCAGTCTAACAAACCACCTTTGTCTAAAGCTGTTGTAAATGACTTACCGAAAGCAGATTCCCATACCTCATGAGATATAGTTACATCACCAATTCTAATTGACTCGTAAACCGCTTGAGAGTCAGCATTTACATATTTAACATTGTTACCCATGCTTTCAAAGATTCCACCAATAACATAGGCCATAACAATTTGACTTGACCAGTTATGAGTTGGGATCACTATGGGTTTTTTACTGTCAGCGTTAGATATTCCTGCAAAGCTTACTACAGTAATTACTATAGCTGAGAGTAAAGATAGTATTTTCTTCATTTATTTCTCCTCTCTTAATATATTAAGTAAGTAAGTATCCTTAAATTTAATCTCACAGTCAACAAAAGTTGGTACTAAAATTTATATATACAATTAATCAGTACTGATTTATTCTTAAACATAAGTAATCATTGATTTAAAATGTTAGAAGAAAATTTGAGAATAAATGAACCTGGTTTAAATGTTTTGCCACCTGGGGTTGAAAGATATGTAATTAATGGCGGTGGATTAACAGGAGTTCAGGTTTTTCCGGATGATGAAATTGAAATTATTAATAATGAAGGAAATCAAATTTGCGAAATAGTTGTTTTTAATTCTGATGGAAATTCAGATCCATCAATTTTAAATTTAAAATCTTCTAAATCAGAAAATGATATAATTAAAATTTTAAATAGAAATGAAGAAAGTTCGAAAATTGCTTTGCGCCAATTAGAAAAAAGAAATCTTAAAATTGCAAAATCTAAATCTTCAATCCTTTTTGATAAAGACACTCCACCAGGAGAAAAAATTAAAATAAGTTCAAAAGATAAATGTTATTGCATTTTTTCTGCACCTGGTAATGATATGTTGGTTCATGAACAAAATCCTCCTACAGAATTAACTTTATTTATTAAAAGAAATAATATTGTTGACTATAAAGAACATAGAATAATTCCAGATCCAATTTTTGATCCTCTAGACGAAAAAAATATTGCAAAACAATCAGCGATTTCTTTTGAAGTTAAAGAAGGAGATTATATCCAAATAATTTGTCCAACTGGTAGACAATGTTCAGATTTTGTTGCTTTTGATACAGCTAAATTAGGTAAAGGTATTGAGAAAGGTTTAGATTGGCAAACAACCAGGACCTTTATGGGAAATACATTTCCAGGACCAGGATTGTATTCAAAATTTTATGATACAGACCATGAGCCTTTAGTAGAAGTAATAAGAGATACTGTTGGTAGACATGACACTTTTAATCTTGCTTGTACATCGAAGTATTACGAAGATGCTGGTTATTTTGGGCATCCAAATTGCTCAGATAACTTAAGTGGTGCTATGGAAAATTTTGGGGTTAATAGACAAAAAGGATGGCACGCTATAAATTTATTTTTTAATACTTCAGCAGGAGGTTTAAATACCGTACTTTCTGATGAGTCATTTGCTAGACCTGGAGATTATGTAATATTAAGAGCTTTAAAAGATTTAACCTGCGGAACATCAGCCTGTCCAAGTGATATAGATCCATGTAATTCATGGAACCCTACAGATATTTTTGTTAGAACTTATGAAAAAAAAAAAGAATTTACAAAATCTTTTGCATTTAGAATGAAACCAGACTCAGAATTAAAACTAACAAAAAATACAGGATTTCATGAGAGAACTTCTAAGTTAACAAGAAACTTTGTTGATGCTAGAGGATATTGGCTACCAAATGATTACACTAAACATGGAGTAATAAATGAATATACAGCTTGTAGAGAAAAAGCAGTTCTAATTGATTTATCTTCATTAAGAAAATTTGAAATATTGGGTCCTGATGCAGAAGAATTGATGGACTATACTTTAACTAGAAATGTTAAAAAATTGTCGGTTGGACAGATTGTTTATTCTTCGATGTGTTATGAAAATGGTTCTATGTTTGATGATGGAACATTGTTAAAAATGAGTGATCATGGATTTAGATGGGTATGTGGTGATGAATACGCAGGTGAATGGTTAAAAGAACAAGCAAAAAAGAAAAAATTTAATGTTTTAGTTAAAAACTCTACTGATCAAATAAATAATATTTCTCTACAAGGACCAAACAGTAGAAAAATTTTAGAAAAGTTTATTTTTACTCCACCAACACAACCTTCTATTTCAGAATTACAATGGTTTAGGTTTACAATCTGTAGGGTAAAAGAACTTAGTGGAATTCCATTAATGGTTTCTAGAACTGGATACACAGGCGAGTTAGGATACGAAATATGGTGTCACCCTTCAGATGCACCGGCGGTTTGGGATGTGCTTATGGAAGCTGGCAAAGATGAAGGAATAATACCTGCTGGTTTTGGAGCATTAGATTTATTAAGAATTGAAGCTGGTCTAATATTGTTTGGTAATGAATTTGACGGCCAAGTTGACCCGTTTGAAGCTGGTGTTGGATTTACGGTTCCTTTAAAAACAAAAACAGCAGATTTCATCGGTAAAGAAGCATTAATAAAGAGAAAAGAAAATCCACAAAAGAAATTAGTTGGATTAGAACTTGTAGGCAAAGAAAAAGCTAATCACGGCGATTGTGTTCATATTGGAAGATCCCAAGTTGGAGTAGTCACAAGTGGATGTTTGTCTCCTACTTTGAATAAAAATATTGCTCTATGTAGAATTGATGTGGGTCATTCAGAAATAGGTATGAATGTTGAAGTTGGTAAAATTGACGGACATCAAAAAAGAATACCTGCCAAAGTTGTTGGTTTTCCACATTACGATCCTCAAAAAACTCGTGTAAAATCATAATGTCAAAATCATCAAAGGATTTACTTGAATTTTGGGAAGATCAAATGAAACTATCCCATACATCCAGTAATTACTTTTTCAGAAAATCTCCTTCACATTATCATATGATGTTGATTGTGATGAATTCTTATAAGTTAAATGAAAACTTATCTGTCGAAGAACTTAAGACTAGACTCTTTAAAACCTCAAGACCCAAATCTGCACTTATGATCAAGGAAGCTTGTGATAAAGAATTTTTTTACCTCGAGAAAACCGGAAATGACCATAGAAAAAAGTACGTTTTACCCACACAGAATTTTGTTAATGAATTTAACGAATATTTGAAAACTCTCAAAAATTTGAGTTTTTAATTAAAAATCTAATAAATATTTAGAATTTATATAAATTATATATAAAAATTATTATATTCTTTCCTTTGCTAAAAAATTAAAGTTCATTCATGTCGTTACCGACAAAAGCAAAAGTTGTAATAATTGGTGGAGGAATTCACGGATTAAGTACTGCTTGGAAACTTTCCGAAAAATATAAAAATCCAAACGATGTAGTTGTCCTAGAAAAAAAAGACACTGCTGCAGGTGCAAGTGGAATTGCATGTGGAGTTGTTAGAAATAATTATTTTCAACCAGCAATGAGAGAATTAATGGCTCATTCAGTTAGTGTTTGGGAAAGTGATCCAGAGGCATTTAAATATAATGCTGTTGGCTATATGCAAATTTCTCCGGAAGTAATGCATAAAGATGTTGCAAGTATTTATGAACAACAAAAAGCTATTGGATATGAATCAGAATTTATAGAAGGTGAAAAAGATTGCATGAAATATATGCAAGGAATTTTTAGTGATTGGCAAGCAAAAGGTATTACATCAGTCTTGCATGAAAAAAAAGGTGGATATGCATTTAATAAGGACTCAATTAAAGCACTAGAGAAAAAAGCAAATTCAAACGGTGTAAACGTTCATAAAGGAGTAAAGGTTACAGGTTTTAAAAGAGGGAGCAACAGTAATGCAATTACTGGCGTGGTTACAGATAAAGGTACAATTGATTGTGATCAGGTAGTTATTGGAGCAGGACCATGGGTAAGAGATTTTTGGAATATGTTGGAGTTACCAAAAACTACTAACATAAAAGATGCTAAAAATGGAAAAATGCATGAAGTTGAAATGTGGAAGTACTGGTTTTTACAAGAAGGTGTATTGGGTGTAGATGCAGATTATTTAAAAACTAATGAAGGTAAACCACCTCCAGTAATTCATGTTGATACAGATGCACCACTTTATTCTGACAAAGATGGTAAAATAATTACAGAAGACTTATGGGGTATATATTATAAACCTGATATTGAAGGATTGGGAGTTCAAGGTGGAACATCACCTTACATTGTTCAAAAACATTTTGATGAAGTTAATGTTGACCCATATGGAATTGACTCTCCTGAATATCAAACTACTGATAAATTTTCTGATATGTGGACTTCAGCACTTGCACATATTCAGAAACGTTTTGTTGGCAAATCTCATTTGTATAGAAAGGGACCATCAGGAGGATTGGGTTGTTTAACTCCAGATTCATTCCCGATATTCGATAGATTTTTTGAAAATGTTTACATGATTGCAGATGCAAATCATGGTTATAAAATGATAGGTGTTGGGCACCTTGTTGCACAAGAAATTTTAGGTCAAGAAAGTGAATTACTAAAACCGTTCAGGTTCGATAGATATGAAAAAGGCAAACTTCATCCGACATCGAACAGTCCGTTTCCTTGGAGTTAATTTATCTAAGTAGACAAACGTTTTTTTTTCAGTTACTTTTTTGATCTGAAAATTCAAAGGGGGAAGAATGACGGATCTTGAAAAACACGTAAACCAACCAGGTAGAGCTAAACTAGTCAAAAAGGTTAGAGAAAAAATAAACGAATTAGGAATTACTTATATCTATTATCAATTTATTTCAGTAACTGGAAGAGTTGTTGGAAAAGGAATACCAGCAGACCACTGGGAAAGAACTGCAGAAAAAGGTTTTCAATTGGTTTATGGAGCAACAGCAAATTTATTTTTAGATCGTCATAATAATTATATTGGATATGGTCCAGAAGCTATGGAATTGGTAGGAATACCTGATCCAGAAACTTTTGTTCAATTGCCTTGGGATAAAAGAGTTGGAAGAGTTTTTGTTACTTGTTTTAGAAATAGAGAAGAAAGAAAAAATCCAGGTGGTCATTTAACAAGTGACTGCAGAGGTAATCTTAGAATTTTCATGAATGAGTTCAAAAAGAAACATGGATTAGAATTAAGAGTTGGAACAGAGCCTGAAATGATGTGGTTAACAAAAAATCCTGACGGAACTCCAACTGGACAAGGTTTCTCAAAACCTTTCTGTTATCATATTGATCAATTTGAATCATTAAGACCTGTGTTTATGAAGGTTATTGAATACGCAAAAGCGATGGGTCTTGATATGATCCAAGGTGACCATGAAGATGCTCCTGGTCAATTAGAGCTTAACTGGACATTTGATAATGTTTTAAGAAATGCTGATAGATTATCTACGTATAGACAAATTTGTGCTCAAGTAGCAAGAGAACATAATCTTATAGCTTGCTTTATGACTAAACCATTTATGGGAGTTTCAGCAAGTGGATGTCACACCAACATGTCTTTGTGGAAGGGTGGAAAAGTATCAGTAAACAAATTGGGTAACAAAAAACTTCCAGGAGTAGAAGAAGTCTTTAGCTATGTATCCGGTGGAACTAATACTTTCATGCCAGATACTAAGGATATGCAATTGCCTGGAAAGATTGGATTACAATCAATTGCAGGAATAATGAAACACTTACCAGCTTTAACAGCAATTGGTTCTTCGACAGTGAACTCATATAGAAGATTATGGGATCAAGGTTTTTGGGCACCAGTATATGCTGACTGGGGTTATCAAAATAGAACATGTGGTCTAAGAGTATCTGCTCCAGGTAGATTTGAGTACAGATCAGTTGACTCTATGCATAATCCATATTTATTAGGTGCAGCATTACTTAAAGCTTGTGATGAAGGAATATCTAAAAAAATGAAACCAGCCAAACCTGAGTCTAGAAATATATATGAAGCTCAAAAAGCTGGTAAAGATGTTAAAAAACTTCCACTAAGTTTAGGTGAAGCTTTAGATAGATTGGCGGAAGATGAGGTAATAAAATCATCAATGCCAGATGAAATGTATAAAGTATTTAATTGGTACAAACGAGATGAGTGGGAAAAATTCTTGGGTGCAACAACACAATGGGATCTTGATACTTATCTGGATTGTTTACCATAATTTAATAAGGAAATTATATGTGCGGGATTGCAGGATTAATTCATAGAGGAAATACTTCAAACGTTGGTTTTGAACTTCAAGGTATGCTTCAAGCATTAAAGCATAGAGGAGAAGATTCAACTGGATACGCTCTATACGGAAAAACTGACGGTCAAAATTTCATCATGCGATTTAAGGTTGGTGAAAATGTTGCAGAGGGAAGTTCTTCAGTAAAAGAAGATGTATCAGTTTATGACGAAAGAAAAAAAATTGTTGATTCTTATCTTTCTGAGCTAGGCGCTAAAGTAATAAAAGAAGATAGAATTCTTCCTTATTCATTACGATATGAAATTCAGTATGACAAAGATTTAATGGAATTTTCTCAAAAAATAGAAAGTGTTGAAGGTGTAGAAATATTATCTATGGGAAAATCTCTAGAAGTAATTAAAGATCTAGGAAACGCTGAAGTTGTTTGTAACAGATATAATTTAGATAAAGTTGTCGGGACACATGCAATTGGTCATGCTAGGATGGCAACAGAGTCGGGAGTGGATATTAAATCTGCTCACCCATTTTGGGGTTATCCTTTTAGCGATGTGTCAGTCGTTCATAATGGACAATTAACAAACTATTGGAATAATAGAAGAGTATTGGAAAACAAGGGCATGAGATTTATGTCAGAATGTGACTCTGAATTAATCGCTGTATATCTTGCAGAAAAAATGAGAAATGGAGCTACATTAGAAGAGGGAATGAAAGAATCTCTCGTCGGTTTAGATGGGGTATTTACTTATTTTGTTGCTACAAAAGATAGCTTAGGAATGGCGAAAGATACAATGGCTGCAAAACCACTAGTATTGTATGAGTCAGATGATTTAGTTGCAATGGGGTCAGAGGAAATTGCAATAAGATCAATATTACCACAAGAAATTGAAACTTATGATCCTTTTGATGGAGAAGTTAAAGTATGGCAAATTTAAAAACATCAGAAAAAAAAAGTAAAGCTCAATCAATGGGACTTCATACAGAAGTCTTAACTGGAAAAACACAACAAAAATTTTTTAATCCAGATGAGGCAGAGAATTTTTATTACTTTGGGACATATGATGTAGATTTTAATAAAAGAACTGAGATTGACGTTAAGAACATGGATTGTCGTGAAGCAAATAAAAAAATTGATGAATTAATGAAAGATGGATACGGAACTATTGTAATAAAGAACCCACAGGGAAAACATAGCTTGGGAGTTGGAATTCTCAATAAATTAAATTTAATATTTGAAGGTAGTTTGGGTTACTTTGGGTGTGGATCAATGGATGGTCCTATTGTTAGAATTAATGGAAGAGTGGGATGGTCATGTGCAGAAAATATGATGGCAGGAAAAGTAGTAATTGAAAAAAATGCAGGGTCTTGTTTTGGTGCGGCAATTAGAGGTGGAGATCTGATATGCAAAGGAAGCGTAGGTGCCAGAACAGGAATTGATCAAAAAGGTGGGACAATAATTATTGGCGGAGATGCTGGTGCTTTTACAGGTTTTATGATGCAGAGAGGGCGAATTATTATTCTTGGAGATGTTGGAATAAATTTAGGAGATTCTATGTATGATGGGACAATTTTTGTAGGTGGAAAAATTGGATCATTTGGTAGTGATGCTGTCGAAGCTGAATTAACTGATTCAGATCAAGACTGGCTTAAAAGAAAATTAAAGGTTGCGGAGATCGGAGAAAACTTCGATGTTTCTAAGATGACCAAAGTTGTAGCAGGAAAAAAACTTTGGAATTACGATGCTCTTGAACCTACAGAAAAAAAAGGAGCAATTTAAATGGCAAAGAAAAAAAATGGTAATGGAAAATCAAACGGACATTCTAATGGTAATGGAATAGCTTCAAGAAACAAAAGTTTGTTGGGACACAACGCTATTTTTACTCCTGAAGTTATGGACGACATTCATATCAAAGCCGAATTAGGAAGATACAGAATGAGAGGAATGGCTTTGATGAAAAAGATACCTACTTTTGATGATCTAGTTTTCTTGCCAGGTACATTAACAAGATTTGTTATTGAAGGTTACAGAGAAAAATGTGAAACCAAAACTATTATTGGTCCAAGATGTGAAAATCCAATTGAGCTTGATATTCCAGTTTACATTACGGGAATGAGTTTTGGTGCTTTATCTTATGAAGCAAAGACTGCATTAGCTAGAGGTGCTACAATGGCTGGTAGCGCAACATGTTCTGGTGAAGGTGGAATGATACCAGATGAGAGAAGATATTCAGAAAAATGGTTTTATCAGTGCATACAATCAAGATACGGTTTTAACCCACATCATGCACAACTAGCTGATGGAATTGAGGTATTTATTGGACAAGGACAAAAAGTTGGAATGGGTGGTCATTTGATGGGTCAAAAAGTTACTGACCAAGTTGCAGAAATGAGATCGCTACCTGCAGGTATTGATCAAAGATCTCCAGCAAGACATCCTGATTGGCTGGGTCCAGATGATTTAGCTTTAAAAGTTCAAGAGCTTAGAGAATTAACAAAAAACAAAGTGCCAATTCAATTAAAACTTGGAGCAGCTAAAGTGTATGATGATGTAAGGATGGCAGCAAAATGTGATCCAGATTCAATTTATCTTGATGGAATGGAGGGTTCGACAGGTGCTGGGCCACACATTGCAGCTGCAAACACAGGTATCCCAGGAATTGCTGGAATTAGAGAAGCAAGAAGAGCTTTGGATGATGTAGGTAAAACTGGAAAAGTAACTTTAATTTATGCAGGTGGTGTTAGAGATGGAGCAGATATGGCTAAAGCTTTAGCACTTGGTGCAGACGCAATTGCAATCGGAACAGGTGCAATGGTGGCTTTAAATTGCAATAAGGAAATACCAGAATCTAACTTTGAAAAAGAAATGGGTGTTCCCGCAGGTCATTGCTATCACTGTCACACGGGTAGATGTCCGGTAGGAGTTGCTACTCAAGATCCTAAATTAAGAAAAAGATTAAATCCTGATGATGCAGCATTAAGAGTTTATAATTACTTGCATGCGATGACCTTGGAGGCTCAATTGTTGGCTAGAGCATGTGGAAAAACAAATATTCACTCGCTAGAACCAGAAGATATGGCTGCATTAACAATGGAGGCTTCTGCTTTAGCTAAAGTGCCTCTTGCAGGAACAAATCATACAGTAGGAGTTAAAGATTTCCATAAAATCTAATAGCAAATATGCCAAAGAAAAAAGGTAAGAAAAAAGTCAAATCAAAAGAGATCAAAGGTCAATTAGGCAAGAAAAAAGAGACTGCTAGAGAAAAAATGATTGGCCAAACAATTGGCTATCGATATGACGTTAATCTTTTGCCTGACTATAGTCGACTCACTCCATTTTTAAAAAAATATATAGAAGCTATGGGTTGGGATGATCTTAATTGGTTAGAAGATGTACATATGGGATATGAAGAAAATAGACCTGCTGTATTCGATAGAAATGCTAACGGTTGGGTAACGATACCAAGTAAAATAAAATTACCTAATAATCAGCAGGATAGAGATATGATTGCTAGAGAATTATTGGTAAAGTTTCAAATGTCGCCGAATCATCCTCTGGTTGACCTTAAAAAAGCTTATTTAAAATTCTAATTTTCAATTTCAAGTTGATAAAATAATTATTAACTTCTACTTTTTATAAATAAAATAAAATTGTCAGCGTAAAAAAAATTTCATAGAATCCATTAACTATTAATAGGAGAGAGAAATATGACTGATCAATTAGGTGCTCTCACAACCTTATTTACAGAATTTTACTATTGGGTAACTGTGGTTCTTATGTTTTTGATCCACGTGGGTTTCTGTATGTATGAAGTTGGGGCATCTCGTTACAAACATCACCAACATACTCTTATGAAAAATACAATGCTGATACCACTGGTAACAGTCACATGGTTTTTCTTTGGTTGGTGGATATACTGGGCATTTCCAACAGGACCCGGATTAGCTCCTTCAATTATGACCGAAAGTACCGGTCTAGTTCTTGGAGGTGGATTTGGTGGAAATGATCTTGCTAACCCTACAAATGCATTGATGGCTGTAAATCTTAATGATCATATAATGGGTGTCTTCTGGGCAGCCTTTTTATTATTTTCATGGACTGCAGCTTCAATTGTATCTGGAGCGGTTATTGAAAGGATAACTACTTTTGCATTTGGAATACTTGCAATTGCAATTGGATCTGTTTTCTGGACAATAGATGCTTCATGGGGATGGCATTTTGATGGATGGATGTTAAAAATATTAGGATATCACGATGCTTATGCTTCTGGAGTAATTCATGCAATTGCCGGAGGTTTTGCCTTAGGTGTTCTAATTGTTTTAGGACCAAGAATTGGAAAATTTTCATCTAGCGGAGAACCAAGAAACATTGGACCAAGAAATCCTTGGTTAGTGACTGTTGGATTATTCTTAATCTATACAGGTTTTTGGGGCTTTTACGCTGCATGTAATGTTCCGATTTATGATCTTGGACCTGAATATGGTATGGAAGGTGTAACTTTCTTTACTGCAACGAACATCTACCTAACTCCCACCACACTTAGTGGAATAACGATGAACTTTTTAATGTCGTTATCTGGAGGGTTGTTAGCAGGGTATGTGGTCTCGAAGGGAGATCCTTTCTGGACTTATTCATCAGGACTTGCGGGAATAATATGTGCATCTGCAGGTAATGATTTATATCATCCAATACAATCAATGATAATCGGTATGATCGGAGTAGTTATAGCTTACAAAATGCATTACTGGGTCGAGAAAAAATATAAAATCGACGATGCGGTTGGAGCGGTAGCTGTTCATGGTTATGCTGGATTTGTTGGTCTTGTAATATGTGGTTTCGTTTTAAATGGTTATCCTTCATCTGGATACAGTGTTGGAGCTATGTGGGATGGAACTAATTATGCAGCAATTAATCCTCTTGGAATGTTTATCGGCGCGATAATAATGTTTTTTGTACTAGGTATGCTTCCTGGATATATAATTGCAAAAGTTCTTCACGGAATGGGTAAATTAAGAATACCAAGAGAAGTAGAACTTGCAGGACTTGACTATACAATTATGGAAGAGGCTAAAGAAGACGAAAAAGCTGTAGTCTCGGCCAGTAGATAAAGGAGGTATGTAAATGGCAACAGTATCAAATTGGATAGATCATTTAAGTGCCTCTGAGGTACAAGGATCTGTCTATCCAGGTGTTGGTTCGGAAGGAGTGCTAGTTATAATAGCAATTCTTATTTGGGTTGGCTGGCATGTTATTTCATCTAAACAAGAAGATGGTAAGATGAATGCAATTGTCAGAAAAAAACCAAGTGCTAACGACTGGAAAAGCAATATAACAGACGGTTAAAACTTTTAAGAGGGCGCATGAAATACTGTGCCCTCTTTTTTTTTAATGCAAAATTCTGAAGAAAATAATCAAAATGAAAATAAAACTCCTAGCAAAATGGCTCGTCTTGCATGGCCAAAAGCAAAGTATGGAGTAATTATAGCGATATTAATTATTATCGGTGTAAATTTAATTTATTACAAAGATTTCTTTTTATCATTTTTTAAATAATTGTGTTACCTTATTAGATGGCAAAAAATTTATTTAAAATTTCGAAACAAAAAAAAATTAAATATTTTTTGATAAGTTTTGTAGATTTATTTGGTGTCTTAAGATCAAAATTGGTTCCTGCTCATGCAATAAAAGATATGCAAGTAAATGGTGCTGGATTTGCTGGATTTGCTGCCTGGCTAGATATGACACCAGCTGATTCTGATATGTTTGCAATACCTGATCCTGACAGTTTAATTCAACTACCATGGAATAAAGAAGTTGGTTGGTTGGCTTCAGATTTATGGATGAATGGTAAACCAGTCGATGCTTCACCAAGGGTGATGTTAAAAAAACAAATAAAAAAATTATCTGAATTGGGATATAGCATGAAGTCAGGTGTGGAGTGTGAGTATTTTTTGATTTCTCCTGATGGGAACGCAATTGCAGATAACAGAGATACTCAATCTAAACCTTGTTATGACCAGTCTTCATTAATGAGAAGATATGAGCTTATAAAAGAAATATGTGATTGTATGATTGAAATGGGATGGGGTCCTTATCAAAATGACCACGAAGATGCTAACGGGCAATTTGAAATGAATTGGGATTATTCAGATTGTCTAAAAACTGCTGATAGACATACTTTTTTTAAATTTATGGTTAAAACTATTGCAGAAAAGCATGATTTGAGAGCAACATTTATGCCAAAACCTTTTGAAAATTTAACTGGTAATGGATGTCATGCACATATTTCTTTATGGAAAGGAAAGAAAAATATCTTTCTTGATAAACATGATAAGCTTGGGCTAAGCAAGACAGCTTATAACTTTTTAGGAGGTATCATGAAACATGCTTCATCCTTATCTACTTTTTTTAATCCAACAATAAATAGTTACAGACGAATAAATGCTGCACCAACAAAATCTGGTGCCACATGGTCTCCAAGCAGTATATCATATACAGGAAATAACCGTACACATATGATAAGGGTTCCTGATCCGGGAAGATTTGAATTAAGACTTATGGATGGATCCGCAAATCCTTATTTACTTCAAGCTAGTGTATTAGCTGCAGGAATAGAGGGATTAAGTAAAAGAATTAATCCTGGCAAACCTCTTTTTTGTAATATGTATGAGGATTATAAAAAATATCCAAACCTTTCTAAATTACCAAATGAACTAAAAGATTCTCTTGATAAAATTGAAAATAATAAAGAAATGAATAAAGCATTTGGAAAAGAAGTAATTAAAAGTTATGTCAAGTTAAGGACTTCGGAATTAAAAGATTTTAATGATAACGAAAAATTTGATAAGTCCAAACCAATTACAAAATGGGAAAGACAGAATACTCTAGACTGTTAAAGTGAAAAGCTTTGATAGTTATAGAAAATGGAAATATACAAAATTTTTATCAAATGAAAATTATAGTTTTAATCGAAATTATATTTTAAATATTATTTCGTCAAAAATAATCACTGATGCTTTTAATTCTATATCTAAGTGGAAATACTATAAAAAAACACCGTTATTAAAATTAGAGAAACTAAACAAAAATTTAAAACTTAATAATATTTTTTACAAAGATGAGTCGAAAAGATTTCATTTAAAATCATTTAAAGCTTTAGGTGGTGCATATGCCGTAGAAAAAATATCTAAAAAGAAAAAAAATATAATAATATCATCTGCAACAGCTGGAAATCATGGTAGATCAGTTGCTTGGGGTGCTCAAAGATTGGGTTTACAATGTAAAATTTTTGTTAGTCAATATGTAAGTGAAGAGAGAGTAAAAGAAATAGAAAAATTTGGAGCCGATGTAATTCGAGTAAAAGGTAATTACGAAAATTCATTAAAAGAGTGTAAAAAATTATCAAAAAAGAATAATTGGAATATTGTTCAGGATGTATCTACGAAGAATTATAGTTATGTTCCTTTGTTAACTATGGCCGGTTATTCAATTATGATTAAAGAAATTTCAAAACAAACTACGCATTATATTACGCATATATTCCTTCAAGCTGGCGTTGGTGGCATGGCAGCAGGTGTAGTTGCAGGAGTTGCAAAATATTTCAAGAGAATTCCTAAAATAATAATAGTTGAACCAGATGGAGCTGATTGTGTACTTCAAAGCATAAAAAGCAAAAGTTTAAAAAAAATTAAAATAAAAAAAGAAAGTATAATGGGTGGTATGTCATGCAATGAAATGTCTCTCATACCTTGGCATGTATTAAAAAAGGCTAGTGATTGTTGTGTCACTGTAAATGACTCAAAAGTTCCTAAAACTGTTGCAATGCTTAAAGACAAGAAACTCAGTAAAAGATCAATAATAGGTGGTGAATGTGCTACACCAGGAATTATCAGTCTTATTAGTCTCTGTAATAATCCTAAAACAAAGAAATTAATAAATCTTAACGAAAAATCTAATGTTTTAGTTATTGGATGCGAAGGTAATGCAGATGTAAAACTTTACAAACAATTGCTATTTAAAGGTAGAAAGTAAATTATATGTCAAAAAAAGCTGTTGTTTGGATAAGAGACGATTTTAGAATAAAAAATAATTCTGCGTTATCTTATGCAACAAATAATTACGATACTGTCACGGCATTGTATATTTATAACAAGAAAAATTTTGATGATGTTAGAGAAGCACAAAAATGGTGGATAAGTAAATCATTAATAAATTTTAAAGATGAATTAATTAAATATAATATTGAATTAGAGTTAGTATTTTCTGATGAGATAACTTTTTTTAGTAAAATCAAAGACAAACAGAAAATTTCTATTTTTTGGAATAAAATATATGAGCCATCTCAATTAAAGTTAGATGATGAGCTCATTAAAATTTTTGAAAAAAACAAAATACTCTCAAAATGCTTTAAAGGAAATGTTCTTAATGAATATAAAAATGTTACAAAAGATGATGGAAGCCCTTATAAAGTTTATAGTCCATTTTGGAGAGTTGGAGAACAAATTTACTTAGATAGTATCCCAAGCAAATCATTAAACGTAAAAAGAGCTAAGAGCAAAATAAAATTATTCAAAAATAATAATGTTCCAGATCAAATTTTACCAAAGAAAAATTGGTATAAAAAATTTGAAAAATATTGGGATCCATCTGAAAAACAATCCGAAAAATATTTAAATGAGTTTGTTGAAAATAGAATGTTGAAATATGGAGTTGATAGAGATTATCCAGCTATAAATGGTTCGTCAAAACTTTCGCCATTCATTAGAAATGGACAAATACACGTAAGTAATATTTGGGACAAATGTTATAAATATAAATCAAAAAATATTAGTGTTAAAAAGTATCTAAATGAATTAGGCTGGAGAGAATTTTCACATAGTTTAATTAATTATTTCCCTGAAATGCTAAAAGGTAATTTAAGAAAAGAATTTGACAAATTTCCATGGGATAAAAATGCAAAAAATTTGAAAGCTTGGAAAAATGGTATGACTGGATACCCAATTGTTGATGCTGGGATGAGACAACTTTATGAAACAGGTTGGATGCATAATAGAATTAGAATGGTAGTTGGTTCTTTTCTTGTAAAACATTTAAGAATTAATTGGAAAGAGGGTGAAAAACATTTTAGAAATTGTTTGTTAGATTTTAACGAAGCTAACAATGTTGCACAATGGCAATGGGTTGCTGGCTGTGGTGCAGATGCAGCCCCTTATTTTAGAATTTTTAATCCTATATTGCAGGGTGAAAAATTTGATAAACAAGGTCTGTATGTAAAAAAATGGGTACCTGAATTAGAGAGAGTTCCAAATAAATTTATTCATAAACCATGGGAAATGGAAACTAAATATCAAGAAGCTATAAACACTAAAATTGGTTCTGATTACCCTTCCCCAATAGTCGTGCATGAAGAAGCTAGAAACGCAGCTCTAAAAGCATTTCAAGCATTAAAAAATTAATTAATCTCCAATAAAATGATGAATAATAAGCCTTTTCGTAGAAGCTAACCTATGTTCAAAAAGGTAAATTCCTTGCCAAGTTCCTAACAAAAGTTGTTTGTTTTTTATACTGAGGGATATTTGATTGTTAGTTAAAGCTGACTTTATATGAGCTGGCATATCGTCCTTACCTTCTATTGTATGAACATATAATTTATTATCCATTGGAGCAATTTTATCAAAATAATTAATTAAATCTGATTGAACATCTGGATCAGCATTTTCTTGAACAATTAAAGATGCACTAGTGTGCTGTATACTTAAATTTAAAATACCATTATTAAAATTATTTTTATTTATCCAGTCTATCGTTTGATCTGTAAATTCATATAATTTTTGACCATTTGTTTTAAGTTCAAGATTAAAAAATTCTTGTCTCATAAATACTTTTTAGATGTTAATTCATATAATCGGCTAATGGTTCGCTTAAATGGTTTTTCCAATAATCTTGATGATGTGAGTTTATCAATATTTTGTTCTGCACTAATGGCCATAGGTATATTTTGATCATATACGATATCTAAAAAAGTAATAAATCTTTGTTGTTGATTCGAATTTAAATCATTAAATGCTGGCACATTTTCCATAACTATAAAAAAACAATTTTTTACTATTTTAATATAATCTTCTGATCCTAAATTTTTATCACATACTTCTTTAAAAGTTAATCGAACAATACCATCATAAAAATTTTTTAAAATAAATTTTCTTCCTTTGATGTTTAAAATCTTTTCTTTTAAAATCTTATCTTTAGTCATCACTCTAAATAATTTGTTTATTTTAAAATTGTTTTCTTGATTTAAAGGTGAGTAATATCTTTGAGTTTTATTGCCTTTGGACTTTCTATAATCATCATCTATATTTAATTGATATTCAAATGATTGATTTTGCATTATTTTTATAAAAGGTTTGAATTGATCTCTTTGCAACCCATCTTTATACAAATTTTCGATTTTTATATTAGAGGTTACAATAATTTTTAAATCTTCTTTAAATATTTCATCAAATAATTTTCCAAGTATCATTGCATCTACTATATTTGTAACTTGAAACTCATCAAAATATATTAATTTTGCTTTCGATTTTAATTTTTTAACAAATTTACTTATTTTATTTTCATCATTTTTATCTTTGGATTGGTGTACAAAATCATGAAAGCTAAGCATAAATTCATTGAAGTGAAGTTTTAATTTTTTACCCTCAACTAAGTTGAAAAAAAAATCCAATATCATGGTTTTACCCACACCAACATCTCCATAAAGATAAAAGCCTTTTTTATAATTTTTTTTTGATAAAATTTTTGAGATAAATGATTTGTAGTTTAATTTATAATATTCCTCTAATATTTTTATGAGTTTTATCTGATGCGAATTAACGTCTAAATTTTTCTTTTTGCAGTAAAGTTTAAATTCTTTAACAAAACTTTTTTGCATTAATTCTTTTTTGAATTAAAATCGATACCATATTCTGATCTTGGTCCTTTTCTTAATCCAAAAGGTCCAGAGATAAAAATTGTCATTGGCCTTGTTCCTGGCTCAAGGTCTACTCTATGATATGCATTGGCTGATCTAAATCCAATATATCCAGGTTTTCTCCAGAACTTGCCTTTTTTAGTAGTTTCCCAATAACCGCCTCTCAAAATTATTGTAATATAAGGGAATAGATGATTATGAACTCCATCCCCATGATCATCATCCAACATTTCATGAATTAATATATTAAATGGAAACCATTTTGGTCTATTCCTAAATAATAAATAATATCTATTCATCCATGGTTTAGCTTCATTAAATTTTGGGTGAGACGGACCCCTATCTAAAACTACCTTTTTTCTTCCAATTTTTTCTAAAAATTTTAATAACATTAATTTGATCTTATAATTCCATTATTTTTAATTAAAAAAATATTAGCATTATTAATAAATGGCCTCGATATTTTTTCATTATTAAATTTAATTACTTTCTCTGTTTCAGAATTAGTTAAATTAATAATTAAAATTCGTCCATTATCAGTAGACAAATAAATTTTATTTTTAGCAATAACAAAGCCTACAGGTGTAATTTTTTCTCTTTTTTTAAATCTTGTGAAAACATCAGTAATCCTGATTATATTTCCAGTCTCAGTATCAATTACAAATAAATATCCTTCTTGAGAAATGTTAAAAATATAATTTTCTGAAATCGTAGGCTTTAGACTGGAATTTACAGTTTGTTTCCATTTTACTATTCCAGTTCTTGAATCTATGGAAAATAATTCGTTTTTATTATTTGAAAAATATATTGTTTCATTATTTAAAATCATTTCTGAGTTTTTAAGACTAAATGCACTTAAAATAATTTCGTTACTTTGAGTAGGTGTTTGCCAAACTAAACTCCCATCATTAATATTTAATGCAGTAAGATCACCCAAATTATTAAGCGCATAAACAATGTCATCTTTAATAATTATAGATAATTTTTTTTGAGATTTAATGAATGTGTTCTCTGTTTTAAAATTCCATAATTCATTTCCATCTACTATTGAGAAACATCTAATTACATTATCAAAATCAACAGTAACAAATTTATCATTTTTTATAGCAATATTTGAATTAAATGGAGATAGGCTGTCCTTCTTCCAGTTTAGTTCCCCATTATCTAAATTTAATGAAAAAATATTTGAAAGAGTATCAGCAGCAATAATTTTATTATCTATATAATTAAAATATAATATTGGATTAATTTTTCTCTCTTTCTTTGAGTAATGATTTACTTTCCACAAAATTTCAAAATTTTCATTAATTCTGAATATCGTTCCTTTATTATCAAAATAAATTAAATCATTATTTTTAATAAATAAAATATCTGTATCGATTGAATTAAACTGGTTAATCTTTGAAAATTTAAATGTTTTCTTTTTTTCAAATGTTGGTACAAAGTTTATATTTCCATTATTATTCGTATTATTATTTATAAAACTATTATCTTTAACAAATTTAGATAGATTTATTTGTGTATTGGGATTTAATTGTTGTTGAATTGGTTTAATTTCTTCAAATAAAATTTTAAAATTAGTATTTTCGACAGATTTATCACTTTGACTACAACTTGATAATAAAAGTAAAAAGACGAAATATAATACTATCCTACTCACTGAAACTAGATCTTAGCCTTTTTTGAGCTTTGGTTTTTATTTTAGAGTTATTATTTTCAAGATTAACTATTTGCTCAAAAAATTCTTTTGATTTTTGCATTTGATTTTTTGATAAATAATATTCTGCCATAATATAAAGACTGTGTGGTTTCCATATACTATCTGCTTTAATTAAAGGATTAAAAATAGCTAACAATTGATTTTCATCTGAAAAATCTGAATTATATAGGCCTTTTTTAAAGATTGTTAGTTCTTTAAACTTTTTATCCAAACCAATATCATTAATTAAAATATCAAAATAATTGTTAATTTCATCTTTTGAATTTATCAAATCGTTATCTAGCAAAAAATAAAAGGCTAGAGGAGAATATGTTTTGTCTTTAGCATTAATCACCTCTTTAAGATCTGGGATCACATTATATTTATTATCAGCTTCATATCTTATTACAGCTAAGTCGTATTTATCTGCTAATTTTTCTCTTTTGCTAGATTGATATTCTTCAAAAGAAAAGTAGCCAATCAAAGCTAAAATAATTATTACTAATATCGAAATTAAAGAATTTTTGTTATTTATGAAAAAGTTTTTAATTTTTTCATTACGTGTTTGGGTATTTATTATTTCAATATCTTCATCCATTAAATCATGTTCCTAAGTACATATTGTAAAATTCCACCATTTTTGTAATACTCTAATTCGTTCTTAGTATCTATTCTACTTAACATTTTAATTCTCTTGATGTCTCCAGACACATATTTAATTTCAACATCAACTTCATCTCTAGGATCTATACCTTTTTCTAAGTCAATAATAGAAAATAGTTCTGAGCCATTTAATTTTAGATTAGTTCTATTTATTCCATCTTTAAACTGTAATGGTAGTATGCCCATTCCTATAAGATTTGATCTATGAATTCTCTCAAAACTTTCTGCAAAAACAGCTTTCACACCTAAAAGTTTAGTTCCTTTGGCCGCCCAATCTCTTGATGAACCAGTTCCATACTCTTTACCACCAATTACAACTAAATCGGTACCTCTTTTTTTATATTCAACAACCGCATCATAAACTGGCATTACTTTTTCCTCAGGGTACAACTTTGTAAAACCACCTTCAGTACCAGGTGCCATTTCATTTCTAATTCTTATATTAGCAAAAGTCCCTCTCATCATAACCTCATGATTGCCTCTTCTTGCTCCATAGGAATTATAGTCTTTAGGAAGAATTTGATGTTTCATAAAATATTCTCCAGTCGGACTATCTTTTTGAATTGATCCAGCAGGTGAAATATGATCAGTGGTAATACTATCACCTAATATTAATAATGGTCTTGCATCCTTAATTTCTTTAAATCCTTCCGGTTTATCTGGAAGATTGTCGAAAAATGGAGGTTTTTTTACATATGTTGAATTATCTTCCCAATTATAAATATTGGTTTCCTCTGTTTTAATTTTTTGCCATTGTTCTGGTCCTTGGGAAACATTTGAGTATCTTTTTATAAACATTTCTGCATTTAATGAATTTCTCAATGTTTCTTCTATTTCTTTGTTAGATGGCCATATATCTTTTAAAAAAACATCTTTACCGTCTTTATCTTTACCTAACGGATCCTCATACAAATCAAATCTCATAGTTCCTGCTATTGCATAAGCAACAACTAATGGCGGAGACGCTAAATAGTTTGCTTTTATTAGAGGTGAAATTCTTCCTTCAAAGTTTCTGTTTCCAGATAAAACTGAAACAGCATAAATGTTATTATTTTTTATGGAATCTGATATGTTATCAGCTAATGGACCTGAATTACCAATACAAGTAGTGCATCCATAACCAACTAAATTAAATCCTAACTTATCTAAATAAATATTCAGCCCAGCTTTTTCTAAATAATCTGTAACTACTTGAGATCCAGGTGCTAAAGATGTTTTCACCCAGGGCTTAGTCATTAAACCTTTTTCAATTGCATTTTTTGCAAGTAAACCTGCTCCAATTAGTACACTTGGATTAGAAGTATTAGTGCAAGAAGTGATTGCAGCAATTAAAACATCACCATCAGTTATTTTAAATTCTTCTTTTTCAACATTATAAATATTTGGTTCTTCTTTTTTAGTAACGTCTGAAAACACTTTTTTAAAATTTGATGATGCATTAGTTAGCAAAACTTTATCTTGGGGACGTTTTGGTCCTGAAATAGTCGGCACTATAGTTGACATATCTAAAGATAGAGTGTCTGTAAATTCTACATCTAAACTTGCCCAAAGTCCTTGTTCTTGAGCATACTGTTTTACAATTTCAACATTTTGATCATCTCTTCCTGAGAATTTTAAATATTTTAAAGTCTCGTCATCTATTGGGAAAAAACCACAAGTTGCACCATACTCGGGTGCCATATTTGCTATAGTAGCCCTATCTGCTAAAGTCAGATTTTTTAGTCCTTCACCATAGAATTCTACAAACTTTCCCACAACTCCTTTATCTCTCAACATTTTAACTACAGTTAAGACAAGATCAGTTGCTGTAGTACCTTCTGGCATTTTTGATTTCATTTCAAACCCGATAACTTCAGGTATTAACATCGAAATTGGTTGACCTAACATTCCAGCTTCAGCTTCAATTCCACCTACGCCCCAGCCTAAAACCGATAGACCATTTACCATAGTTGTATGACTATCTGTTCCAACTAAAGTATCTGGGAATATATATTCTTCACCTTTGTATTTTTCATTCCAGACAACTTTTGAAAGGTATTCCAGATTGACTTGATGACATATTCCAGTTCCCGGTGGAACTA
The DNA here is from genome assembly GCA_902580505.1 of uncultured Pelagibacteraceae bacterium. Classification (GTDB taxonomy): domain Bacteria; phylum Pseudomonadota; class Alphaproteobacteria; order Pelagibacterales; family Pelagibacteraceae; genus Pelagibacter. The sequence continues at coordinate 47,032 of CACHLB010000008.1, forward strand.
TTCTAAAATTATTGAATGCTTGTTGCCCCCATTTAAGAAAGGAGTATCTTTCAGCATTCCGATTAAATTCAATATCAACATTTTCTTTTAATGAATTTATATTTGCAAATTTATCTACTTGCACAGAGTGATCAATTACCAAATCAACTGATGATAATGGATTGATAGTGCTTGGATCTTTATTTTTTTCTTTTACAGCCTCTCTCATTGCGGCTAAATCTGCAACTGCAGGAATTCCAGTGTAGTCTTGAAGTAAAACTCTCGCAGGCCTATATGCAATTTCTGTATTAGAACTTTTAGATTTTAACCAATCTTTAATAGCTTCAATTTGATTTTTATTAACCGTTATATCGTCCTCAAATCTTAACAAATTTTCAAGCAAGACCTTCAATGATTTTGGAAGCTTTGATATACCTGTTAAACCATTTTTCTCAGCCTCTTTCAGTGAGTAAAAATTATAACTTTTGCCGTTAACTGAAATTTTAGTTAACGAATTGAACGAGTTTTTGTCTCCTGGTTTCATATTTAATAATAAAATGTAGCTATGCAGCCTAATAAAAGCGCTGACATAACATAATTGAACCATTTAATAAATTTCTCATTTGTCGCGAATTTTCTCATAAATTTACCAATTAAAGTCCAGAATAAGATACTAAATATAGCAAAGAAAAAGGCAGAAGTTAGGAGCCAGAAAGAATAAGTAAAAAAGTTATCTCCAGATTCGATATAAGTTGATACTGCAATAATAGCAACGATTACCCCTTTAGGATTTAAGAATTGAAAAAGAAATGTTTCTATAAATTTAACAGGTTCTAATTTTTCTTTTTGATTTGATGATTTAGAAAATGAAATTCTGTAAGCCAAATAAACTAAAAATGCAGACCCTGTAAAAACTAAAATCTTTTGAATTATTGGATATAATTTAAAAACATTAATTAGCCCAAAATTGACTAAAGATAGCATTGAGGTAAAACCAAATATAACACCTAACATTAGAGGTATAGTTTTTTTTACTCCATGATTAAAACCTGAATGAGAAGCAACAATATTATTTGGGCCAGGTGAGCAACTGGTAACAAAAAAAAATAAACTTAATGATAATAGTTCTGGATGCATTTAAGCAATTGGTAATCCATTCTCTGCTTCTTGAGATGGATGAACTAGAGTTACTCTACCTTCTACATCTATAGCTCCGAGAATTAATACTTGCGAAATAACTCCAGCAATATTTTTTTCTGCAAAATTACAAACACCAATTACTTGTTTTCCTTTAAGATTCTCTTCATTGTAATAATGAGTTATTTGAGCTGAAGATTGTTTTATCCCTATTTTTTCTCCAAAATCAACCTCTACAACTAATGAAGGTTTTCTTGCTTTTTCATTTTTTCTTACAGAGATAATTGTTCCTAATCTAATATCGACTTTATCAAAGTCTTCATACGTAATTTGTTCTTTCATAAATTTAATATATAATGATTTGTAAATGAGTACAGAAAATAATCCTGATAAAATTTATAAAGATTCGATACGAATATTGACAGATTTAATTGCTTTCAAAACTATTTCTGGAAACGATAATAATAGTCTCATTAATTATTGTGATGATATTTTAAAAAATTTAGGAGCAACTTCATTTAGAATTTTTGATGGTGATAAAAAAAGAGTAAATCTTTTTGCTTCTTTAAAATCTAAAAATGGAAATGGTAAAAAACCGATTATTCTTTCAGGTCATACAGATGTAGTCCCTGTTTCAAAAGGCTGGTCTACTGATCCATTTGTTGCAACTATAAAAAATGAGAAATTATTTGGGAGAGGTTCTTGTGATATGAAAGGTTTTATTGCATGTGCTTTAGCATATGCTCCTGTATTTAAAGAAAATAATTTAGACAGAGACATTCACTTTTCATTTACATTCGATGAAGAAACCGCATGCATCGGCGCACCATTATTAATAAAAGAATTAAAAAAAAGAGATATTAAAGACGGAATTTGTATAATTGGTGAACCAACCAGTATGAAAATCATTGATGCCCATAAAGGTATGAATGAATATACAATTCACTTTGGAGGTTTAGCTGGTCATAGTTCTAAACCAGGCCAAGGTGTTAATGCAGTTGAATATGCATCGAGGTATGTAAACAAATTATTAGAAATTAGATCAAAACTAAAAGATAGAGCACCTAAAGATTGTATATTTAATCCACCATATTCTACATTATCAGTTGGTGGGGTTTCAGGCGGTATAGCTCATAATGTTATCGCTGATAAATGTAAAGTTGAATGGGAAACTAGACCAGTTGTCAGAGAAGATGGAGATTTTGTAAATCAAATAATAGACGATTATGTTGATAAAGAATTATTGCCAGAAATGAAAAAAGTTTTTTCAGATGCTTATATTAAAAAAGAAATTATAGGCGAAGTAGTTGGATTTAATAGATTGAACGATTCCGAGGCCTGTGAATTTGTTTCTAGTATAACTGGTGACAATTCAAGAGAAGCTGTTTCATTTGGAACAGAAGCTGGACTCTTTCAAGAAGTTGGCATTAGTACTGTAGTTTGTGGACCAGGTTCCATTGAACAGGCTCATAAAATTGATGAATATATAGAACTTAGTGAATTAAAGAAATGTCTTGAATTTTTAAAAGGTGTAAAAGATAAATCTATAAATTAATTCCAACCACCTACAGATTTAACTTCTAGAAATTCAAGCAATCCTTCTTTACCTGCTTCCCTTCCAATTCCAGAATGTTTGAAACCTCCAAAAGGTGCATCAACTGCAATACCAGCACCATTTACATCAACCATTCCAGATCTAAGTTTTCTGGCAACTCTTTGTACTTTTTCCTTATCTTGAGTTTGAATATAGTTTGTTAATCCATAATCAGTATCATTTGCAATTTTAATTGCCTCTTCTTCAGTTTCAAATGGAATAACAGATAAAACAGGACCAAATATCTCTGTTCTTGCAATTTCCATTTCATTTTTTACATCTGCAAAAACAGTCGGTTTTACATAATAACCATCATTTAATCCGTTTGGTTTTCCAACTCCACCTGCAACTAAATTTGCTCCTTCATCTATTCCTTTTTGAATTAAACCTTGAATTTTATTGAATTGAGTTTCAGAAATTACAGGACCAATATGCTCTCCACTTTTATTTGGATCATCTACTTTAAATTCATTTGCGTATTTTCTCAGTCTTTCTATCGCTTCATTATATATTGATTTTTCAACAAGCATTCTTGTAGGGGCATTACATGATTGTCCTGAATTTCTAAAACATCTAAATGCACCTCTTTCAATTGCTTCAGCATCAGCATCTTTAAATATAATATTTGCACCTTTTCCTCCTAGCTCCAAACTTACTCTTTTAAAGTCCTTTGCAGCATTTTGAGAAATTAAAGCCCCTGCTCTTGTAGAGCCGGTGAATGAAATCATATTTACATCTGGATGACTTGTTAATGCATCTCCAGTTATTTCCCCATCGCCATTAACTAAATTAAAAACACCTTTTGGAAATTTTGCTTCATCTATTAACTCAGCTATGATCATTGCCGATAAAGGTGCTAGTTCTGAAGGTTTTAAAATCATAGTACAACCAGAGGCTAATGCAGGAATGACTTTTAAAGTAACTTGATTTATTGGCCAGTTCCACGGTGTTATTAATGCACACACACCTTTAGGCTCGTATATTATTCTTTGATTTTTTGCATGATCTCCCAAAGGTTTTTCGAATTCAAATTCTTTTAGATAACGAATAAATGATTTTGTATGACTCGCACCAGTTCCTGTTTGTAGTTTTGAAGCAAAGTCTTTTGGTGCTCCCATCTCTTGAATAATTGCATCTGTAATATCATTCCATCTTTTTTTATATAATGAATAAAATACTTCTAATAATGACAATCTTTCTTCTTTAGAGGTAAATCCCCAAGTTTTAAAAGCTTCTTTAGCTGCTAAAACTGCATCATTAATATCCTCCTTACTGCCTAAAGAAATTACTGCACAATTTTTTTCTGTTGCTGGATTTATGACCTCAATATCTCTTGAGTTTTTTGGGGGAACCCATGAACCATTAATATAAAAATTTCTCTTTTCAATCATGTGCGCAAATTATCCTTTCTTCATGATTTTGCAAATAAATTAGTTAATTCATAAACAATTGTTGCTGCAGCTAGAGAGGTTACTTCTGCATGATCATAAGCAGGCGCAACTTCAACTACATCTGCAGAAATCAAATTTAAACCAGATAAACCCCTGAGGACGTTTACCATTTCTCTTGTGGTCATTCCTGCAATTTCAGGTGTTCCGGTGCCTGGTGCAAATGCTGGATCTAATACATCAATATCAATGGACAAATATAATGCATTATCACCTACTCTATTTTTTATTCTTTCAACAATTTTATCAATTCCTTCTGTTTGAAATTCATCACAATGAATAATTTTAAATCCAAAGCTTTCATCATTTTTTATATCATCTCTGCTATAAAGTGGACCTCTTATACCTACATGCATAGAGGCGTCATCTAAAAATAAATTTTCCTCACGAGCTCTTCTAAATGGAGTACCATGCGTATATGGTGCTCCAAAGTATGTATCCCAGGTATCTAAATGGGCATCAAAATGAACAAGTGATACGGGTCCATTATTTTTTTTATTGGCTGCTCTAAGTAAAGGCACAGCAATTGTGTGATCTCCTCCAAGGCTTATTATTCCTCCAACTTTATTTAATAAATCGGTTGCTCCTATTTCGATTTGTTTAATGGCTTCATCAATATTAAATGGATTGCAAGTAATGTCACCTGCATCTGCAACTTGTTGTACTTTGAATGGTTCTACATCATAATTAGGATGATAATTTGTCCTTAAATGTCTAGATGCTTGTCTAATACTTTGTGGTCCAAATCTTGCACCTGGTCTATAACTTGTTCCTGAATCAAATGGAACTCCGACAATAGCAACATCACAACTTTCTACATCTCTTAGCTCAGGTAATCTTGCAAATGTAGAAGGGCCCGCATATCTTGGCACTTCTGTGCCACTAACAGGCTGAATAGGTTTTTTAGACTTTGTCATTTTAGTAATAAGAATATTATTAGAATGATCCAGAAAAAGGGATAATAGAAATATATGTATTTTTTTGCAAACATCTTAGGCACTGACTCATGATCTCTATTAATA
>CACHLB010000009.1 GCA_902580505.1 uncultured Pelagibacteraceae bacterium
TTTGATGTCCAAAATAAAAGAATTAAATGAAATGTATAAATCAGGGCTGATTTCAAAAGAAGAGTTTGAAATGCTCAAAATTAAACTATTAAAAAATTAAACTAAATAAAATAAGTATTGCCTTAGAATGAAAGTTGGATTTATAGGTGTTGGATGGATGGGATTTGGTATCGCAAATAATATTCTTAAAAATAATCATGAATTATTTGTAATTGCCAATAAGAACAGAAAGCCAATTGATAGAATAGTTAAAGAGGGTGCAAAAGAAGTTAAAACTTATGAGGAACTTTGTAAAAGTGGATTAGATGCCTTGTTTTTGTGTGTAACAAATTCTCCTATTGCTCATAAAATTGGAAAAAAAATAGTTTCATTGTTAACTAATAAAACAATCATAATTGATATTACTACCCATAATCAAAATGGATCTATTGAAATGGAGCAAATATTAAATGCAAATAATATTCCTTATTTAGAGTGCCCTGTAATGGGAGGTCCTGTTCAAGCAGAAGAGGCAATATTAGGTGGAATTGTTGGTGGGTCTGAAGAAAATCTAAAAAGATCAGAAGAACTTTTAAAATGTTTTTGTAAAAATTATTATCATTTTGGAGGGATTGGAAATGGTGCAAAAACAAAATTATTAAATAATTTTTTATCTTTAGGAACTGCTACTTATGTAATTGAGTTAATAAAAGCTGCAAAAAAATTAGACATAGATTTAGATAAACTTTATAAAGTAGCCCAATTAGGCTCAGGTAATTCTAATGCTTTAAAGAGAATTTTTGACAAGGTTCTAGAGGACGATTACACAGGTTTTAAGTTTACAGCAACTAATACATTAAAAGATTTAACATACATTACAGATTTACTAAAAGGTATGGATAATGCGGAAAAATTATCCGATCTATCAAAATCTTTCTATAAAAAAGCAGTTGATGATGGTGATGGTGAGCTTTTTATAAGTGAACTAATAAAGAAGAATTAATCTTTTTTTTCCTCTTTTTCTTTTTCAGCGAAAAATAAAGCAATAGCAAATAAAGTTGTCCATGCAATTCCTAATAAAGCTTTTGGACTAGTTTCAGCACTCCATATATCTAAAAAGATTGCACCTAATCCAAGACCGATGAGATAAATAACAATTGCTATATTTGTTTTGCTCATATCAATTAAGCTAATGTTTTACACTATTATTCTAATTGGACAATTATAAACAATCATATATAAAGCACCAATAATTTGGGCGAGTGGCGGAATTGGTAGACGCGTTGGTCTTAGGAACCAATAGTGCAAACTGTGAAGGTTCGAGTCCTTTCTCGCCTACCATATTTTATGAAAGTAACAGTAGAAAACAAAAAAGGTTTAGAAAAAAATATAAAAGTTTTTATCGATAAAAAAACTATATCTGGATATCTCGATGAAAAATATGAAGAGATTAAAAAAGATGTCGTTTTAAAAGGATTTAGACCAGGTAAAGTTCCCACAGAAATTCTAAAAAGACAATTTGGAAAAGCAGTCTATGGAGAGGTTATAGATAAAGTATTAAAAGACACAACAACTAAAGCTCTTGAGGATAATAAAATTAAACCAGCTGGTCAGCCTAAAATTGATTTAAAGTCATTTGGTGAAGGAAAAGATCTTGAATACACTATTTCTGTAACAGAACTACCTAATGTTGAAGTTGGATCATTAAAAGATCTTAAGGTAGATGAATACGTTGTTAAAATTGATCCAAAAGAAACAGATAAAAGAATTGATCAAATAGCAAAAACCCAAAAAAACTTTAAAGACGCAGAAGAAAGTTATGCAGCTAAAGAAGGTGATTTAGTTATATTTGATTATAAAGCGACTGTTGATAGAAAAGATTTTAAAGGAAATGAAGGAAAAAATACTCAATTAGAACTTGGAAAAGATTTGTTTATTAAAGGATTTGATAAGCAATTAGAAGGTGTCAAAAATAAACAAGATAAAAAAGTAGAAGTTAAACTACCAGAAAACTTTCCAGAAAAAGAAGTAGCTAACAAATCTGCGGTATTTGAATGCAAAATTACAGCAGTAAAAAAACCTGAAGAAACTAAAATAGATGACAACTTTGCAAAAAATTTAGGCGCAAAAGACTTAAATAATTTAAAAGAATTAATATCTAAACAAATCAATGATGAATTTAAAAATTCATTAGAAATTATTTCAAAAAAACAAATTCTTGAACAAATTGAAAAACAAAAACTAGATCAGTTACCAGCAAATCTAATTGAACAAGAATTAAATTTACTAGCTCAAGGCATGAAAGAAGAAGAGAAAAAAAAAAATATGAAATACTTCGAGGAACAAGCCAAAAAAAGAATTAAAACTGGTTTAATTTTAAATGCATTTGGTGAGAAAAATAAAATTAAAGTATCTCAAGAAGAATTAAATGCAGAAATACAAAAACAATTTAGAATGATGCCTGGACAAGAAAAAATGGTTAAAGAGTATTATGAGAAAAATCCAGGAGCTATTGAGAGTTTAAGAGGTTCTATTTATGAAGAAAAAATAATAGGTGAACTTAAAAAAATTGCAAAAGTAAATAAAAAAGAAATTAGTAAAGAAGAAGCTGAAAAAATATTAAAAGAAGAGAATGAAAAAAATTTAAAAGAGCAAGAAAAATTAGCAAAACTATCTGAAGGTGCTGACGGTAAAGCAAAAGAGAAAAAAGAAGTTAAGACAGAAGATAAGAAAGAAAAGAAAACAGCCAAACCATCTAAAGCTCCAAAAAAAGTAGCAAAAAAAACTAAATCAACAAAAAAAGTTAGCAAAAAGTAATCACAAGTTGTATAAGTAGATCGAATCACTTATGACCACAAAAATTCCAGAACATCTAAGTACTTTGATACCAATGGTAGTTGAACAATCAAGCCGTGGTGAAAGAGCTTATGATATTTATTCAAGATTATTAAAAGAGAGAATTGTTTTTGTAGTTGGACCAATTAATGATGCAGTTGCATCTTTGGTTACTGCTCAATTATTATTTTTAGAGTCTGAAGATCCAAAAAAAGAAATTTCATTATACATAAATAGTCCTGGTGGTTTAGTCACAGCTGGCTTAGGAATTTATGACACGATGCAATACATCAAACCTGAAGTTAGTACTTTGTGTATTGGTCAAGCTGCAAGCATGGGATCATTTTTATTGGCCGCAGGATCTAAAGGAAAAAGATTATCACTACCAAATTCAAGAATAATGGTTCATCAACCTTCTGCAGGTTTTCAAGGTCAAGCTACAGATATAGAAATTCATGCTAATGAAGTTATGTCTTTAAAAAAAAGATTGAATGAAATTTATTCTAAACACACAGGTAAGTCGGTTGATCAAATCAAAGAAGCTTTGGAGAGAGACAATTTTATGACGCCTGATCATGCTAAAGATTTTGGTTTGATCGATAAAGTGGTAGAAAAAAGAGATTAAACAACAATATATAGTTTATTCACAACCTATACTTGATTAAGAAGCGATCTTTGTAATAAAGTATTCAAATTGATTCGTTATAAAAAACTATGAGCAACAATAATAAAAATATTCTTTACTGTTCTTTCTGTGGAAAGAGTCAACATGAGGTCAGAAAATTAATTGCTGGCCCAACTGTATTTATTTGTGATGAGTGTGTTGAATTATGTATGGACATCATCAAAGAAGAGAGCAAAGATACTTTTGTTAAACATCAAGATGGATTGCCATCACCAAAAGAGATTTGCTCAGTTCTAGATGATTATGTAATCGGACAAGACCATGCAAAAAAAGTTTTATCAGTTGCAGTTCACAATCATTACAAAAGATTAAATTATGAAAATAAAACTAGTAAAAACGTTGAACTCTCAAAATCAAATATTCTGTTAGTTGGACCAACAGGATGTGGAAAAACTTTACTAGCTCAAACTTTAGCAAGAATTTTAGATGTGCCTTTCACTATGGCAGATGCAACTACATTAACAGAAGCTGGTTATGTAGGTGAAGATGTTGAAAATATTATATTAAAATTATTACAAGCAGCAGATTATAACGTTGAAAAAGCGCAAAGAGGAATTGTTTATATTGATGAAGTAGATAAAATTAGCAGAAAATCAGAAAACCCATCAATTACAAGAGATGTTTCTGGTGAAGGTGTTCAGCAAGCTTTATTAAAAATAATGGAAGGAACAGTTGCTAGTGTACCCCCACAAGGTGGAAGAAAACATCCGCAACAAGAGTTTTTACAAGTAGATACCACTAACATATTATTTATATGTGGTGGTGCGTTTGCAGGTTTAGATAAAATTATTTCACAAAGAGACAAAGGTTCATCAATTGGATTCGGTGCTGAAGTCAAAAGTCTTGAAGATAAAAAGGTTGGTGAATGGATGAAAAATCTTGAGCCTGAAGATCTATTAAAATACGGATTGATACCAGAATTTATTGGAAGATTACCTATAACTGCTACTTTAGATGATCTTGATGAAAAATCTTTAGTTAAAATTTTATTAGAACCAAAAAATTCTTTAATTAAACAATACCAAGAGCTATTTAAATTAGAGGGAGTAAAACTTACTTTTAAAGATCAATCAGTTAAAGACATTGCTAACAAGGCAATATCTAAAAAAACTGGAGCAAGAGGACTTAGATCGATTCTAGAAAACATATTATTAAAAACAATGTTTGATCTACCAAGTCAAGATAACATCGAAGAAGTTATAATTGATTCTGGTGCGGCGAAAGGTGTATCGGCGCCTGTTATTGTTCATTCAAAGAACAAAACTAAAACTGACAAGACTTCAGCAGCATAATTTAGCGTTAATAAACCATAATTTCCTATTGCATTATAAAATATAATATCCATATTTCTCTGATGGATATAAAAGTAACATTACCGTTATTACCTTTAAGAGATATAGTTGTTTTCCCAAGTATGGTTATTCCTTTATTTGTTGGAAGAGATAAGTCTATCACTGCGTTAAATGAAGTAATGAAAGGTGATAAAAAAATTGTTCTTGTCACTCAAAAAAATTCAGAAGTTGATGATCCTAAAAAAAATGATGTATTCACTTATGGATGTGAAAGTAACATATTACAGCTACTTAAGCTTCCAGATGGAACAGTTAAAGTATTAGTAGAAGGTACTAAAAGAGTAAAAATAATAGATTTTAAAGATGATGAAAAATTTATCAAATGTTCATTTGAGTATCAAAAAGATATTTCATCAAAGGACGATGATCTATTACCATTAAGTTTAACAGCGATAAAAAGATTAGAAAAATTAACCTCAGTGAATAAAAAAATATCTTCAGAGATCATAAACACTATTAAACAATTAAAAGATCCATCTAAAATTGCTGATAATATAATTTCGCATATCAACGCTAGTATCTCAGAAAAACAACAAATCTTTGAAACTTTAGATGTTAAAAAAAGATTAAATAGCGTCATTAAAATTATGGAAAATGAGGCAAGCATTATAGGTGTTGAGAAAAGGATTAGAGGAAGAGTTAAAACCCAAATGGAAAAAACTCAAAGAGAGTATTATTTAAATGAGCAATTAAAAGCTATTCAAAAAGAATTGGGTGAAATTGAAGACGGCAAGGATGAGACCACAAGCTTAAAAAAATCAATTTTGAAGGCAAAGATGCCAAAAGAGGTTGAAAAGAAATGTATGTCTGAACTTAAAAAATTAAAAAATATGAGTCCAATGTCCGCTGAAGCTACAGTTGTAAGAAATTACTTAGATTGGATGATAGATTTACCATGGTTTAAAAAAGATAAGGTAGATATCGATTTAAATAAAGCTTTAAAAATTCTTGAGGAAGATCATTTTGGATTAGAAAAAGTTAAAGAGAGAATTATAGAATTTTTAGCTGTGCAGAAAAGAATGGATAAAATTAAAGGTCCTATTCTATGTTTAGTAGGTCCACCAGGTGTAGGTAAAACTTCTTTAGGTAAATCAATAGCTAAGGCAACTAATAGACAATTTGTAAGAATGTCTTTAGGTGGAGTGAGAGATGAAGCGGAAGTAAGAGGTCACAGAAGAACTTACATTGGCTCGCTTCCAGGAAAAATTATTCAAATGATGAAAAAAGCAGGTACTAAAAATCCATTATTTTTATTAGATGAGATTGATAAAGTTGGAAACGATTATAGAGGTGATCCATCATCAGCTTTATTAGAGGCTTTGGATCCTGAGCAAAATACAACATTTAATGATCATTACCTTGAAGTTGATTATGATTTATCAGATGTAATGTTTGTAACAACAGCAAACACATTAAATATTCTTCCTCCACTTTTAGATAGAATGGAAGTCATAAGAATTCCAGGATATACAGAAGATGAGAAGATTAATATTGCTAATAAATATTTACTTCCTAAACAAATCAAAGACAATGGTGTTAAAGAAGGCGAGATGAAGTTAGCTGACGATACAATTAAAGAAATTATTAGAAGTTATACAAGAGAAAGTGGTGTCAGAAATTTAGAGAGAGAAATATCAAAAGTAACAAGAAAAGTTGTTAAAAAAGTTGTTAATAACGAAGAAAAGAGTGTCGAGGTCAATGAAAAAAATATACCTGATTTTCTTGGAATTAAGAAATTTAAATTTGGTGAACTAGAAGCAAAAGACAAAGTTGGAATAGTTATAGGTTTAGCTTGGACAGAGTTTGGAGGAGAAATATTGAAAGTTGAAACTGTTAATATGCCAGGTAAAGGCAGAATGCAAATAACTGGTAAGCTAGGCGATGTAATGCAAGAATCTGTAAAAGCTGCAAAATCTTATGTAAGGTCAAAATGTTTAGAATTTGGAGTAACGCCGCCATTATTTGAAAAAAAAGATTTTCACATACATGTACCTGAAGGTGCAACACCTAAAGATGGTCCTTCAGCTGGAATAGCTATGGTTACATCAATAGTATCATCAATTACAAAAGTTCCAGTAAAAAGAGAAATAGCAATGACAGGTGAGGTAACAATCACAGGCCAGGTTTTGCCAATTGGCGGACTTAAAGAAAAACTATTAGCAGCTCACAGAGCTGGTGTTAAAAAAGTTTTGATACCTAAAGAGAATGAAAAAGATTTAGTTGATGTACCAAAAAAAGTGAAAGACGATATTGAAATAGTGCCAGTAGAAACTGCTGATGAAGTAATTAAAATAGCTTTAACCAAAGAATTGAAGCCTACTGAATGGACTGAAGTAGATAAATTAACAGAAACTAAAAAAGACGATAAATCTCAAGCTAGTATTCAGTAATAAACAATTTACATTATAATAGCCTTGATGTAATAGTACCATGTTTTGGGCGGTTAGCTCAGTTGGTAGAGCATCTCGTTTACACCGAGGGGGTCAAAGGTTCGAGTCCTTTACTGCCCACCAGAACACGGGGGTGTAGCTCAGTTGGTTAGAGCGATCGCCTGTCACGCGATAGGTCGAGGGTTCGAGTCCCTTCACTCCCGCCATCAAATAAATGAATAAAATAAAGCCTTAAAATGTGACCTATCTGCTCTTTTAGTTGATCTAAAAGGTGCTATATAGACTCATCATGCTTGCGGAATTTTTAAAAGATTATTTGCCAATAATTGTATTTTTACTAGTTGCACTTGTATTAAGTGTAGCATTTGTGGCAGTAAATTACTTAGCATCTCCAAAAAATCCTGATCCAGAGAAACTATCAGCATACGAATGTGGTTTCGAACCATTTAATGACTCTAGAATGGAATTTGATGTTAGATTTTATCTTGTTGCAATATTATTTATTATTTTTGATTTAGAAATCGCGTTTCTATTTCCCTGGGCAATATCACTAGGCAAAATCGGAATATTCGGATTTACATCAATGATGATCTTCTTATTTATTCTTACTATTGGTTTTATATATGAATGGAAAAAAGGAGCACTAGACTGGGAATAAAATGAATTTAGAAGAAAGAAAAAAAAATATTCCAGAAGAATTTAAGCAATTAGCACAAGATTTCAGTGACAATGGTTTTATAACAACATCACTTGATAATTTAGTTAACTGGGCTAGAACTGGATCTTTACATTGGATGACTTTTGGTCTTGCATGTTGTGCTGTCGAAATGATGCAAACTTCAATGCCAAGATATGATTTAGAAAGATTTGGTGCTGCCCCTAGAGCTTCACCTAGACAATCAGATGTTATGATTGTTGCTGGAACTCTTACAAACAAAATGGCTCCAGCACTAAGAAAAGTTTATGATCAGATGCCAGAACCAAGATATGTAATTTCCATGGGAAGTTGTGCAAATGGTGGGGGATATTATCATTACTCATATTCTGTCGTAAGGGGATGTGATCGTATTGTGCCAGTTGATGTATATGTTCCTGGGTGCCCTCCTTCTGCTGAAGCACTTTTATATGGGATAATGCAACTTCAAAAGAAAATCAGGAACAAAGGTTCTCTGGAAAGATAAAAAATGCAAAACATCCAGGATTTAGAAAAAATTTTGAATTCAGAACTAAATACTAAAATAAAAAGTTCTTTAATCAAACATAATCAAATTTATTTAAAAATTGATGAAACGGACTTAACAGAAGTTATTTTGTTCTTAAAAACAAATTCAAAAACTAAATTTAGACAACTGATAGATATCACAGCTGTAGATTTTCCTGAAAATGAAATTAGATTTAAATTAGTTTATCTATTATTAAGTCATGAATTTAATCAAAGAATTATCATAGAGATAGATGTAAAAGAAAAAGAAATTGTTGGTTCAATAACATCTATATTTCCTGCTGCAAATTGGATGGAAAGAGAAGTGTATGACATGTATGGAATAGATTTCAAAGATCATCCGGACCTGAGAAGAATACTTACAGATTATGGTTTTGAAGGACATCCATTAAGGAAAGATTTTCCTTTAACAGGTCATAATGAAGTTAGATACAGTCAAGAAACTAAAAAAGTTATTTATGAACCAGTAAAATTAGAACAAAATTATAGAAATTTTGATTATGAAAGTCCTTGGGAAGGAACCAAATATATAAAAGAACAAACCAAAGAATAATGGCAAAAGAAACTAAAACTTTGAATCTAAATTTTGGACCTCAGCATCCAGCAGCTCATGGAGTTTTGCGATTAATATTGCAGTTAGATGGAGAAATTGTTGAAAAAGCAGATCCACACATTGGCTTATTGCATAGAGGGACAGAAAAATTAATTGAAAATAAAACTTATACCCAGGCAGTTCCCTATTTTGATCGATTAGATTATGTTGCACCAATGAATCAAGAACATGCCTTTGCTTTAGCAATTGAAAAAATTCTAAAAATAGAAGTTCCGATAAGAGCTCAATACATTAGAGTAATGTTTTGTGAAATTGGAAGAATACTTAGTCATATTTTAAATATCACAACTCAAGCAATGGATGTTGGTGCATTAACTCCAACTTTATGGGGATTTGAAGAGAGAGAAATATTAATGGGTTTTTATGAAAAAGTTTCTGGTTCTAGATTGCATGCTAATTATTTTAGAGCTGGAGGAGTACATCAAGATCTACCAAAAGGATTAGATAAAGAAATCGGAAAATTTTGTGAAAGATTCCCAAAAATAATAAATGATTTAGAATTACTTTTAACTGATAACCGAATATTTAAGCAAAGGAACGTTGATATAGGAGTAGTATCAAAACAAGATGCTCTCGATTATTCTTTTTCTGGTGTTATGTTGAGAGGATCTGGCGTACCCTGGGATTTAAGAAAATCCCAACCTTACGATTGTTATGAACAATTCGAATTCAAAATTCCAGTAGGAAAAAATGGTGATTGTTACGACAGATACCTATGTAGAATTGAAGAAATGAAAGAAAGTGTAAATATAATAAATCAATGCTTGGCAAATTTACCTGTAGGACCAATTAAAACTGATGATGGAAAAATCAGTCCACCACCAAAAAAAGAAATAAAACAATCTATGGAAGCATTGATCCATCATTTCAAGTTATATACCGAAGGTTATAGGGTTGATAAAGATGAAATATATACAGCTGTAGAAGCTCCTAAAGGAGAATTTGGTGTTTATTTAATTTCTGATGGTTCAAGCAAACCTTACAAATGTAAAATTAGAGCTCCAGGATTTTCTCATTTACAAGCAATGGATTACTTAATCAAAGGTCATATGTTAGCTGATGTTCCTGCAGTTTTAGGTTCTATGGATATTGTTTTTGGAGAGGTAGATAGATAATGGCTATTAAAAAAATATCAAAGACACAACCTGAAAACTTTGAGTTTAATAAAAAAAACAAAGAAACTGCTGATAGTATTATTAAAAATTATCCTTCTGGAAAACAACAAAGTGCAGTTATGGCTTTATTGTACTTAGCACAAAAACAAAATGATAATTGGATACCTTTAAGTGCAATGAAATACATAGCAAAGTATTTAGATATGCCATATATAAAAGTATATGAAGTAGCTACATTTTATAGCATGTATAATTTAACTCCAGTTGGAAAGTATTTCTTTCAAGTCTGTACTACAACCCCATGTATGTTAAGGGGAGCTTATAATTTAGTAGATGTTTGTAAACGAAAAATTTCTGAGGAAGAAAATCGTTTGTCTAAGGATGGAAAAACTTCTTGGTTAGAAGTAGAATGTTTAGGTGCTTGTGTGAATGCTCCAATGCTTCAATTAAATGAAGATTATTATGAGGATTTAGATTCAAAAAAACTTGAACAAATAATTGATAAAATAAGTAATGATGAAGTTCCTCAACCAGGATCTTATAGAGGCAGATTAAGTTCTGAACCAGAAAATACTAGAAAAACATTAATAGGTAATAAAAATGCTTGAAGATAAAGATAGAATTTTTCAAAATTTATACAATGATTTTGGTGCTGATTTAATATCTGCAAAACAGAGGGGAGACTGGAAGGATACAAAAGAAATTTGCGGCAAAGGAAGAGAATGGATAATTAATGAAATTAAAGCATCTGAACTTAGAGGAAGAGGTGGTGCTGGATTCCCTACAGGATTGAAATGGTCTTTTGCTCCAAAAGAAGTTGGATCAAGACCACATTATTTAGTAATAAATGCAGATGAGTCTGAACCTGGCACATGCAAAGATAGAGATATTCTAAGATTTGAACCTCATAAATTAATAGAAGGCTGCTTAATTTCATCTTACGCAGTTAATGCACACAAGTGCTATATTTACATAAGAGGAGAATATTTTAATGAAGGACAAAAGCTTCAAACAGCTATCGATGAAGCTTACAAGGACGGTCTCTTAGGAAAAAATTCTGCAGGGACCGATTGGGAATTAGATATATATATTCATTATGGTGCTGGAGCTTATATATGTGGTGAGGAAACTGCTTTGCTTGAGAGTATTGAGGGGAAAAAAGGTCAACCAAGATTAAAACCTCCATTTCCAGCATTAATAGGACTTTATGGATGCCCGACAATAATAAACAATGTTGAAACAATTTCAGTGGTACCAACTATACTAAGAAGAGGAGGAAAATGGTTTTCATCCCTCGGTAGACCAAAAAATACTGGTTCTAAAATATATTGTATTTCAGGAAATGTAAATAATCCCTGCAACGTAGAAGAAGAAATGGGAATTCCATTAAAAGAATTAATTGAAAAACATGCTGGTGGAGTAATAGGCGGATGGGATAATCTAAAAGCAGTTATACCTGGTGGTTCGTCAATGCCTTTACTACCAAAAGAGACATGTGAAACAATTAAAATGGACTTCGATGCATGTGTTGAGAATAAAACTGGTTTAGGAACAGCTGGTATTGTGGTTATAAACAAAGATCAAGATATTATAAAGTGTATGGCTAGAATTGCTCGATTTTATAAACACGAGAGCTGTGGTCAATGTACACCATGTAGAGAAGGTTCTGGTTGGATGTGGAGAATGTTAGAAAGAATGGCAAAAGGTGAAGCCACAAGAGATGAAGTAGATATGTTATTAGATGTAACAAAACAAATCGAAGGTCATACTATTTGTGCTTTTGGAGAAGGATCTTCATGGCCTGTTCAGGGATTAATCAGAAATTTTAAAGACGAAATAATTGAAAGAAATAAGTTTGATCCAATTGTGAAAAAGCAAAAAGATATACCTTATTTAGTTGATCAACATTTATTAGAAAAAGAAAATGCTTAAACTTAAAGTAAATGATATAGATGTTGAGGTAGAAGAAGGAACTACAGTATTACAAGCTTGCGAACAAGCTGGAGCAGAAATACCTAGGTTCTGTTATCACGAAAAATTATCTATAGCTGGAAATTGTAGAATGTGTTTAGTTGAAATGGAAAAATCTCCTAAGCCAATAGCATCTTGCGCTATGCCTGCTGCAGAGGGGATGGTGCTAAAAACTAATACTGAAAAAGTGAAAAAAGCTAGAAAAGGTGTAATGGAATTTTTACTAGCAAACCATCCACTTGATTGTCCAGTATGTGATCAGGGTGGGGAATGTGATTTACAAGACCAATCTATGTATTATGGAATTGATAAATCAAGATTTAAAGAAAATAAAAGATATGTACCCGAAAAATATATGGGTCCTCTTATAAAAACGCAAATGACAAGATGCATTCATTGTACAAGGTGTATTAGATTTGCAACTGAAGTCGCTGGAGTTCCTGAGCTTGGAGCAATTGGCAGAGGTGAGAATATGCAAATTACTACTTATTTAGAAAAAGCAATGGAGTCTGAACTCTCAGCTAATGTTATTGATTTATGTCCTGTCGGTGCACTTACATCAAAACCTTATGTCTTTGAAGCTAGACCATGGGAACTTAAAAAAACGGAAACAATTGATGTGATGGATGCTGTTGGATCAAATATAAGAGTTGATACATACGGATGGGAAGTCAAGAGAGTTTTGCCAAGAATTAATGAGGAAATAAATGAAGAATGGATATCAGATAAAACCAGATATGCATGCGATGGATTAAAAAATCAAAGATTAGATACACCTTATGTAAAGATTAATAATAAATTAAAGCCATCAAGTTGGGATGAGGCTTTTAAAGCTGTATCTGAGAGAATTTCAACAACAAAGTCTGAGAAAATTGCTGGATTTATAGGTGATATGACAAATATGGAAACTACTTATGCAGCAAAAGATTTTTTTGAAAAAACGATTAAATCTGAAAATTTGGAATCTAGATATGAAAAATTATATATTAATACAAATGTAAGAAGTAATTATCTATTTAACAGTTCTATTGAAGGAATAGAAAAAAGCGATTTAATAATTCTAATAGGCACAAATCCAAGATTTGAAGCAACAATATTAAACTCTCGAATTAGAAAAAATTATTTAAAAAATAAGACAGAAATTATATCTTTAGGTGATGTTGGTGATTTAACTTATCCTTACCAAGTTATATCGAATAATACCGACACTATAAAAGATATTATTGATAATAAACATGAAATTTCAAAAAAAATAAAAAAATCAAAATATCCAAGTATAATTTTTGGACAATCAGTTCTTAAACTTAAGTCGGCACCTTATATTTTTGAAGAGTTCAAAAAATATCTATTAGAAAATAATAAAATTTCTGATGATTGGAATGCATTAAATATATTATCAAAAAATTCATCCACAGTAGGCTCATATGACTTAAATGTATTGTCAAAAAATTCTAGCTACGAAATATTGAATAAATTAGAAAACAATAACTTTGAAATTTTAATTCTATTTGGCCAAGATAATTTAAATTTTGAGAAAAAAAATGAATTTATAATATATATAGGTAGTCACGGTGATAAAGGTGCAAGTATTGCTGATGTAATTTTGCCTGGTGCTACTTACACAGAACAAGATGGTTATTTTACAAACATAGAAGGAAAATTACAAAAAGCTTACAAGGCATCATATCCACCAGGTGAAGCAAAAGAGGACTGGCAAATAATAAATGAATTGTCTTCATTCATTAAGAGAAAAAATTTATACAAAGATAAAAATCAACTTATCGATTCATTAATAAATTATTTAAATCTTAATAATAAAAATGAAACTGATTTTGAGGTGCCTGAATATAATTTTAAATCAGAAAAAATTATTACTGAAGAGATTGATTATTATCACTCCAATGTAATAGCAAGAGCGTCAAAAACAATGTCAGAGTGTAAAAATATCAGAATGAGTTTACCAAAAACTGGAACCGATAATTAATGGCTGAACTATTTATATTTTTTGATCAAATTTATAGAATTCTGTTTCTATTGATCCCAGTTTTAGTATCTGTTGCAATGATTGTCTGGTTAGATAGAAGAGTATGGGCATTTGTTCAAAAAAGAAGAGGTCCTAACGTTGTTGGTCCATTTGGATTATTTCAAACATTAGCTGACGCATTAAAATATATTTTTAAAGAAATAATAATTCCGGCAAGCTCAAATAAAGTTATATTTATATTAGCCCCGATAGTTACAATGACTTTGGCTTTAATTGCTTGGGCGGTAATTCCTTTTAGTGAAACATTTGTACTAGCAGATATCAATGTCGGTATTTTATATCTTTTTGCAGTTTCATCTTTAGGTGTTTATGGAATAATTATGGGTGGATGGGCATCTAATTCAAAGTATCCTTTCCTAGGAGCAATTAGATCAGCTGCTCAAATGGTTTCTTATGAAGTTTCCATAGGTGTAATAATAATAAATGTATTACTTTGTGTAGGTTCATTAAATCTAAGTGACATCGTTTTAGCTCAAAAAGATTTATGGTTTGTAATACCTTTATTCCCAATGTTTATAATATTTTTTATTTCAGCCTTAGCAGAAACTAACAGACCACCTTTTGATTTGCCTGAAGCTGAAGCAGAGTTAGTCGCAGGTTACCAGACAGAATACTCTGGAATGATGTATGCTATGTTTTGGTTAGGGGAATATGCTAACATTTTACTTATGTGTGCAATGGGATCTATTTTATTTCTTGGTGGCTGGTTATCTCCCATAGATTTATTTCCATTTAACGTTATTCCAGCACCTGTATGGTTAATTTTAAAAATACTCTTTTTATTTATATTATTTGCTCTGATAAAAGCAATAGTGCCTAGATACAGGTATGATCAATTAATGAAACTTGGATGGAAAATTTTTCTACCATTTTCATTGATTTATGTAGTATTAACTGCAAGTTTTTTGATGTATTTTGATTTATTACCGGGGAATTAGAATGAGCTTAATAAGATTTTTCAAAACAATTTTTATGATTGATTTTTTAACGGGATTAATCATGGCAATAAAAGAAATATTTAAACCAAAAAAAACAATTAATTATCCATTTGAAAAAGGTTCAATTAGTCCTAGAGCAAGAGGAGAACATGCGCTAAGAAGATATCCAAATGGTGAGGAGAGATGTATTGCTTGCAAACTATGTGAAGCTGTTTGCCCTGCTCAGGCAATAACAATAGAGTCTAGCGAGAGAGAAGATGGAAGTAGAAAAACTACTCGTTATGATATTGATATGTTAAAATGTATTTATTGTGGTTTGTGCGAACAATCTTGTCCAGTTGACGCAATTGTGCAAGGACCAAATTTTGAATTTGCTACAGAAACAAGAGAAGAACTTTACTATAACAAAGAAAAGTTGTTAGAGAATGGAGATAGATGGGAGAATATTTTAGCAGCAAATATTAATGCTGATAGCTCCCACAGATAATCAATGATTGCTCACGCAATAGTCTTTTATATATTTTCACTGATTGCAATTGTCTCTGCAATAATGGTAACTGTTTCAAAAAACACAGTTAATTCAGTTTTTTTTTTAATATTGGACTTTATTAGTATTTCTTGCCTATTCATCATGATTGGTGCCGAATTTTTAGGAATGATAATGCTTATTGTGTATGTTGGAGCAGTGGCAGTATTATTTTTATTTGTGGTAATGATGTTAAATGTTGCTCAACAAAAAAATGAATGGTTTAATTCTAGTGGAAGAAGTTCCCATATTCCAGTTGGTCTATTAGTAAGTATTATTATATTTTTTGAATTAATTATCGTTATAGGTGGATGGAAATATAAACCGGAGTTATTAGATTCAATTGCGATTGAAATAAATACTGAGTTAACAAATACCCAATCTTTAGGAAGCGTTATATATACTGACTATATTCATTTGTTTCAATTATCTGGAATGGTTTTATTGGTAGCCATGATTGGAGCAATTGTATTGACCTTCAGACAAAGATCTGGAGTAAAAAGACAAAGTTATTTCAAACAAATATCAAGAGATAGAAAAGATGGTATTGAATTAGTTGATGTTGAAAATAATAAAGGAGTTAAAATAGATGCTTAGTATTGGTCTTGGACATTATTTAACTCTCGCTGCTATTATATTCACAATCGGTATTGTGGGTATTTTTCTAAATAGAAAAAATATTATCGTTATATTGATGAGTATTGAATTAATACTTTTAGCTGTAAATATAAATTTAGTATCTTTTTCTATTTTTATTAACGATCTGAGTGGTCAGGTTTTCACATTATTCATATTAACAGTGGCTGCAGCTGAGGCTGCAATAGGACTTGCAATAATTGTGGTTTATTACAGAAACTCAGGAACAATAAGAGTTGAAGAAATCGACAGATTGAAAGGGTAAATGGAATATTTAATATTATTTTTACCTTTAATAGGTTCAATCATATCAGGTTTTTTTGGAAAAACTATTGGTGATAAATTATCTCAATTAATCACATGTATTTTGGTTTCTATTTCTGCATTATTATCATTGTTCATATTTTTTAAAGTTGTTTCATCAGGATATGAGCATAATGCAATTATTGCAACTTGGATAAATTCAGGATCTTTAAATGTAAATTGGTCAATTAAAGTTGATGCTCTTTCTGCAGTAATGTTGGTTGTAGTTACTCTAGTTTCATCCTTAGTTCATATTTATTCTGTTGGTTACATGTCTCACGACCCACATAAACCAAGATTTATGTCCTATCTATCATTATTTACATTCGCCATGTTAACATTGGTAACATCAGATAATTTTTTGCAATTATTTTTCGGATGGGAAGGAGTTGGCCTTTGCTCGTACTTTTTAATTGGTTTTTGGTATAAAAAAGAAACTGCTAATGCTGCTGCTATTAAGGCTTTTATCGTAAATAGAGTTGGAGACTTTGGTTTTGCATTGGGAATTTTTTTAATATTTTATATTTTTGGCACAGTAAATTATGATGAAGTTTTTTTTAAGATACCTGAAATAATAGATCAAAAAATAAATTTTCTATCTTTTGAATTTAATACAATAGATTTAATTTGTTTATTACTTTTTATTGGAGCAATGGGAAAATCTGCACAATTTTTGCTTCATACTTGGTTGCCAGATGCTATGGAAGGTCCAACACCAGTATCCGCATTAATTCATGCAGCCACAATGGTAACAGCAGGAGTTTTTTTAGTAGTTAGATGTTCTCCAATTTATGAGTATTCAGAATTAGCTTTGTCAGTAATCACAGTAGTTGGAATGACCACAGCTTTTTTTGCAGCTACAGTAGCTTTAGTGCAAACAGATATAAAAAAAATTATCGCTTATTCTACTTGTAGTCAATTGGGATACATGTTTTTTGCAGCAGGTGTAGGCGCATATAATGTTGCAATGTTTCATTTATTTACACATGCTTTTTTTAAAGCTCTACTTTTCTTAGCCTCTGGATCAGTAATTCATTCATTTAAAGATGAACAAGATGTTACTAAGATGGGAGGAGTATTTAAAAAATTACCTTACACTTATGCATTAATGGTTGTTGGTACTTTAGCTTTAACAGGATTTCCTTTCTTATCAGGTTTTTATTCTAAAGATGCAATAATTGAATTTGCTTATATAAGTGAAACAAAATTTGGAATTTATGCTGCTGGTATAGGTGTATTAACTGCTGTAATGACTTCTATATACTCATGGAGATTAATATTTAAAACTTTTCATGGAGATTACAAAAATAAAGATCTTAATATTGATACAATGCACGAGTCTCCATTAAGCATGATGTTACCTTTGGTTTTATTAGCAGTCGGTGCTGTTTTTTCAGGATTCTTTTTTAAAGAATTATTTATAGGTCATGATACAATGTACAACTTTTGGGGAGAGTCTATAAAATTTCTAGAACCATTAGGAAAAGAACATCCTCCAACTTGGTTTTTGTTTTTAACTCCTACGTTGGTAGTACTAACAATTCCATTGTCATATTATCTATTTGTTAAAAATACTAAAATTGTAAATGAAATAGTTTCCATTAAC
Organism: uncultured Pelagibacteraceae bacterium; assembly: GCA_902580505.1. Lineage (GTDB taxonomy): Bacteria > Pseudomonadota > Alphaproteobacteria > Pelagibacterales > Pelagibacteraceae > Pelagibacter. The sequence continues at coordinate 18,216 of CACHLB010000009.1, forward strand.
ATGCCAGTTTACATTTTTCTCCAAAAAAAATGGTATTTTGACGAATTATATGATCAAATTTTTATTAAACCTTCAAAAAGTTTTGGAATATTTCTTTGGAAAAAAATTGATGGATTAATAATCGATAAATTTGGACCAGATGGAATTTCAAACTTGATAAAACTTTTTTCATTTAAAGCAGTAAAGTTTCAATCAGGATATATTTATCAGTATGCCTTTATAATGCTTCTAGGTTTTTCAATTCTATTAACTTTATTAATAGTAAAATAATATGAATTTTCCAATTCTATCATCATTAATTTTACTTCCGACAATAGGAGCTTTATTTATTTTTTTTGTTAGATCGTCTAATTCTCAATATCAAAGTAGCAAATATGTTGCCCTTTTTATAACTTTAGCCAATTTTTTCTTGTCTTTATATTTATGGATTATTTTTGATAAATCTATAGTTGATTTCCAGTTTGTTGAAGAAAGAGAATGGATTTCAGGATTTGTTAATTACAAAGTTGGAGTAGACGGGATATCAATTTTATTTATTTTACTTACAACATTCATTACACCCATTTGTGTAATAACTGTAAATGCTACTATTAAAAACAGATTAAAAGATTTTTTAATAGCAATCTTGATACTTGAAACATTTATGATTGGTGTCTTTTGCTCGTTGGACTTAGTTGTATTTTATTTATTTTTTGAGGCTGGTCTTATTCCAATGTTTTTAATTATCGGTATATGGGGTGGAGAAAGAAGAGTTTATTCAGCATTTAAATTCTTTTTATATACTTTGCTAGGTTCAGTTTTAATGCTGGTTGCTATTATATCAATATATTGGATAACTGGTACAACTGACGTCATTAAGTTATATGAATTGGGTATCGACGCTAAGTACCAAAATTTATTATGGCTAGCATTTTTTAGTTCCTTTGCTGTTAAAACACCAATGTGGCCAGTGCATACATGGTTACCAGATGCTCATGTAGAGGCACCAACTCCTGGTTCAGTTTTACTAGCTGCAATACTTTTAAAAATGGCTGGATATGGATTTATAAGGTTTTCTCTAGGTTTGTTTCCAGATGCTTCATTATATTTTGTTCCTTTAGTTTACACACTTAGTTTGATAGCAATTATTTATACATCACTAGTAGCCTTAATGCAGGAAGATATGAAAAAACTAATAGCTTATTCGTCCGTAGCTCATATGGGATTCGTAACACTAGGTATTTTCACAATGACACAGCAAGGAATAGAAGGAAGTATTTTCCAAATGATAAGTCATGGTTTGGTATCTGCAGCACTATTTTTATGTGTTGGAGTTGTTTACGATAGACTTCATACAAGACTTATAAATAGATATGGAGGCTTAGTTTCTATAATGCCAAAGTACGCAATAGTTTTTATGGTTTTTACTTTAGGAGCTCTTGGATTACCCGGAACAAGTGGTTTTATTGGTGAATTTTTAGTTTTAATGGGTGCATTTAAAAAGAATATACTTGTAGCAACGATTGCAAGTCTAGGAGTTATCTTGGGGGCGGCATATATGCTTTGGTTATATAAGAGAATAATCTTTGGAAAATTAATTAATGAAGATGTAAAAAAAATGGTTGATTTAAAAAGATTTGAAATTGTTACATTATGGCTTTTAGTATTACCGATTATATTTTTCGGTTTTTATCCAGAACCTTTGATTAACTCTATAGAGGTATCAGTTGCAAACATGATAGATATGAATGATTTAGACAAGATTAATAAATTAGCATTAGGCGATTAATGGAAAATCTACAACTTATAATTCCAGAGTTATATATATCAATAATGATTATGTTTTTATTAATATTTGGGGTATTTAAGAAAAATAGTTCTCAACTAGTTTATAATTTAACAACAGTAAGTTTAGTTGCCACTTTAGCATTAATAATTAATTTAGACTCGCAAATTCATTCATCATTATTCAATAATAGTTACAACATAGATAGTTTAGCTAGATTTATGAAAATTCTTTTAATTTTGTCTGGGATTTTTGTAATGCTGTCATCATCAAAATACATTCAGATTAGTAAAATTAGCAAAATTGAGTATCCAATTCTTATTTTATGCTCAATCTTAGGCATGATGGTGATGATTAGTTCAAATGATCTTATTGTTTTTTACATGGGATTAGAATTGCAATCATTAGCATTATATGTGTTAGCATCATTTAATAGAGATAATTTACTATCAACAGAATCTGGATTAAAATATTTTGTCCTAAGTGCTCTTTCATCTGGACTTTTATTATATGGGTGTTCACTTATTTATGGTTTTTCAGAAACGACTAATTTTAATCAAATTATGGTTAATACAAAAGAAATAGAATACGGATTAACTTTTGGAATAGTATTTATTTTAGTTGGATTAGCTTTTAAAATTTCTGCTGTTCCTTTCCATATGTGGGCACCTGATGTTTATCAAGGTTCACCAACATCTGTAACAGTCTTTTTCGCATTACTTCCAAAAATTGCTGCATTAACCGTATTTATTAGATTTCTATACATTCCTTTTTATGAATTAGGTGATCAGTGGCAAATGATAATTATATTTTTGTCTATTGCATCAATGGTATTCGGAGCAGTAGCAGCAATTGGTCAAAAAAATCTAAAAAGACTAATAGCCTACAGCTCAATTAGTCATATGGGATACGCACTTGCAGGTTTATCTACAGGTACAACGCAAGGTGTGCAGAGCTCAATTACATATATAACAATTTATCTTGTCATGAATTTAGCTTTTTTTAGTTGTTTGTTTATGCTTAAGCGAAATGATGAATATTATGAGAACATAGATGATTTATCAGGTCTTTCAAAAAATCATCCGTTATTGTCATTATCATTGCTTGTTGTGCTATTCTCTTTAGCAGGAATACCACCGCTAGCTGGTTTTTTTGCAAAATTCTATATTTTTGTGGCTGTAATAAATGAAAAAATGTATTTTTTAGCAATAGTTGGACTGCTAGCAACAGTAATCGCTGCTTTTTATTATCTAAGAATAATCAAAATTATATATTTCGATCCAGAAAAAGAAAAATTTGAGTCGAAACATAATTTAGGTTTAAAATTTACACTAGTAGCATCAACTTTTTTCATTCTTGCTTACTTTATATATCCAAGTGGAATAGTAGATATAATTTCACAAATAAACATTAATTAATGAAACTCAAAATATATTCTTATAAGGGTGTCAAAAGCACTAATGATACAGCAATAAGATTAATCAAACAAAACATAAAACAAGGTATAGTTACTAGCGATATCCAGACTAATGGAAAAGGACAAAGGGGAAAAAAATGGGTTTCTAGAAGAGGAAATCTTTTTATTTCAATTTTTTTTCCTATTAGCAAAAGTTTAAATTTAAAAAAAATTACATTTTCAAATCTTAAAATAATAAAAAATATTCTAAAAAATATTGTTCCATATAAAATCAATATTAAACTACCAAATGATTTAAAAATAATGAATAAAAAGGTATGCGGAATTCTTCAAGAAATAATTTATTATAATGAAATTAAATTTCTAATTATTGGAGTAGGTATTAATATAAAAAGTAGTCCAACAATAAAAGAATATGAAACTACTTATATAAATAAATATAATAATAAAATTAATAAATCTAAAATTATAAATTTTATAAAAAATAATTTCGAAAAAAAATATTCTTATTATGCCTAATTTTTACATTATTGGAGATATTGGAAATACAGATATAAAAATCTGTGTTTACAAAAATAAAAATATTGTCAAAAAAATCAGACTATCTACAAATAAAGTTAATTTAAAATATTTAAAAAAAAATTTAAATGTTTTGAGAAAATATGATAAAAAATTAAAACAAATTTTATTCTGCTCCGTTGTTCCTAACTGTTACAAGAAAATTAAAAATTATTTTAAATTATATTTTGATACAAATTGTAATGAGTTAAAAAATCTTAATTTAAGTAAATTATTAAGCATAAAAGTTAATAGGAAACAAATTGGCTCTGATCGGTTAGCTAATGCAATATCAGTAATTGACAATAAAAATAATTATATTGTAGTAGATTTTGGAACAGCAACTAATTTTGATGTAATCTCAGCAAATAGTTATAACGGAGGGGTAATTGCTCCTGGAATAAATCTATCATTAGAAATTTTATCAAAAAAAGCATTTTTAATACCTAATGTAAAATTTAAAAAATCAAATAATGTTGTAAGTAAAAATACTATAAGTGCAATTAATTCAGGATTTTTCTTCGGTTATTCTGGTCTGATTGACAATATAATTCATTCCATTATTAAACAAACCAAAAAAAAATATAAAATAATATTTACTGGTGGACTAGCAAAAATGTTTAAAAATTCTTTAAAACTAAGAGTAAAAATAAAGTCTAATTTAACTACTGATGGAGTTTTAAAGGCTGCTATGTATTTAAATAAATGAAAGAAGAATTAATTTTTTGCCCTTTAGGGGGATCTGGAGAAATTGGGATGAATATGAATTTATTCGCCTATGGAAATCCAGATAATAGAAAATGGATAATTGTAGACATAGGAGTTACTTTTGCAGATGATGCAATTCCTGGAGTTGATTTAATATATCCTGACCCTGGATTTATTGTTGATAAAAAAGATGACTTATTAGGTATTGTTCTAACTCATGCACATGAAGATCATATTGGTGCAATTGCTCATATATGGCCAAAACTAAAATGTAAAATATTTGCTACTCCATTTACATCAGTGTTAATTTCAGAAAAATTTAAGGAAAAAAAAATTGATGTAACAGGATATCTAGAAGTTGTTCAGTTAAATAGCATTGTAGATTTAAGTCCTTTTAAAATAGAATTTGTTACATTAACACATTCTATACTAGAACCTAATGGACTAAAAATTGAAACACCTGTTGGAAATATATTACACACTGGTGATTGGAAGTGTGATCCAGATCCATTAACTGGAGACAATATGAATTCAAAAAGATTAAAGGAAATTGGTGAAGAAGGTGTTTTGACAATGATATGTGACTCAACAAACGTATTTAGTGCAGGAAGAGCAGGATCTGAGCTAGATGTAAGAAAAAATATGCTAAAAATAATGGAAAGATTAAAGAAAAGGATAATTATTACTTCTTTCGCTTCAAATGTAGCTAGAATGGAGTCTGCCTTTTATTGTGCTGAAAAAATAGGTAGGCAAATTGCTTTGGTGGGCCGTTCAATGCATAGAATTTATAAAGCTGCTAGGCAATGTGGTTACTTGCAAAATGTTATTGAACCACTTGATGCAAGAGATGCAAAAAATATTTCAAGAGAAAAAATTGTTTACTTATGTACCGGTAGCCAAGGAGAACCAATGGGTGCGATGAACCGTATTTCAAATTATACACATCCAGATGTTTTTGTTGAGAGAGGGGACGCAGTTATATTTTCTTCAAAAATTATTCCGGGTAATGAAAAAAAATTATACAAACTTCACAATCAATTAGTTAGAGAAGGTATAGAAGTAATTTCTGAAGATAGTGAATTTATTCATGTATCAGGACATCCAAATAGAGAAGATTTAAAGGATATGTATGACTGGATAAAACCAAGATCAGTCATACCTGTTCATGGTGAACATAGACATATGATTGAACACATAAATTTTGCTAAAGAAATGCAAGTGCCATATCCTGTTAGAGTAGAAAATGGTGATATAGTTAGAATTTATCCAGGTGATAAACCTGAGGTATATGATAAAGCTCCAAGTGGAAGACTTTACTTAGATGGTTCTATAAGTGTTGAAGAAGATGCTCAATCTATCAAAGAGAGAAAAAATTTATCTACCAACGGATTAATAGAAGCAACATTAGTAATCACTCCAAATGGTAATATTCATAACAAACCTTTATTAACTTTTAGAGGTTTACCTATATACGAAAAAGATGAATTTACATTTAATCTTGAAGAGGAAATTGAAAAAACAGCAAAAACTTTTTCTTTAAATAATAAAAAACAGGAATCAAATTTAATTGATGCTCTTAAAATAACTTGTAGAAAATACACAAAAGAAAAATTAGGAAAAAGACCTTACACAAATATAAATTTAGTGAGGATTTAATTGAGTATTACAGGCTCAATAGTTGTGTATGTGTGCTTGTGGTGGATAGTTTTTTTTGCCATTCTACCTATAGATGTTAATCGTGAAAAAAAGGGAAATATAGAGGGAGTTGACCCCGGGGCCCCAGAAAATCCAAAAATAACTAAAAAAATAATTTATTGTACTTTAATTACGTCTGGTATTTTTATAGTTATATATCTATTAGTAATTAATGAAATTTTAAATTTACGTAACTTTTTAAATTAATGTTTTTTTCAAAATCATTTATTCCGATACTAAAAAATAATCCATCTGAGGCTAAAATTAAATCTCATCAATTAATGCTAAGAGTAGGCATGATTAAACAATCTTCTGCTGGAATATATTCTTGGTTACCACTTGGTTTTAAAGTCATGAAAAAAATAGAACAAATAGTTCGAGAAGAACAAGATCGTGTCGGTGTTCAAGAAATTTTAATGCCAACAATTCAGTCATCTGAAATTTGGAAGGAAAGTGGAAGATATGAAGATTACGGTGAGGAAATGTTAAGAATTAAAGATCGTCAAAATAGAGAAATGCTATACGGCCCAACCAATGAAGAACTTGTGACAGAAATTTTTAGATCTTCATTTAAATCATATAAATCTTTACCTCAATTATTATATCATATTCAATGGAAATTTAGGGATGAGTTAAGACCAAGATTTGGGATTATGAGATGTAGAGAATTTTATATGAAAGATGCCTACTCTTTTGATTTAACAGATGATGATGCAATATTTTCGTACAATAAATTTTTTCTATCATATTTAAAAACTTTTAAGAGATTAAATTTGTCCGCAATTCCCATGGCTGCTGATACTGGACCTATAGGAGGAAATTTATCACATGAGTTTATTATTCTTGCCGATACGGGTGAAAGTAAAATTTATACAGATAAAAGAATATTTGATGTAGATAGCTCTACAACAATTTTAGACAAAGAGTCATTAGGTGTATTGAGAAAACAATACGAAAAGTTTTACTCAGTAACAGATGAAAAATTTAATAAAGATGAATTTGAAAAATCTGTTGCAGAAGAATATAGAGTAAATACAAAAGGTATTGAAGTTGGTCACATATTTTATTTTGGAGATAAATACTCAAAACCAATGAATGCAGCTGTTGATTTTAATGGAAAAAAAGAATTTGTAAAAATGGGATCATATGGAATTGGAGTTTCCAGACTTGTTGGTGCCATAATTGAGGCAAAATATAACGATAAAGACGGTATTATGAAATGGCCAATGTCAGTAACACCTTATGATTGTGCGATTATTCCAATGATAAATAAAAATGATAAATCTAATTTAGAAAAGTCTATTAAAGTACATGAATTTCTAAAATCAAAAAACATAGAAACAATCATAGATGATACAGATGAAAATATTTCAGCTAAAATAAAAAAATTTAACTTAATCGGAATTCCATATCAATTGATAATCGGAAGCAAATCTGAAGGGAATTTATATGAGTTTAAGGAAGTAGATGGAGAAACTCAAAAATTAAAAGTTGAAGATATAGCTTCACAAATAATAAAAGCTAAGCAAAATTGATTTCACAACTAGAAAAAGAGATTATATTTAGGTTTTTAAAAGCTAGAAAAAAAGATGGCTTTTTAAATATTATCTCTATCTTTTCCTTTATCGGTATAGGTTTGGGTGTAGCTGTTCTAATAATTGTTATGTCAGTAATGAATGGTTTTAGAATAGAGCTAATAAACAAAATTGTAGGTTTTAATGCCCATGCTGTAGTAAAACCCTACGACAAGCCTTTAGTATTTATGTCTGATAAAGATTTTGCAAAAGGCATTTTTTCAAATGATGGAGAAGCAGTAATTCTTTCAAAAGAAAACACAAAAGGCATTCTTTTAAAAGGATATTTAAAAAATGATTTTAAGAAATTAGAAATATCAAATAACCAAAAATATTTTGGAACAACAGATCTAAAAAATAATTCAATATCAATTGGAAAGGATTTAAGTTTTTTGCTTAATATAGATATTGGTGATCAAATAACAATAATGTCACCCTCAGGAATTGAAACAATCGTTGGATCTTTTCCAAGACAAGATATTTTTGAAGTAATTTCGATTTTTGATAGTGGAATAGGAGAATTTAATGAGAATATAGCATATATTAATCTTAATACATTAGAAGTTTTTTTTAATAAAAATGAAGATAAAAGATTTATTGAATACTATTTCAAAGATCCAAAAAATATTGAACATCATAAAAAAAATTTATTAGATTTATTTCCTAATGCATATATTTATACATGGGCAGATTTAAATGAGTCTTTATTTTCAGCTTTAAAAGTTGAAAGAAACGTTATGTTTATTATCTTATCTTTAATAATAATAGTAGCTGCATTTAATATCATATCTGGTTTGACAATTTTAGTTAAAAACAAAACAAGAGATATTGGTATTTTAAAATCTATTGGTGTCTCAAATATTTCAATTAAAAAAATTTTCTTTTTCATTGGATTTATTATTGGTACTTCAGCTACTTTATTTGGTATTATATTAGGTTCATTATTTTCATACTATATTGAAGATATTAGAAAATTTATTTCTAATTCTTTTGATGTAACCTTATTTCCAGAGGAAATTTACTTTCTAAGTACTCTGCCATCAGAAATAAATGTTAATTCAATTATCATAATTGCTTTAAGTTCAATAATTATAACTTCTGTTGTATCCATTTATCCAGCCTCTAAAGCAGCTCGATTAGATACAATACAAACCTTAAAATATGAATAATTTTTTAAAATTAAATAACTTATCAAAAAAGTATGAAAAAAATAAATCACTTAAAATTTTAAATAGTATAAATTTTAAATTTGAATCAGGGAAAGTATATTCAATTATAGGACCATCCGGATCTGGTAAATCAACATTGTTAAATTTATTATCTTTAATAGACGTTCCTTCCTCAGGTTTTATTGAATTTAATAAAAAAAAAATTGATACAAATAGTTCTATTGAAAATGACAATGTAAGGTCAAAAAATATTGGTATTATATATCAAGATAATAATTTATTGCCCGATTTCACAGCACTTGAAAATGTAATGCTTCCAAATTTATTAATTTCAAATAGCAAATTAAAATCAACAGAATTAGCAAAAAAACTTATAAAAAAATTTGATTTAACTTCAAGATTAAATCATTATCCATCAGAGCTTTCAGGTGGGGAAAATCAAAGAATAGCAATTGCTAGAGCTTTAATAAATGAGCCAAATATTATTCTTGCTGATGAACCTACAGGCAGTTTAGATTTTGAAAATGCTAAACAAATATTTAAAATCCTCTTTAATCTAAAAGAAAAAAATAGAATTATAATTTTTGCAACCCACAATAGATATTTTGCAAATATGGCTGATTGTAAAATTAAAATGATTGGTGGTAAGATGAGTATTGCCAATGAAAGAATCAGTTAATAAAACATTTAATCAATTTAAAATACATACTCAATATTCAATTTGCGAAGGTGCAGTAAAAATTGATCAATTAAAAGATTTCTGTAAAAAAAATAAAATTAAATCATTGGGCTTATCAGATACCTTTAATTTATCAGGTGCATTAGAGTTTTCAGAAAACTTATCATCTGTTGGTACACAGCCAATTATTGGAACTCAGATATTATTTAAATTCAAAGAATTTGTGGGCTTAATACCTCTCATAGCCAAAAGTGCTATTGGATATAAAAATATTATTAAACTCTCATCAAAATCTTATTTAGAAAATTCAGATACAACTTCTCCATATTGTAAATTAGACGACTTATTGAATAATTCTGATGGTATTATAATTTTAACTGGGTCAATTAAGTGTTTTTTTGGTTCACTTTTTAACAAAGGTTTATTAAACGAAATTGAAGAAATATTAATTAAGTTAAAAGAAAATTTTCAAGAAAATATTTATATAGAAATTCAAAGACATAATGACTTGAATGAGAAAGAGTTTGAAAATTATAATCTAAAAATTTCAAAAAAGTTAGAATTGCCAATTATTGCTTCTCATGAAGTTTATTATTTAGATAAAGATATGTTTGAAGCTCATGATGCGTTGATGTGTATAGGTGAAAAAACATATGTAAATGACTCAAATAGAATAAAACTTACAAACCAACATTATTTTAAATCATCAGATGAAATGATTGAGGTTTTTAGAGATTTACCCGAGGCACTTGAAAATAATTTTAATTTACCATTCAGATGTTCTTTTAAACCAAATTTTTCTAAACCTATTTTACCAAATATCTCATCCTCAGAAAAAGATCCAAATGAAATGTTGAAAAAATTATCTTTTGAAGGGCTAAAGGATAAATTTAAATTAATTTCTGATATTGATCAAAAAAATATTGAGAATAATGAAAAATATTTAAAATATAAGAAAAGATTAGATCATGAAATACGAATAATAGTTGAAATGAATTATTCTGGTTATTTCTTAATTGTTTCAGATTATATTAAATGGGCTAAACTTAATAATATACCAGTTGGACCAGGTCGAGGATCTGGTGCAGGTTCTTTAGTAGCTTGGTGTTTATCCATAACTGATATTGATCCAATAAAATTTAATCTTATTTTTGAAAGATTTCTAAATCCTGATAGAATTTCGATGCCTGATTTTGATATAGATTTTTGTGAAGAAAAAAGAGATTTAGTTTTTGAATATTTAACTACAAAATATAAAGATAGTGTGGCCCACATTATTACTTTTGGCAAACTTAAGGCAAGAATGGTAATAAGAGATGTAGGTAGAGTTCTAGGTTTACCTTATGGTTTTATTGATAGTATTTGTAAAATGATACCATTTGATCCATCAAGACCTATGTCTTTACAAGAATGTATAAATGTAGAACCAAGATTACAGAAATTAATTAATGAAGATAAAAGAGTAGAACGTTTAGTTAATTTATCACTTAAATTAGAAGGTCTAAACCGTAATGTTGCAACTCATGCAGCAGGAGTTGTAATTGCAGATAAAAAATTAACTGAAACTATTCCATTATATAAAGATAATTCAGCAAATTTACTATTACCTTCCACTCAATTTGATATGTACTCAGCAGAAAATGCAGGTCTAATAAAATTTGATTTTTTGGGTTTGAAGACACTTACTGTCATAGATAAAACGCAAAAGTTGATTAATAAAAAAAATCCTGAATTTAAAGTTGAAAAAATTAATTTTAATGACCAGAAAGTTTATGAATTATTATCAAGCGGCAATACTGTTGGCTTGTTTCAACTTGAAAGCTCTGGAATGAAAGATGCTCTTATTAACATGAAACCAAATAGACTTGAGGATATTATCGCTATAGTTGCTTTATATAGACCTGGACCGATGAGTAATATTCCTATTTATAATGACTGTAAAAATGGAAAAAGAGAACCTGATTATCTTCATCCAAAATTAGAACAAATATTAAAACCAACTTATGGGGTAATAATCTATCAAGAACAAGTTATGCAAATTGCACAAGTTCTCTCAGGCTTTACAGCAGGTGAAGCTGATATTTTAAGAAGAGCAATGGGAAAGAAAAAAAGATCAGAATTAGAAAAGCAAAAACAAAGGTTTGTTGAAGGAGCTTATAAAAATGGAATTACAAAAGATATTGCTGCAGGGATATTTTTAAAAATAGAACCTTTTGCAGAGTATGGATTTAATAAGAGCCATGCTGCTGCATATGCTGTAATTGCTTATCAAACCGCATACTTGAAAACTTATTATCCTCATGAATTTTTTGTAGCTTCAATGTCAATGGAATTATCAAATCAAAAAAAATTAAGTGAATTTTATGAGGAATTAAAAAGATTAAAAATACCAATAATAAGACCGGATATAAATAAATCTTTTGCGAATTTTTCCTCTGATGGAATAAATTTTTATTATGCTTTAGGAGCAATAAAAAATGTAGGTTTAGAAGCTATTTCTAATGTTATAGACGAAAGATCTAAAAATGGAGAATTCAAAAATTTGTCTGATTTTATCAATAGAGTTAATCCTAAAGATATAAATAAACTACAATTAGAAGGTTTGGTACAAGCAGGTGCATTCGATAATATAAATAATAATAGGCATTCATTATTCAATTCTATCCCGTCAATTATCTTAAAATCAAAAAATATTCATGAAAATAAGGTTGCTAACCAAATAAATTTATTTGGAGATCAAGAAGAAGACCAAACAAATTTCTTAGAAAATACTACAGACTGGGCGCAAGATATTAAGTTAACAAAAGAATTTGAAACTTTAGGATTTTATATTTCAGACCATCCTCTGAATCAATATAAATCTATATTTCCTCAATACAATATAAATAGTTATGAAGATTTTAACTCAAAAAAAGATGTCATAAGTTCGAATGTAGCTTGTACCGTACTTAAAGTTCAAGAAAAAAAAACAAACAAAGGTAACTCATACGGAATAGTAAAATTTTCTGATTTATCAAATGTTTTTGAGTTATTCATATTTTCAGACATCTTTGAAAAAAATAGAGATTTAATTACAGAAGGAAATTCTCTTATGTTGAACCTTTTTAAAAATTATTCTGATGAAGAAAAAATGCAAAAAAGAATTAATGTAAAAAAAATTACTTCCCTTAGAGACGCAGTTAATCAACAAATAAAAAATATAATTTTTAACTTTAATAACTTTAAAGATATATATAAATTAAAAAAATTGAGTAAAAAGGACGGTGAAACTAATATTAAAATACTTCTTAATCAAAACGATAAAGTTATAACTTTTGAGCTTAAAGAAAAGAGATTTGTAAATAATATGCTTCTTAATTCTTTAAATTTGACAGAAAATATTCAAAAAGACTAAAAAAAGGTTGTTTTTTATTCAATAATTAGTATCAATTCCTCAAAATTAATTCGCACACAATTAGTGGTTTTAAACCTCCGGTCCCTTAAGGGCAATAATTGTGGTGGCACAACCGGGAAAGAACATGACTATACCTAAACTTACAATAGAACAATTATTAGAAGCTGGAGTCCATTTGGGTCATAAGACATTAAGGTGGAATCCTAAAATGAAGAAATACATATTTGGAAAGAGAGATTCAATCCATATTATTGATTTAACACAAACTTTAGAACTTACTAATGTAGCACTAGAAAAAGTTCATAGTACAATTTCGTCTGGTGGAAAAATATTATTTATATCCACAAAAAAACAAGCCTCTGATGCTGTAGCAAACTTAGCTAAAGACACAGATCAATATTATGTCAATTACAGGTGGTTAGGAGGTATGTTAACAAATTGGGGAACAATTTCAAATTCAATAAAAAAGTTAAACAAAATAAATTCAGATCTCTCAGCAGAGAATAGAGGTTTTACTAAAAAAGAACTTTTAAAAATGAGTGGACAAAGAGATAAATTACAAAGATCTCTTGGTGGCATCATGGATATGAAAAAAATCCCAGACCTTGTATTTATAATTGATACCAATTATGAATCATTAGCGATCAAAGAGTCCATCAAATTAGGCATTCCTATAATAGCAATATTAGATACAAATTCAGATCCTGATGGTATTGATTATCCTATTCCAGGAAACGATGATGCTAGAAGATCAATAGATTTATATTGTAATCTAATGAGAGATACTATCAATGATGCAAAAAAGAATATTGCTCAATCACAAGATATAAAAATACAAAACAACAATATTTTGAATAAACAAATTAATGAGAAGTCTAAATCACCAGATAAAAAATTAAATTAAATTATATTAAATTAATTAAATAATGAGTGACATTGATAAAATAAAAAAATTAAGACAATCGACAGGAGCTGGATTTAAAGATTGTAACGCTGCTTTAAAAGAATCAGATGGAGATTTGAATAAAGCAGCTGAAGTTCTTCGAATAAAAGGTATTGCTAAAGCATCTAAGAAAATGTCTAGAGATGCAAAAGAAGGAGTAATAGTAATCACTGGAGATAAGAACAAAACTTCTATAATTGAAGTAAACTGTGAAACAGATTTTGTTGCCAAAAATGATGATTTTATAAATTTTGTTAAAGAATTAAGTGATTTAAATAATTTATGTTCTTCAGACCTGTCAAAATTAAAAAAAACAAAAATGTCTAATGGCAAAACAGTTGAAGAAAATCTTGTTGCATTAATTGCTAAAATTGGTGAAAAAATAACAATCGGAAGAAATAGAACTATTTTAAATAATAATTCGAATAATTATACTTATCAACATACCGTAATTAAAGATAACGTTTCAAAATTAGGAGTAATTGTTTCCTTAGAGACAAATACAGAAAACGATAATGTAAAATTATTTGGCAAGCAATTATCAATGCATATTGCGGCATCTAATCCATTAGCTTTAAATGCTGACGAAATAAAAAAAGATACATTAGAAAAGGAGATTCATTTAATTGAAGAAGAACTTAAAAATGAAGGTAAAACTGAAGAAATTTTAAAAAAAATTAGTTTAGGTAAAATTAATAAATTTAAAGAAGAAAACAGTTTAATGTCACAAAATTGGGTAATTGAACCAAAGAAAAAAGTAAAAGATATAATTAAAGAGATTAATATATCAGATTTAAATATTAAAGAATTTATAAGAATTAAAATTGGTGAATAATGTTTGATGAAAATTCATATAATTCAAAAATGTCAAAAACAATTGATGTATTTACAAAAGAATTAAACTCTTTAAGAACAGGCAGAGCTAATGCAAGCATGCTTGATTTGATTAAAGTTGATGTTTATGGACAAAAAATGCCAATCAATCAGTTGGGTACAATAACAACTCCAGAACCTAGAACAATAAATATACAAGTATGGGATTTAAATAATGTTGCACTGATTGATTCATCTATTAAAAAATCTGAACTTGGTTTAAATCCTCAAATAGATGGTCAATTAGTTAGATTACCTATACCAGATTTAAGTGAAGAGCGTCGAATAGAAATGAAAAAAATTGTAAAGTCAATGGGTGAGAAATGTAAAGTTTCAATAAGAAATATCAGAAGAGAAGGTAATGATGAATTAAAAAAACTTTTGAAATCAAAAGATATATCTGAAGATGAAGAAAACAAATTTGAAAAATTAATACAGGATTTAACTGATAAAAATATTCAGATTATAGATGAAAAAGTTTCTTTAAAAGAAAAAGAAATAATGACTATATGAATTCACCTAAACATGTAGCCATAATTATGGATGGAAATGGCAGATGGGGTTTAAAAAAAAAAAATTCAAGAACTTTTGGTCATCAAAAAGGATTATTGACGGTTGAAAAAATTATTAAAGCCTCAATTAAAAAAAAAATAAAATACTTAACACTATATGTCTTTTCAACAGAGAATTGGAAGAGACCTAAAAATGAAATAGTTTTTTTATTAAAACTTTTACAAAATTATATAGATAAGGAAATTAATAATTTAATTAAAAACAATATAAAAGTAAAAGTATTCGGTAATTTGAAACCATTCTCCAAAAAATTAAAATTTAATATAAAAAATTTAGAGAATTTAACAAAAAAAAATAATAAATTACAAATTAATTTAGCACTAAACTATGGATCTAGAGAAGAAATTATAAACGCTATATCTAAAATACAAAAGTCTAATATTAAAATAAATAAGAAAAATTTTGAAAAGTTTCTTTATACATCTGGGATACCTGATCCGGACATATTAATTAGAACTGGCAATACAAAAAGAATTAGTAATTTTATGATTTGGCAAAATATTTATGCTGAAATCTTTTTTGAAAAAAAAATGTGGCCAGACTTTAATGAAAGAGATTTTTATAAAATAATTAACAAGTTTATCAAAATCCGAAGAAACTTTGGTGGTTTAAATGTCAGAAATTAATAAAAGAGTACTAACTTCTTTTTTTTTAATAATTTTATGTTTTATCGCTTTATATAATAAAATAATACTAACTTCATTGTTAATTTTTTTCCTTTTTCAAACCTTCACAGAATTTTATTTTATTTTAAGAAAATTATTTAATGTAAAAAATAAAAATAAGTTATATTTTATTTTAGTTTTTTTATTATTTTATTTGCTACTTCTCGTTATTATAACTTGGGATATATTTGTTTTCGAGCATGAAGACATGAATTTGATCTTTTTTTTAATAGTTTCAATTTGTATTTCTACAGATATTGGTGGCTTTTTTTTTGGAAAAATATTTAAAGGTAAAAAGTTAACTAAAATTAGTCCAAATAAAACCTATTCAGGATTAATTGGCTCATATGTCTTATCATTATTAACCACAACTATATTTTTTAAAGAATATTTCGAATTATTTGATTTAATAATATCCACTTTAGTTATCTCAACTTTTTCACAATTAGGTGATTTAACAATTTCATACTTAAAAAGAAAAGTTAAAATAAAAGATACAAGTAATATTTTACCAGGACACGGAGGTTTTTTAGACAGATTTGATGGGTTTCTTTTAGCAATGCCAATGGGATATTTAGTGTACAGCATTTTATGATTGATATAGCTATATTAGGATCAACAGGGTCAATAGGAACTAATACACTTAAGTCAATTTCGTCTGAAAGAAACTTTAAAATAAAATTATTATCAACAAATAAAAATATAAAAAAACTTTACCAACAAGCAAAAAAATTTAATGTAAAAGATGTTATAATAAATGATAAAAAAATATATTTAAAAAATAAAAAATTTTTTAAAAAAAAAAAAATTAATTCTTATTATGGTTTTAAAAATATTAATAAAATAATTAAAAAAAAATTAAATTATTCTATTAATTCAATATCAGGAATAGATGGCTTAGAGCCAACTTTAGAATTAATTCCTCATACTAAAAATATTTTAATTGCAAATAAAGAGTCGATTATATGTGGATGGAATATAATTTCAAAAAAATTAAAGTACTATAAAACAAATTTTATACCTATTGATTCAGAACATTATTCTATAAGCGAATTGATCAAAAATGAACCATTAAATACAATTGATAAAATTATTTTAACAGCATCAGGAGGACCATTTTTAAATAAATCATTTGAAACACTGTCAAATATAAAACCAAAAAATGCATTAAAACATCCCAAGTGGAAAATGGGAAAAAAAATTTCAATTGATTCATCTACAATGATGAATAAAATTTTTGAATTTATTGAGGCAAAAAAAATCTTCAATTTGAAAAACAAAGATATAAGCATAGTAATTCATCCTGATTCATTTATTCATGCAGTAGTTTTTTTTAAGGGAGGTTTAATTAAACTTTTAGCACACGAAACTAATATGCAAATACCCATATCGAATGCATTAGGTATTAAAAAAACTAAAATTAAAAATATAAAAAAATATATAATAAATTTAAATAACTCTAAGTTTGATCTACCTAATAATAAAAAATTTCCATTATTAAATTTAATAAAATTAATACCTGATAGGACAAGTTATTTTGAAACTATACTTACTACTTTAAATGATAATCTTGTAGATAAATATTTGAATGGACATATCAATTATAAATCAATACATAAAAATCTTTTAATTTTGATAAAAAAACCCTTTTTTAAAAAGTATTATAAATTAAAACCAATGAATATTTATGATATAAATAATATTATCATGATTACTAAAAAATATCTTGATCAAAATTTTAAATATTATGAATAATAAAATTTACTTTATAAAAAAAACTTTAATAATTTTTATTTTTTTTATTTCTTTTATTAAAAATTTAAGTGCTGAGACTATTCAAAAATTTGAAATTTCTGGAAATGATCGTATTTCAAAAGAGACAATTATTATGTTCTCTAACATCAAAATTGGTGAAAACGTAGATAATAATATTCTAAATAAAGTTTTAAAAAGTTTATATGCAACAGACTATTTTGAAAATGTCGAAATATCTTTTAATAATAATGTTATTCAAATTAAAGTTATAGAAAATCCAATAATTCAATCTGTAATAATAAATGGTATTAAAAAAGATAAAATTTACGAAAATATTAAAAATATCACTTCAAAAACTGAAAAATATCCCTTCATTGAAAGTAAAATTAATGAACAAATGGTTTTAATGAAAAATATTCTTAAATCATATGGATATTATTTTGTAGAACTTAATACTTCTTATGTAGAGAATTCTAATAATTCTCTTGATTTAATTTATGATTTTAAATTGGGTCCAATTGCAAAAATTAAAAATATTAAATTTATTGGAAATAAAGTTTACAGAGATAGTACACTTAGAAATGTTATAATATCAGAAGAATCTAAATTTTGGAAATTTATAACAAGAAATAAATTTCTGAATAGCAATAGAATAAATTTAGATAATTCTAGATTAACAAATTTTTACAAAAACAATGGATATTTCAATGCAAATATTAAATCTTCTACTGCGCTAATTAATGAAGATAATCAATTCGATATTATATTTAATATAGATGCAGGTGAAAAATTTTATTTTGATAAAATCGAAATTATTAATCAAGATAGTTTTTCTTTAGAAAATATTAACAATTTTGTAAAAAGATTTGATAAATTAAAAGGAAGACCATATTCTATAAAAAAGCTAACCAATTTAATTGATGATATTAATTATTTTACATTAAGAAATGACTTTGTTTTTATTAATGCAGACTACGATGAGATAATCAAAAATAATAACCAAATTGATATCAAAATAAAATTTAATGAAATTGAAAAAGAATTTGTTGAAAGAATTAATATTTTTGGAAATTTTATTACCGATGAAAAAGTTGTAAGAAACTCCTTAATTATTGATGAAGGAGATGCTCTAAATAAAATTTTGTTTGATAAATCTATTAAAAATATTAAATCAAAAAATATATTTAAATCAGTAAATTACAATATATCTGAAAATAATGATTCAAAAAAAATAATTGATATCACAGTTGAAGAAAAAGCCACTGGTGAAATTTTTGCTGGTGCGGGCACTGGAACAACGGGATCATCATTTTCAGCAGGTATTAAAGAAAATAACTATCTTGGATTAGGTATCAAACTAGATACAGAGTTAAATGTTACAGAAGATTCAGTAAAAGGAAAATTTTCTGTTCTAAATCCAAATTACAAAAATTCTGATAAAAAATTAAAAACAGTTATTGAAAGTTCATCAACAGACTTCTTATCTACTAGTGGTTATAAAACAGACAGAACTGGCTTAACATTAGGAACTGAATTTGAACAAATGAATGATTTATTTGTTAATTTTGAATTGTCAAACTTTTATGAAGATTTAGAAACGTCCTCAAATGCAAATAGTATAGTAAAAAAACAAGAAGGTAGTTATTTTGAGAATCTAATAACCTATTCTCTTTCTTACAATAAACTTAACCAAAATTTTCAACCATCTGCTGGTTTTCTCAATAGATTTTCACAAACATTGCCTATTATTTCAGATGATGTCTCTGTAGAAAATTCCTTTAGAAGTGACATTTATCATTCTGTTAATGAAAATTTAATTTTATCAGCTAAATTTTTAATAAAAACTGTAAATTCGTTAGATGACAACGTCAGAATTTCAAAAAGAGTATATATACCTAGTTCACGCCTTAAAGGTTTTGAAAGTGGAAAAATTGGTCCTAAAGATGGATCTCAATATATAGGCGGTAACTATGCTTCATCATTAAACTTAAATTCAACATTACCAAATATTCTTTTTGAAAATGAAAATATTGATTTTAATTTTTTTATAGATATGGCTAATGTTTGGGAAGTAGATTATGATAGTTCCTTAGATTCTAACAAAATAAGATCTTCCACAGGAGTTGCAGTAAATTGGTTTAGTCCTGTTGGTCCATTAACATTTTCATATGCAATACCTATTTCTGAAGCAAATACAGACGTCACTGAAAATTTTAGATTTCAAATTGGTACTTCATTTTGATGAGAATTTCTTTAATATTTTTTATTTTATTATTTTATAATAATATTTCATTTGCTGAGAATAAAATTGTTTATTTAGATGTACAATTTGTAATAGATAATTCTGAGTTGGGTAAATTTTATAAAAAAAAAATTAAAAAAATTAAGGACAAAAATAAAACAGAATTAAAAAAAGATGAAACCATTATTAAAAAAAAAGAAAATGATATTAAAAATCAAAAAAATATTTTAAGCAAAGAAGAAATTAACAATAGAGTTAAAGATTTAAATGAACTTTTAAAAAAATATCAAATTAAAATTTCAAACAATAATAAAATTATCTTAGAAGAAAAAAAAAAATATAGTTCAAAAATTTTGAAAACGTTGAACCCAATTGTTGCAAGTTATGTTAATAAAAATAATATTACATTGGTTATAGATAAAAAAAATGTTCTCATAGGTGTAAAATCATTAGATATAACAGATAAAATAATACAAATTTTGAATGCTCAGACAAAAGAGCAAAATTTACTAAATGAAAATTAAAAACCCTTTTTATAAAAAAGTTGATAGGATATCATTAAATAAGATATTACAAATTTTAAAATTTTCTAAATTTAAAAAAAACTTATATTTAAAAGGTATTAATGATTTAATTGATGCAACACAATACGAAATATCCTTTTTTAACTCTCTTAAATATGAAGACTCCTTAAATAAAACAAAATCAAAATATATAATAACTCATAATAAATATAAAAAAATTGTTGAAAAAGTATCAAATCCAATAGTTGTAGAAAATGTACTTAAATCAGTTGCAGATGTAACAAATTTATTTTATCCAGACGCAATTAAAGATGTTGCAGATTTTTACTTAAAAACGCCAAATAAAAAAAAATTTATAAATGTAACATTTGGTAAAAATGTTCTAATTGGTAAAAATGTTGAAATTGGTAGAAATTCAATAATTGGTCATAATACAATTATTGAATCCAATGTTAAAGTTGGCTCTAATTCTCAAATTGGAAGTAACATTCTTATAAAAAATTCATTAATTGGAAATAATGTAAGAATACTAGATGGTTCAGTCATCGGAAAAAAAGGATTTGGTTTTATGCCAAGAAATAAAGAAAATTTTAGATATCCTCACATTGGTATGGTAATAATTAAGAATAATGTTGAAATTGGTTGTAATAATACAATAGATCGTGGATCGATGTCTAATACAGTCATTGGAGAAAATACTTTTTTAGATAATCAAGTACATATAGCTCATAATGTAACTATAGGGAAAAATTGTGTTATTACTGCACAAGTAGGTTTCGCTGGTAGTGCAAAAATTGGTAATAATGTAATGATTGGTGGGCAAGCAGGAATTTCAGGTCATCTCAATATAGGTAATAATGTACAAATTGGTGGAGGTAGTGGAGTAGTAAAAAATATTCCAGACAACTCTAAAGTCATGGGATATCCTGCCAAAGATATTAAAAGTTTTATTAAAGAGAATAAATAATGTCAGACAAATTAAATAAGGACCAAATTAAAGAACTGTTGCCTCATAGGGAACCAATGCTTTTGATAGATGAACTTATTAATATTAAAAAACTTAAATCTGCAACAGCAATCGTGAATGTTAAAAAAGATAGTTTTTTTGTTCAAGGTCATTTTCCTGATGAACCGGTAATGCCAGGTGTTTTAATTGTTGAGGCATTTGGTCAAGCAGCAGCAGCATTAACTGCAGCAGGAATTGATAAAAAAACATATGAAAATAAATTAGTATTTTTAATGACTGTTGATAAAGCAAGATTTAGAAACCCAGTTATTCCTGATTGTAAACTAGAATTAAATATAGAGGCAGTAAGATCTCACGGAAGAGTTTGGAAATATAAAGGTGAAGCCATTGTTGAAGGTCAGAAAATGGCAGATGCTCAATGGGCTGCAACAATAGTAGATAGAAAGAAATAATCAGTAGTAATTCTTGATAAGTAATTAAGAATTTATTTGTTATCAATATATATTGTGATACATCCAACAGCAATTGTAGATAAGAACTCAAAAATTTCTGAAAATGTTGAAATTGGTCCTTATTGTGTAATAGGACCCGAAGTTGAGATTGGAACAAATTCAAAATTACATTCTCACATAAGCATTAAAGGAAAAACAAAAATTGGAAATAATAATGAAATATTTCCTTTTGTATCAATAGGAACATCTCCACAAGATTTAAAATATAAAGGCGAAAAAAATTCAATTATAATAGGTGATAATAATAAATTTAGAGAATATGTGAATATAAATCCAGGTACTTTACAAGGTGGGACAATTACAAAAATAGGCGATAATAATTTACTTATGGTTTATTGTCATGTAGCTCATGATTGTAATCTTGGCAATAAAATTGTTCTTGCAAATAATGTTCAAGTTGGTGGCCATGTTACAATTGAAGATCAAGCAATAGTTGGAGGTAGTTGTGCAATTCATCAATTCTCAAGAATAGGACATTTGTCAATGGTTGGAGGAATGACCGGTGTTTTAAGCGATGTAATTCCCTTTGGCCTCTCATTAGGAAATAGAAATAATTTAGTTGGCCTTAATCTTATTGGATTAAGAAGAGCAAAAATTTCAAACGAAGATATTAAAATGTTGCAAAAATTTTACAATCTAGTTTTTAGTAACCAAAATTTTAGAACAAATTTAGAAAATTTAGATATAAATATCAAAGAAAACAAATATGTTAAAACTATAATTGATTTTATAAATTCCGATAAAAAGCGACCAATATCACTTCCAGAAAATATCAAATGATTGGATTATTTTTAGGGGAAAAAAAACTTCCATTAGAAATTTTAAAAAGTTTAAAAAAAAAGAAAATTAAATATTTCATTATAGACTTATCAAAAAATAATAAATTTAAAAAAGATAAAAATAGTTATTTTATTAACATTGGAAAATTTGGTAAAATTTTAGAATTAATTAAATCAAAAAAATGTAAAAAAGTTTTATTTGCAGGAAATATTATTAAGCCAAGAGTTTCTAAACTGAAATTAGATCTTAAAGGTTTTTACTATATCCCTAGAATTATAAAGGCATCTAAATTAGGAGATGCAGCTATATTAAAAGAATTGGTTAACATTTTATCAGAAAACAAAATAAAAGTTATAAAATTAAACACATATAATCCAGAACTAACTATAACCAAAGGATGCTATACAAAAGCAAAACCTAGTGTAATTGATAAATTAACAATAAAAAAAGGCATTCAGATACTAAATAAATCAAATTCTTATAATCATGTTCAAGCATTAGTAATCAATAATCAGAAGGTTGTTTCGCTCGAAAAAAGAAAAGGGACAAAGGATATGTTAAAGTCTATTAGAAACAATAATCTGCAGAATAAACTCTTATTAAAGATGCCTAAATCTAAGCAAGATTTACGCGTTGATTTACCGACCATTGGTCTTGATACTTTAAAAGATTGCAAAAAAGCAAATATTAAAGGAATTGTTCTTAAAGCAAACCAAAACATATTCTTAGATAAATACGAATGCCTTAAATTTGCTAATAAAAACAGAATTTTTGTGATAGCTAAATGAAAAAAATTTTTATTTTAACGGGTGAACCTTCAGGTGATAAATTGGCTGCAGAAGCCATTAAAGAATTAAAAAAAAATAAAAATGACATTGAATATTTATCTGTTGGGGGTCAACATTTAAATTCTATAGGCATTAAGTCAATATATGACCAAAAAGATATTACATATATAGCTTTTACGGACATATTATTAAATATTTTTAAGATAAAAAGAAAGATTAATGAAACAGTAAAAAAAATTTTAGATTTCAATCCTGATATTTTATTTAGTGTTGATAGTCCTGATTTTACACTTCGCGTTTCAAAAATAATTAAATTAAAAAAACCAAATATAAAAACTGTTCATTTTATAGCTCCTAAAGTTTGGGCTTGGAGAGAGGGTAGAGTCAAAAAAATGAAAAGCTACTTAGATCATATTCTTCTATTATTTAATTTTGAAAAAAAATATTTTGATAAGGAAAAACTAAAAAATACGTTTGTTGGTCATCCAATATTAGATAATCCAAATAATAAAAAAATTGAAATTAAAGAATTATTAAAAGGTAAAATTATTTCAATTTTTCCTGGTAGTAGATTATCAGAATTAAAATCGCATGTTCCTATACTTATCGACTTCATAAAAAAAATGAATGAAGAAAAAATTAATTATAATTATATTTTTCATGCAACCCAAGATTCTAAAGAATATTTATCAAAAGTTATAAAAAAAAATAACTTAGAAAATGTTGATCTTATTTCAAATGAAAATATAAAAATTGCTACAATTAAAAAATCTATTTTTGCAATTGTTAAATCTGGAACAGTTTCACTTGAAGTTTGCAAATATGGTATACCATCAATAATAATTTATAAAATGAATTTTGTTAATTTCTTTATCGCTAAGTTATTTTTAAAAATAAAATTTGCAAACATGATAAATATTATAAACAATAAAGAAATTATTCCTGAACTATTACAAAATGAATGTAGCTCTGATGAAATATATAAAGCAGTTAATTATTTATTAAAAAAACCTGAGCTTATAAAACAACAATTAAAACAAGTTAATAAAACTGTTATGGAATTAAAATCAACCACTTCATCGAGTAATGAAGTATCTAATGTTTTGTTATCTTATTTGAGATAATCTTTTTAAAACTTCCTCTTTTCCTAGAGAACACAATATATCATAAATACCCGGTCCAAACTTTGATCCTGTAAGGCATATTCTTAGTGGTTGTCCAACACCTTTAAAATTTGTATTATTATTTTTTATTAGGTCATTAATTATTGGTTCTAGTGTTTCTCTAGTAAAATTTGATAGTTTATTAATATCATCGCTAAATAACTTAATAATTTTAATAGCTGTTTCGTCTAAAAGTTTTTTATCTTCTTTTTCTATTTGAACATTGTCATTTATTAAAAATTTTGAATTTTTGTAAATATCTTCCAAAGTTTTTGCTTTATTTTTTAAAAAATGTAATGAATTTTTAATTTTTTTCTTTGCTAAATCATTTATCTTTTCTTGGAAAGTTTCACAATAAGTTATTAAAAAATTAAATAGATCATTTTCATTAATATTTTTTATATAATGTTCATTCATTGAATAAATTCGATCAATATCTAATTTTGAAGGAGATTTCCCAATTCCTTCTAAATTGAAGTATTTGATACTTTCGTCTAAATCAAAAATTTCCTTATCTTTGTATGACCATCCTAATCTCAGAAGATAGTTTCTAAGAGCATTAGGCATTATTCCAATTTTAGAATAATCATCTAACGTTGATGCGTTATCTCTTTTTGATAGTTTCTTTCCTTCAATAGTATGAATTAGTGGTATGTGTGCAAAAAACGGTACATTCCAATTCATAGCTTCATAAATCTGTATTTGTTTGAATGTATTTATTTTATGATCATCACCTCTAATTATATGTGTCATGCCCATTAAATGATCATCTACTGATGCTGATAAATTATATGTAGGCGATCCATCTGCTCTTAATATAACAAAGTCTTCAATAGTATTATTTTCAATTTCTATATTTCCCTGGACCAAATCTTTTAATATAGATTTTCCTTCAACTTTACTTTTAAATCTTATTACAGGATCAATTTCTTTCGGAGCATCAGTTTCGCTCTTATCTCTCCACTTTCTATTATAAATATATGGTATTTTTTTTTGTTTTGCCCTTTTTTTTTGTTCTTCAATCTCTTCACTAGAACAATAACATTTATAAGCTAAACCTTTTTTTAATAATTCATTAACTACATTTATATGATCATCTATTTTATCTGATTGAATATATTCACTATCTTCGTAATTAATACCTATCCATTTTAAGGAATTAATTATTTGATCCTTGAATTCCTCTTTAGACCTTTCTTTATCGGTATCCTCTATTCTTAGATAAAATTTACCACCTTTATTTTTTGAATAAAGCCAATTGAATAATGCGGTTCTCACTCCTCCAATGTGTAAAGGGCCTGTTGGTGATGGAGCAAATCTAGTTGCTACAGTTTTCATCAGATTTATTTAGACTATTTTAGGAAAAGTTTCTATATAAAGATACTAGAATTCCTTGAACTTTTACTCTATCAGGACCAAATATTTTAGTTTCGTAATTTCTATTTGCACTTTCTAAAGCTACGGTCTTACCTTTTCTTCTTATTCTCTTTAACATTGCTTCATGATCATCAATTAACGCAACAACTATTTTACCATTTTCTGCAGTATCAGCTTTTCTGACAATTACGGTATCACCATCATTTATTCCAGCCTCAATCATCGAGTCACCTTGCACTTTGAGTCCAAAAAATTCTCCATTCTTCTCAATATTTGAAGGCAAAGGTATTCTAGCAACTTCGTTTTGAATTGCTTCAACAGGTGTACCAGCAGCAATTTTACCTAATACGGGTATTTCATTTTCATCTGAATTATTTTGATTTGAACTTTCATCAAGCCCACCTCTGATTACACTTGGTGAAAAACTATTGTAAATATCATTTGCTGAAGCAGTTTCAGGTAACTTAATAACTTCTAAAGCTCTTGCTTTATGAGCCAATCTTTTAATAAAACCTCTTTCTTCTAAAGCACTAATTAATCTATGAATTCCAGATTTAGACTTTAGATTCAATGATTCCTTCATTTCCTCGTAAGAAGGAGATACACCACTAGATCTCAACTTCTTGTTGATAAATAAAAGTAGGTTTTTTTGTTTTTTAGTTAACATAGAACAAATTGTGTACATAAATGTTCTATAAAAGTTCTACCAATTAAACAAGAGTTAAAACCCCAATAAAATCAACACTTTTTTTATAAAATAGAAAAAATATTATTATTTTCTAAATTTTTTAAAATTGATTCACCAATAAGAAATGTTTTTATTTTAGTTTCTGAGGCTATTTTCAAAACGTCTTCTTTGTTTTTTATTCCGCTCTCTGAAATTAATGGCCCGTTATGATTAATTAAAATATTATGAATATCATAAGTTGTATTTATATCTGTTTTTAGTGTTTTTAAATTTCTATTGTTTATCCCTATTAGTGCATCTTTGTACTTTAGAGATTTTTTAGCCTCTTCAACAGTGTGAACTTCAACAATTACAGACATTTTAAGTTTCTCAGCTTCTTCATACAATTCATCTGCAGTTTTTTCATCAACGCCAGCTAAAATTATTAAAATAGCATCAGCACCATAACTCCTAGAAAGATGGACTTGAAATTTATCAACAAAAAAATCTTTACATAAAATAGGTAAATTTATTTTTTGTTTGATCTTGCTAATATGAATTAAATTTCCCAAAAAAAAATCCTCTTCAGTTAAAACTGACAAGCATGTTGTATTATTTTTTAAATATATATTTGCAATTTCTACAGGATTATAATTTTCAATAATTATACCAGCTGAAGGGCTGGCTTTTTTAATCTCTGCAATAATAGAAATTTTGTCATGATTTATATTATTCAGTATTTTTTCTTTAAAATTTATAAAATTTTGTAGATTTGTAATTTTGTCATTTAGCGAATTTATTGAAATATCTTTTTTTAAAATTTGAATTTTATTTCTTTTTTTATTAATTATTTTTTCTAAAATATTGTCAGGCATCTCTCAAATTCTCTAAATGTGAATATGTTTTACCTGATAGCAAATGATCTCTTGCTTTTTCATAGGCATATTTAAAATTATCTTCTCTTTCGGATATTATTAAACCAGCTGCAGCATTTAATGATACTGCTTTAGAAAAGTCATCATCATTACCTTTAAATATATCTATTATTTTTTCTGAATTAAATTTTGCATCATTTCCAACTATCTTGTCGAAACCTTCAGCATTTACTTTTAATTCTTTAGGATCAATAATCATTTCGTTAATTTCCCCATTTCTTAATTGTTTAACAATAGTTTTATCATATGGAGATATTTCATCTAAACCGTCATTGCTATTAATAATCCAAGCAAATTTAATATTTAAATCTTTCAAAGCATTAGCAAATATATTTAGAAGTTTTTTATCAAAAACTCCTACAACTTGTTTTTCAACATTTGCTGGACTACTCAAAGGACCAATCATGTTAAAAATTGTCCTTTTACCAATTTTTTTTCTGGTTGGACCAACATATTTCATTGCACTATGATAATTTGGAGCAAACATAAATCCAAAATGATTTTTTTTAATTTGATTTTCAATATCTTTGGGCTCCAAGTTGATATTTATATTTAATGCTTCCAAAACATCTGCAGATCCACATTTTGAAGAAACTGCTTTATTACCATGTTTTGCTACGTTAATGCCCATACTCGAAAGTAATAATGCGGAAGCAGTAGATATGTTTAGTGTATCCTTACCATCACCACCTGTTCCACATGTATCTATACAGCCATCTACATTAACTTTTTTCGCTTTATTTCTAAGCACTGAGACACCACCTGCTATTTCTGTTGAAACTTCACCCTTTTTAGAGAGCAGAGTTAAAAAATTATAAATTTCGTTATCATTAGCTTTTCCATTCATCAAAATTTCAAAAGCACCAATACTTTCCTGTAATGTTAAATTTTCACCTAATTCAAGTTTTTTTAAATATTTTTCCATTTATTTAATAAAATTTTTTAAAATTTTTAAACCATCTTTAGTCTTTATACTTTCAGGATGAAATTGTACTCCATGAACATCATAAATTCTATGTTTAACACCCATAATTATTCCATCTAAAGTCATGGCTGTAATTTCTAAATCCTTAGAGAGTGTTTTCCTATCGATTATTAAACTATGGTATCTAGTTGCCTCAAATATTTTTGGTATTCCTTTTAAAATCCCTATATTTTTTGAAATGATTTTACTTGTTTTTCCATGAACCAATTCTTTTGCTTGAATAATTTTAGATCCAAATATTTGACCTATAATTTGATGACCTAAACAAACTCCAAGTATTGGAATTTTATTATACAATTCATTTACTATTGATAAACAGTTTCCAGCTTGATCAGGATTACCTGGACCAGGTGATATCACAATTTTATTATATTTTTTTTTTAAAATTTCTTTTGTATTAATTTTATCATTTCTTACTACATCTACATTTGGACAAAACTTAGATATGTAATGATACAAATTAAATGTAAAACTATCATAGTTATCAATTAAAATAATTTTCATAATTACTCAATTGCTTTTAATAGAGCCTTTGCTTTATTAACTGTTTCAAGATATTCGTTTTGTGGTTTGCTATCTGCAACAATTCCAGCACCAGATTGTACGTAAAATTTCTTATTTTTAGCTACTGCAGTTCTAAGTGCAATACATGTATCAAATTCACCATTTGCTGAAAAATATCCAATTCCACCGGCATAAACTTTTCTTTTAGTTGTCTCTAACTCATCTATTATTTCCATTGCTCTAATTTTTGGAGCCCCAGATACTGTTCCTGCTGGAAATCCAGACAACATAGTTTCAAATTTTGAGTATTTATTATTAAATACTCCCTCAACATTTGATACAATATGCATGACATGAGAGTATCTTTCTATTGAAAAACTTTCAGTAACTTTTACAGTATTAATTTTTGATACTTTTCCAGTGTCGTTTCTTCCTAAATCGAGAAGCATTAAATGTTCGGATAGCTCTTTTTTGTCATTCAGTAAATCTTTTTCAAAAAATAAATCTTGTTTTTTATTTTTTCCCCTTGGTCTTGTTCCAGCAATCGGTCTAATCGTGACTTTGTTATTTCTTAACCTAACAAGTATTTCTGGACTTGCGCCAATAATCTGAAAATCTTTAAAATTAAAAAAATACATAAAAGGAGAAGGGTTTGTTTTCCTTAATTTTTTATAAATTTCTATTGGATTTTTACTTAACTTAGTTTCAAATCTTTGACTTAGAACTACCTGAAATATGTCTCCAATTTTAATATATTTTTTAG
>CACHLB010000010.1:0-2500 GCA_902580505.1 uncultured Pelagibacteraceae bacterium
TTAAATATAGATCATATAATTGATATAGGTGGCGGCGATGGCGTTTTACTAAATTATTTGAAAGATTATGACTTTAAAAGCTATACATGTTTTGAACCAGATGAAACTCTAATAGCGATAGCTAAAAAAAAATTTAACGGAGAAAAGATAAAATTTATAAACAAATCTGTGGATTATGTAAACTTAGATGATTTATCAAAAGAAAACTCAATAGTCTTAATGTTAGGAGTTGTTCATCATATTGACAATGAGATGGTTAAAAAAATTGTAAGTAAATTAAATAAAAATAAAGTTATAACATATGATCCTTTTTTTCACAAAGGTATCAATCCAATATCTTTTTTGCTAAAAAAAATGGACAAAGGCAAATATATAAGAAACTTGAAGTCATATTCAGAAATTTTGAAAGGATTTAATTTTACTGAAAGAATTAATATTTATTTTAGATTTTATTCATCAGTTATATACTTTAAGAACATCGATAAAGAAATAATCGAAAAATACTTATAAAATATTAAACTTAAATATATAATTAATTTAATAATGAAAAATTCAAATTTAATTTTAGGCATAACAGACAATTTAGATTGTGGCGCAACCGTTACAAAAGATAATAAAATTCTTTGCTCAATTAATGAAGAAAGAATTAACAGAAAAAAAAATTGTCACGGTTTTCCAAAAGAAGCTATATTAAGCGTTCTAAAAGTGAGTAAGATTAAAGTTGGAGAAGTAAAAATAGTGGCTGTTGCAGGTATTTCCAAAATTACAAAAAATTTAACCCCTTATAATAATTTATTAAATAAAGACAACAGAAATCATTCAAAAGATTGGAGTTGGCGAGTAGTTAGTTTCATGGCATTTTTATCTAAAAACAATTTTTTTAAAATTTTTTTTAGATCAAATTTTTTTTTATTCTTTTTAAGAAATATATTTTATAAATTTTTTTTATCTTCTAGAAAAAATGAAGTTATAAATAATTTAAAAAAAATGAATATTAAACCTGAAAAAATTTTTTTCTACGATCACCATGAATGTCATATATTTTCGGCATATTCCCTTTCGCCTTATAAAAAAACTTTAGTAGTATCAAATGATGGATTTGGTGATGGTTTGTGTAGTAAATCAAATTACATCACTATAAAAAAGAATATTAATTTATCAAAAAATACTTTTTATAACTCTCTAGGTTTAATTTATGGATATTGCAGCGATATTTGTGGCTTTAAAAAGATACATCATAATGGAAAAACTACTGGTATTGCAATTTTAGGGGATGGGAAAAAAGTAGAAAAAGAATTAAGTAAAATTATATATTTTAATGAAACAAATGGGAATTATGTCAATAATGAGTCAGTATTTAGAGGTACTTATTTTGAAATTAAGAAAAAATTAAAAAAATTCTCAAAATATCAAATTGCTAATGGCATTCAAAGTTTAACTAATAAATTAATTTTTAAACAAATTGATTTTTTGCTGAAAAAAACGAAAACAAAAAATATTTGTCTTGTTGGTGGAGTACATGCAAATGTCGCTGCTAATGGATATTTAAGAAATAAACATAAAAGTAAAAATATATATGTATTTCCTCATATGGGTGATGGTGGTTTAGCTTTGGGAGCTTGTGCATTAGCATATTATCAAATAAACAATAAAAATGTAAAATACAAAAATGATAATATATATTTAGGTGACGAATATTCAGATAATCAAATCTTAAAAGTATTAATTGATAGTAAAGTAAATTTTAAAAAAATTCATAACTTAAGTAAAAAAGTTGCAAGACATTTAGTAAATAAAAAAATTGTTGCGATTTACAGGGGAAGAATGGAATTTGGACCAAGAGCGCTTGGTAATAGATCAATTTTAGCTAATGCAAGTGAAGAAAGTATTAATAGTAAGTTAAATCGAAAATTGAATAGAACTGAAACAATGCCATTTGCACCTGTAATTTTAGATAAATTTGCAAAAAAAATGATTAAAAATTACAAATCTAGTGACTTAGCCTCATGTCAAAACATGACAATGTGTGTAGATGCTTCTGATCATATGAAAAAAATTGCCCCAGGCGCTGTTGCTAAAGATGGAACTATTAGACCACAAATACTTAAAAGAAAATCAAATAAATTTGTATATGATATTTTATCTGAATATTATGCAATAACTAAAATACCAACAGTAATTAACACGAGCTTCAACTTACATGAAGAACCTATAGTCAGATCACCATATCAAGCAATTAAGAGTTTCAAGATTTCTAAACTTGATGCTCTAATTATTGGAAGCTATATTGTGGAAAAATAATAATTCGTTAAGAAATTATAAATTAAGCAAACTTATATTAATAAATAAAAAGAATGAAAAAAAGAAATGATATTATTTTTCCTAATTGCAAAACAGATAAAAAATTAAAGTTTATTTTAAAATATTTTGTTAAATAAAAATATATTGAATATCTAAGAAAAATTTTTTTCAGTGCATAAATTAAGCCAATTGAGTTATT
>CACHLB010000010.1:5000-33897 GCA_902580505.1 uncultured Pelagibacteraceae bacterium
ATCTCAATTGATTTCTTTTCCTCCGGTTACTTAGATGTTTCAGTTCTCCGGGTTATCTCTTTAAACCTATGTATTCAGTTTAAAGTAACACATAAAGTGTTGGGTTTCCCCATTCGGATATTTACGGATCAAAACTTGCATACAGCTCCCCGTAACTTATCGCAGTATACCACGTCCTTCATCGTCTTTCAGTGCCAAGGCATCCGCCACACGCCCTTAAACGCTTAATTTATGCACAGAAAAAAATTCTGTGTTGAATTAAATTTTTATTAAATATTCATCTATTCGAATATTTATTGATTGCTCATTTTTTTGAACAATCGGATATAGATATTGATAATATAAAAAAATTATTCACAATTTGTAATAACTAAGTGTTTCTTGGTGGAGGATAGCGGGATCGAACCGCTGACCTCCTGAATGCAAATCAGGCGCTCTCCCAGCTGAGCTAATCCCCCAGTATTATTTTGGTGGGCCGAGAAAGACTCGAACTTTCGACCCCACCCTTATCAAGGGTGTGCTCTAACCAACTGAGCTACCGGCCCTTATCGCAGAAGAGTGAAACACTAATTTTAAGAAGAGAAATGAGGACGGTCAACATTAACCTGTTATATTTTTTAGATTAAAAAAAAGTTTTTTAATCATCCTTAGAAAGGAGGTAATCCAGCCGCAGGTTCCCCTACGGCTACCTTGTTACGACTTCACCCCAGTCGCTGACTATACCGTAGTCAAGGGTTTAAAACCTTGCCTTAAGGTAGAACCAACTCCCATGGTGTGACGGGCGGTGTGTACAAGACCCGGGAACGTATTCACCGCGGCGCGCTGATCCGCGATTACTAGTAATTCCAGCTTCATGTACTCGAGTTGCAGAGTACAATCCGAACTGAGGCATCTTTTTAGGATTTGCTTGACGTCGCCGTCTTGCTTCCTATTGTAAATGCCATTGTAGCACGTGTGTAGCCCAACACGTAAGGGCCATGAGGACTTGACGTCATCCCCACCTTCCTCCAGCTTATCACTGGCAGTTCTTTCAGAGTGCCCAACTAAATGATGGCAACTAAAAGTGAGGGTTGCGCTCGTTGCGGGACTTAACCCAACATCTCACGACACGAGCTGACGACAGCCATGCAGCACCTGTGTTTCGTCCGGCCGAACCGAAAACTTTAATCTCTTAAAGTCGCGACGAACATGTCAAGTGTTGGTAAGGTTCTGCGCGTATCTTCGAATTAAACCACATGCTCCACTACTTGTGCGGGTCCCCGTCAATTCATTTGAGTTTTAACCTTGCGGTCGTACTCCCCAGGCGGTGTGTTTATTGCTTTCGCTGCGACACTGAAAATAAATTTCCAACGTCTAACACACATCGTTTACGGCATGGACTACGAGGGTATCTAATCCTCTTCGCTACCCATGCTTTCGTTCCTCAGTGTCAGTAATGATCCAGAAAGCTGCCTTCGCAATTGGTATTCTTTCTAATATCTACGAATTTCACCTCTACACTAGAAATTCTGCTTTCCTCTATCATACTCTAGCTAAAAAGTTTTGATGGCAGTTCCAGAGTTAAGCTCTGGGATTTCACCACCAACTTTTTTAACAACCTACGAACTCTTTAAGCCCAGTAATTCCGAACTACGCTAGGTCCCTTCGTATTACCGCGGCTGCTGGCACGAAGTTAGCCGGACCTTCTTATTCGGGTACAGTCATTTTCTTCCCCGACGAAAGAGCTTTACAACCCAAAGGCCTTCTTCACTCACGCGGCATCGCTGCATCAGAGTTTCCTCCATTGTGCAATATTCCCTACTGCTGCCTCCCGTAGGAGTTTGGGCCGTGTCTCAGTCCCAATGTGGCTGATCATCCTCTCAGATCAGCTATTGATCAAAGTCTTGGTAGGCCATTACCCCACCAACAAACTAATCAAGTGCAGGCTCATCCATTGGCGCATAAAGCTTTCTCCGTAAAGACTTATGAAGTATTAGCGCAAGTTTCCTCGCGTTATTCTTCACCAAAGGGAAGATACCTACATGTTACTCACCCGTCTGCCACTAAGTATTGCTACTTCGTTCGACTTGCATGTATAAGGCGTGCCGCCAGCGTACGTTCTGAGCCATGATCAAACTCTCAAGTTTAAAAACGGCGCACACTAGCTTCTACATAAGCACTAAGAATAATACTTATGTAATAATGAAGTGTGTACGACAAATTTTGGTAACCTTAACCGTCCACACTTCTCTTCTTAAAATATAAACTAATTAAATAGCTAATTGGATTTTCACCCAATAAATAACATTATTTTTAATGTTGAGTGGACCGCTTATAAATAATAATATCAAGAAATCAAGGAATTAGATTAAGAAAAAGTGTTATAAAATGGCGCAAAAATCAAGGTTTTTTGGGAAAAAAAATGAAATTATCAAAATTAGACAATCTTAAAGAGTATTATGTTTTTATTTGGTTAATTATTGTATCTTTTCTTGGCATAATTATATTTACTATATATTCATCAAATAAAAGTGAGCAAAACATAAAAGTAAGCTCGAGTTTAGAAAATATTTATTTACAAAAGACAATTTCAGAAATTACACATAACCTAAAGCCAAGATTTACTTATTTCGAGTATTCGTCAAAACCCGGAGATAATTTTCAGGTTATAGTTGAGAAGTTAAATATAAATAACAAAGAAAAGAATAAAATCTTATCAAGTATAAAAAAGGAAAAAACTTTAAAAGTTTTAAGAATAAATCAAAAATTTTT
Organism: uncultured Pelagibacteraceae bacterium; assembly: GCA_902580505.1. Lineage (GTDB taxonomy): Bacteria > Pseudomonadota > Alphaproteobacteria > Pelagibacterales > Pelagibacteraceae > Pelagibacter. The sequence continues at coordinate 7,752 of CACHLB010000010.1, forward strand.
GTTTAAATTAGATAATTTATCACCAGATAAAGTTACTGAATTTAAAATAGAAACTGATAAAAAAAACGAAATTTTATTTACTAGAACATCTAAAAACGAAACTTTTAATTCAAAAGTTATCAAAAAAAATTTCAAGAAAAAATTAGTTTATAAAGAAACTTTAATATCAACATCTCTCTATAACAATGCTCTACAGATAGGCATAAGTCCAAATATTATAATTGAATTCGCGAGACTCTATGGGTTTCAAATAGATTTTCAAAGAGATATATGGAAGAATGACAGTTTTCAAATAATATATGAAGAATTTGTAAATGAAGACAAAAAGATTGTTGATACAGGCAACATAATATTTGCAAATTTAAATCTACAAAACATGGATTATCAACTTTATAAATATGAGTACGATAAAGATAAGATAGATTATTTTGATGAGAATGGAAAAAGTGTAAAAAAAACTTTAATGAAAACTCCCATAAATGGTGCAAGATTATCTTCATCGTATGGAAAAAGGAAACATCCTATTTTAGGATATACTAAAATGCATTTAGGAACTGATTTTGCAGCACCTAAGGGCACACCTATAATGGCATCAGGTGATGGAAAAGTAACAAAAGCTGGTTGGTGTGGTGGTGGAGGCAATTGTGTTAAAATAAAACATAATACCACTTACCAGACTGTATATGCGCACATGTCAAAATTTGGTAGAGGTATAAAAAAAGGTGCAAGAGTAAAACAAGGTCAAATAATTGGATATGTTGGATCAACTGGACTTTCAACTGGACCACATTTGCATTATGAAGTTATCGAGAATGGAAAAAAAATTAATTCACAAAAGCTTAAACTTCCATCGGGTAAAATACTTAAAGGTGATGAAAGAAAAAAATTCGAAGTAAATAAAATCAAGATTGATGTTTTAAAGTCAAATTTGATATCCAGACTAAATTAGTCGGTATCAATTGGTTCTGTACTTGCAGTATTATCTTTTTTTTCAATTATATCTTTTGGATTTTTTGAAAAATTCTGTTCTATAATATTATTTTTTTCTTCTTTTGATTTATTAATCTCGTTTAAACTCAAAACTCTAGAAAAATGATCAGCGTGTTGTAAATAATTCTCAGATAAAATTTTATCACCTGAAGAAAGAGCTTCCCTAGCAAGATTATTATATTTTTCAATTAATTTTGATGCATTTTGATTATTTCTTCCATGATTTCTAACCCTAAACTCAGAATTAGAATTAAACTCTCCCTGATTTTTATGTCCATTCAAAGATCTCTTTCTAAAATTTCTATCACCATTGGATTTAAATCTATTTTTTCTATTATTACGATAATTATTCATTAAACTATTTTTGTAGACACAATTATTCTCGGAATTGAAGATATATCTTTAATCATATTATTTATATAAAAACCATTATTAATTAAAATTTTTTTTATTTCTAAGTGTTGACCAATGCCTATTTCAAAAATTAATTTTCCATTTTTCTTAAGCAATTTTTTGCTTTTTATAATTAGTTTTTTTATTTCTCTAAGACCGTCTATACCAGCTTCCAAAGCTAAATGCGGTTCAAAAAATTTTATACCTCTATCTAATCTACTTAAATCAGATTTTTTAATGTAAGGAGGATTAGATAATATAAAATCATATTTATAATGATTAATTTTGTCAATATCGATATTAACGAAATTAATTTTATTTAATAAGTGATGCATTTTTGCATTGAATTTTGCAATATTTAGAGCTTTTTTTGATATATCAATTGCTGTTGATTGACAATTTAGTCTTTCCTTAATTATAGAAATTATAATGCATCCTGAACCTGTTCCAACCTCTAATATTCTTTTAGATGAAGAAATGTTTGTATTGTTTAATACTTCTTCAACAATTAGTTCTGTTTCTGGTCTTGGGATTAAAACATCTTCATTAACATAAAAAATATTTTTCCAAAATTCCTTTTTTTTTGTAATATATGCAATTGGCTCTTTTTTCTGTCTTCTTAAAATTAACTTTTTATATTTATAGAAAATATTTTTTTCAATTTTTGTATTTTGATTAATTAATATCTTTTCTCTTGAAGAATTTAGTATAAAAGATAATAATATTTCACTATCTAGAATATGAGTTTCAATATTATTCAGTTTAAGTTTATAGCTACCATAATTTAAAGTCTGCAAATAATTCATGAGTTTATCTTATTTAATTCGTCAGATTGAGCCTGAAGACTTAAATTTTCGACTATTTCGTCAAAAATTTCACCTTCCATAAATTCCTCTAGTTTATGGAGAGTTAAATTAATTCTGTGATCAGTAACTCGACCTTGTGGAAAATTATAAGTTCTAATTCTTTCTGATCTATCACCAGTTCCTATTTTACTTTTTCTGTCTTTTGACCTTTCTTGATCTATTTTTTGTCTCTCATAATCATAAATTCGAGATCTTAATATTTTCAAACCTTTTTCTTTATTTCTAATTTGAGATTTTTCATCTTGCTGACTTACAACTATGCCAGTTGGTAAATGTGTAATTCTTACTGCAGAGTCAGTTGTATTTACACTTTGACCTCCTGGACCACTACTTCTAAATACATCAATTCTTAAGTCTTTTTCATCTAGTTTAATGTCCAGATCCTCTGCTTCAGGTAAAACTGCGACGGTAGCAGCTGATGTATGAACTCTACCTTGTGTTTCAGTATCTGGCACCCTCTGGACTCTATGAACGCCACTTTCATATTTTAATGAAGAGTAAATATTTTTTCCTTTTATTAATGCAATAATTTCTTTCAATCCACCGGCATCACTTTTAGAAATAGAAATTAATTCTACAATCCATTTTTTTTTTTGACTAACTTTTTCATACATTTTATATAAATCTGCTGCAAATAAGCTAGCTTCCATACCGCCTGTACCTGCTCGTATCTCTATTATTGCATTTTTGCTGTCAGCAATATCCTTTGGAAGCAAAAATAGTTTAATTTTTTTTTCATTGATTTGATGATTGTTTTTTAGTTTTTCAAGCTCACTTCTTGCAAAATCTTTCATTTCCATGTCAGAACTTTTATCATTTATTATATTATTTAAATCGTTGATATCATTTTCATAACTTAAATATTCCTTTGCGTATTTTATTATATAATTTAAATCAGAGTACTCTTTTGAAATTTCAGCGTATTTTTTTTTTTCAATTTCCCCGGAAGAAAGTTCATTCTCAAGTTTAAAATGTCTATCAATTAAATTTTGAACTTTATCTTTTGGTAGCATCTATTAATTTTATAATTTTGAGGCTTTTTCTTCGACTAAAGTAACAATTCTATTTATCAAATCTTTTGTCACTATTTTTTCTGTTTCTAAACCATTTAGATACAACATATGATTATCTTTTCCACCACCTGTAATACCAATTTCTGTTTGCTTTGCTTCACCAGGTCCATTAACAACGCAACCAATGATGGATAAAGTTATTGGTTTTTTAATGTGTGATAATCTTTTTTCCAATTCTTTAACTGTATCAATAACTTGAAAGGCTTGTCTAGCACAAGATGGACAAGATATTATTTTGACACCTCTGTTTCTTAAGTTCAAAGATTTTAAGATTTCGTTTCCAACTTTAATTTCTTCTAAAGGATCGTCTGATAGTGATACCCTTACAGTATCTCCTATTCCATCTAATAATAAACTACCAAATCCAATAGACGTTTTAATACTGCCAGGTAAATAGCTTCCTGCCTCGGTAATACCGAGATGGAGTGGATAATTAGTTTTGTCTGACAATAATTTATAGGCTGCTATTGATAAAAAAACATCAGATGATTTAACGCTAATTTTAAAATTGAAAAAATCCATATCTTCAATTATTTTTATGTTTCTCAAAGCACTATCTACTAAAGCCTCTGGACATGGTTCTTTGTATTTTTCAAGAATGTCTTTTTCAAGTGATCCTGCATTAACTCCAATTCTAATTGAACAATTATTATTTTTTGCTGCAGAAATAATTTCTGATATTCTTTTAATATCCCCAATATTTCCTGGATTTATACGAAGACAATCTGCACCATTCTCAGCAGCTTCAATTGCTCTCTTATAGTGAAAATGAATATCAGCTACTATTGGAACGTCTACATGTTTAATGATAGTTTTTAAAGACTCAGTTGACTCACTATCTGGACAAGAAACTCTTACAATATCTGCACCAGCTTCAGAAACTTTATTTATTTGTTCAATTGTTGATTTATGATCAGTAGTTAATGTATTGGTCATTGTCTGAACTGTTATTGGATTATCTCCTCCTACTTTTATTTTACCAACACTTATCTCCTTAGTCTTTTTTCTATTAATTTTTCTAAATGGTCTGATTTCTGATGTCATTTTTCTAGGTCAAATTCTGTATGCAAGGCTTTTATAGCTTTTGTAACTTTTGTACTTTTGATTAAAACTGATATTTTTATTTCCGAGGTTGATATTACTTCTATATTAATTTTTTTTTTAGCTAACGCTTGAAACATTCTAAATGTTACACCTGGAGTAGTTACCATGCCAACTCCTATAATTGAAACTTTTGATACATTTTTATCAAAAATCATTCTTTTAAAAATTATATTTTTATTTTTATTTATAATTTTTTTTGTTTTTGCTAGATCAAATGATTTTATTGTAAAAGTAAGATCGGTTTCTTTACCATCTGAAGATATATTTTGAACGACCATGTCTACATTAATTGAATTTTCTGAAAGTGGTTTAAATATTGCAGCAGCTATACCTGGTCTATCTTTTACACCTAAAAGTGTGACTTTTGAATCATTATCTGTTGAAGATATACCTGTAATAATTTTATTGTTAATAATATTTTTTCTCTTAGTAATTAATGTACCAATTTTATTAACAAATGATGACTTTACCTCAATATCAATTCTATTGAGCCTTGCATCTTGTATTGAATGTGCCTGCATTACTTTTGAACCTAAAGATGCCATTTCTAGCATTTCCTCATAAGAAATATTTTTTATTTTTTTTGCAGAATTTAGTTTATTTGGATCAGTTGAATAAACTCCTTCAACATCAGTATATATTACACATCTCTCAGCCTTAAAAAATTTTGCTACCATAATTGCGCTAGAGTCTGAACCACCTCTACCAATTGTTGTAATATTGAGATTTTTATCTATACCCTGAAAACCAGCTATTATGGGAATTCCTCCTGATCTTAAGTATTTCATTACTTTACTTTTATTGATGAATTTTATTCTAGAATATTTGTGTTTTCCTTCAGTTAAAATTGGTATTTGCCAGGCCATCCAAGATTTAGATTTTATTCCAATGGTTTGTAATTGACCGGACAATAATGAACACGAAATCTGTTCACCAGCAGAAACTAATGTATCATATTCATGGTCAGGAAAACTTTTACTGATTTTTCTAGACATATTTATCAACTTGTTGGTAGTTCCACTCATTGCAGAAGATAGCACAATTACCTTATACTTCTTTGAATATGATTTAATTATTTTAGCAACTCTTTTTATTCTATCTATTGATCCAACAGAAGTGCCGCCAAATTTTAATACAATTATTTTCATTGGTAGTTATATTTACAAGTTTTAATATATTGATAAAATACATCTAATTAATAAAGTCAATAAAGAATGAATAATAATACCATAAACAAAGAAGAAGTTGAAAAATTTAATAAAATTGCGGAAGAATGGTGGAACCCAAATGGCAAATTTAAACCCCTTCATAAATTTAATCCAATAAGAATAGAATACATAAAAAATAATATTATAAAAGACTTTAATATTTCATCAAATCACAAACCATTAAAAGGAATAAGTATTCTTGATATTGGATGCGGTGGAGGTTTATTGTCAGAGCCACTGGCTAGACTTGGTGCAAATGTTGTGGGCATTGATGCCTCTAAAAAAAATATTGAAATTGCTAAACATCATTTAAAAAAAAGTAATTTAAAAATAGAATATTATGATAATTCTCCAGAAAATTTTTATTATAAAAATAAATTTGATGTAATTCTCAATATGGAAATAGTTGAACATGTTGAAAATATAACTAATTTTATCAATCAAAGTTCGAAATTTTTAAAAACTAATGGAATAATGTTTATTGCTACATTAAATCAAACATTAAAATCTTATGTATTTGCTATAATAGGTGCAGAGTATATATTAAGATGGCTTCCAATTGGAACACACGACTGGAATAAATTTGTTAAACCAAAAAAACTTGAAGAAATTTGTAATAATAATTCACTAATTCTTAAAAAAATTGATGGAGTAAAATTTAATCCACTATTAAACAAGTGGAAAATTTCAAATGATAAATCAGTAAATTATATCACCAAATATAAAAAAAATTAATTTTCTTTATCACCAATCCATGGAATATAGGATGTTTCAATTCCCTCTTCCTTTAATTCGTTGACATCTTTTATCGTTGCCTGTCCATATATGTTTTTTTTATTTTTACCTTTATTATAATGGATTGATCTCGCCTCATATGCAAAATTTTTGCCTACATATTCAAAGTTATCTTTGATAAATTTCTGATATTCTCTTAGTTTTTTTTTTACATTTTTATTATGCTTTATGGCTTTATCTTTTTTAAAGTTAGAACTAGCTAAATTAGGTTTCATTAAGGATTTTTCAATGTTTTGTGAATTGCAAATTTGACAATTTAAAAATTTTAATTTTTTTAATCTATCGAACTCTTTCGAGTTGGCAAACCAACTATCAAACTCAAAGTTACAATCCTTGCAATTTAAAAGGTATTTAATCACTACTCTTTATTTAATTGTCATTTTATAGATTTCAACACTTAGGATCTATAGTCGGAATTAATTTCTATATATTCCTTTGATAAATCCATTGTATATGCCGTAAAATTTTTACTTCCAATTGAGAGATCAACTTTAATGTCTATTTTTTCGTTCTTCATATATTCACTACAAATGTTTTCATCATAGTTTTTATCTATTTTACCCTTATTTAGAATTATAAAAGGACCAATATATATGGACAACTTTTCCATTTTTACAGAAGCTCCACTTTTACCGATTGCCATAGCAATTCTGCCCCAATTAGGATCTTCCCCAAAAATTGCAGTTTTAACTAGTGGTGAATTTGCTATTGAAAAACAAATATTCTTTGCATCCAATTCTGTTTTACAGTTGGTACACTTAACAGTAACAAACTTTGTGGCTCCTTCACCATCAAATGCAACTCTTTTTGCAAGGTTTAGCATCACTTGGTGAACACCATTAATAAATTCTTTTAATTTCGGATCCTTAAAACTTTTAATATCTTTATTTTTGGCTGTGCCTGTTGAAAAAAAAGATACCATATCATTTGTACTTGTATCACCATCGCAGGTAATAGCATTAAATGTAGTTTTAATATTTAAATTAAGTATCTGTTTTAAAATTTTAGATGATATATTTGCATCAGTAAATATAAATCCTAAAGTAGTCGCCATATTTGGAAAAATCATTCCAGATCCTTTTGCAACTCCATATATTTTTACATGTGATCCTGCTATTTTACATTCTGTCATAGATAATTTTGGCTTAGTATCTGTTGTCATCATGCCTAATGCAGCTTTAATCCAAATTAATTTGTTTTGATTGTATTTTATTTTTTCAACCAAATTTTTAAGATTATTTAAAATTTTAGTTTCAGGAAACTTTTCTCCGATTGTACCCGTACAAGCAAATAATATTTGACCAGGTTTAATTTCTTTTGGCTTATCTTCATCTGAAATTTGTTTCGATATTAGCAATTTAGATAAATTTAATGAAATTTTTTTTAAAGAATTATAACCTTCCTTACCAGTTAATGCATTTGCATTTCTCGAGTTAATTAAAATTCCAAAAACTTTTTTATCATTTATTTTTTTGTTCCATTTGATATTTTCGGAGATTACTTTAGATTGAGTATACACACTAGCATAATGTGCTCCATCTCTAAAATAAAATAAAACTAAATCGTCTCTCTTTTTATCATATAATCCACAGCTGACAGTTGATATGGACAAACCGTCAAGGTGATCTAGATCTTGAAAATGAGCTACTTTAGAATCTTCATGTTTCTTATCAAAAAAGTTGTTTATACTAAAAACCATGCTATTTAATTTTTTAAATAAATTACTATATAATTTATAATTATTAATACATCAAAAATATGCTCAACCCTTTAAACATTATAAATAAATTTATAAAAAGTGGGAATCAAAAAGAGTTAGAAAGAATTCAAAAAATTGTAAAAAGAATCAATCAGTTAGAAGATAATATTGCCAAATTAGAAGATAAAGAATTTCGTTCAAAAACAAATGAGTTTATTTCCAGATTAGAAGAAGGAGAAAAATTAAACGATATATTGCCCGAAGCATTTGCTTTAGTAAGAGAAGCCTCTAAAAGAATTAACAATGAGAGACACTTTGATGTTCAGCTAATTGGAGGTATTGCGTTACATGAGAATAAGATTGCAGAGATGAAAACGGGTGAAGGCAAAACACTTACTATTGTTCTTGCTGCATACCTTAACGCATTAGAAAAAAAAGGTGTTCATATAGTTACTGTAAACGATTATCTGGCAAAAAGAGATAGTATAAATATGGGAAAAATTTATAATTTTTTGGGTTTGAGTTGTGGATATATAAACTCAAACCAGTCAGATGAGGAACGCAAAGAAAATTATAATAAAGATATAACTTATGCAACTAATAGTGAACTAGGGTTTGATTTTTTAAGAGACAACATGAAATATTCAAAAAATGAGATGGTATTGAGGAAACATAACTTCGCGATAGTTGATGAGATTGACTCTTGTTTAATAGATGAAGCTAGAACTCCTTTAGTTATTTCTGGAGCAGCAGAGGACAAAACTATGCAATATATTGCTGTAGATAGATTAATTAAAAATTTGAAAAAAATAGACTTTGACTTAGATGAAAAAGAAAAAAACATACTCTTGACAAATGAAGGAATAGATAATGTTGAAAAAATATTTTCTGATGCTGGTATTTTAAAAAATAACAATTTTTATGACCCAGAAAATTTACATTTAGTTCATCATGTAAACCAAGCATTAAGGGCAAATTACTTATTTGAGAATGGAAGAGATTATATAGTTAAAGATAACGAAATAATTATAATTGACGAGCAAACAGGTAGACAATTGCCAGGTAGAAGATTTGGTGATGGACTTCATCAAAGCTTAGAAGCTAAAGAAAAAATAGAAGTTAAAGCTGAAAATCAAACATTAGCGTCAATAACCTATCAAAATTTTTTTAAGTTGTATGATAAATTGGCAGGTTGCACAGGAACGGCACAAACAGAGTCCGCAGAATTTTTTGAAATTTATAACTTGCCGGTTTTGCAGATACCCACTAACAAAGATATGATAAGAAATGATCTTAATGACCAAATCTTTAGAACAAGTTTAGAAAAAGACAATGCAATCATTCAAAAAATAAAAGAATGTAATGAAATCGGACAACCATTATTGGTTTTTACATCTAGCATAAATAAATCTGAACATTACTCTAATTTGTTAGAAAAAGAGAAAATAAAACATATTGTTTTAAATGCCAAAAATCATGAGAAAGAAGCAGAAATTATTGCAAACGCGGGCAGAATAAATTCTGTAATTATTACAACTAGTATATCAGGGAGAGGTGTTGATATTAAGTTGGGTGGACAGGATCAATCTGAAAAGGAGGATGTAAAAAAAAAGGGAGGTTTATTTGTAATCGGAACAGAAAGAATGGAAAGTAGGAGAGTAGATAATCAAGCAAGAGGACGATCTGGAAGACAGGGGGATGAAGGAAGTTCAATATTTTTTGTAAGTTTAGAAGATGATTTGATGAGATTGTTTGGCTCAGAAACAATGAATTCAATGCTAGAAAAGCTTGGTCTTAAAGATGGTGAAAGTATTGATCATCCTTGGATAAATAAAGCAATTGAAAGAGCGCAACAAAAAGTTGAAGCAAGAAACTTTGATATAAGAAAAACGCTTATCAAATTTGATGATGTTCTTAATGACCAAAGACATGTAATTTTTGAACAACGAAAAAATGTAATAAATGACAAAGAAAAGGAGAATTATTCAGATATTTTTCTTGAAGAGGTCTTAGAAAATTTAAAAAAGCAAAAAATATTATACGAAAAATCTCCAAATTCTAAAGAATTTCCAAATGCTTTAAAGCAGACTTTAGGTAAATCAATAACTGATGATGAATTAGGTGAAATTTTAAATTCAGATCTAAAAACAATGGAAAAAAAAATAAAAGATAAATTTATAAGTAATAGAGATGAAAGAAATAATTTATTAGGCGTCGAACAAGGAAAAGAAATTGAAAAAAGAATATTGGTACAAATTATAGATCAAAACTGGAAATCACATATTCAATACCTTGAGCAATTAAGACAAGTAATTGGTTTAAGATCTTATGGACAAAGAGATCCTTTGGTGGAGTACAAAAAAGAAGCTTTTGTACTATTTGAAAATTTACTGGGAAAATTAAAAACTGATCTTGTAACAATGCTTTTAAATTTAAAAATAATACAAAAAGAAGAGGAAGATAATTCTCAAAACAAAGTGAAAGAAAACTTAAAATCTATTGCAAAAAGTAAAATTGGAAGAAATGAACCTTGCCCATGTGGATCTGGGAAAAAATATAAACACTGCTGCGGTGCCTTATAAATTAAAAAATCACTGTTAATAAAATTAATAATAGAAAAATTGATGTAATTGAAATAAATAATTTTTTATTCAATTTAATATTCGAAATCAAATTTTGAAGGAGATTATGTTTAATAGTAAGTTTATCTTGATGCGCTGTATTAGTACTGAAACCTTTATTCCTTCCAATATCTAAAAACTTATTCTTTCTTTGATTTAATATTTCTTCATCATTTAATGTAAGAAACTTACTTAGATTTCTATCAATAGCATTACGTACATTATCTAAAATAAGATCTTTATCCCGATGTGCACCCCCTAAAGGTTCGGGTATTATCTCGTCAATTATTTCTAGTTTTAAAAGATCTTTTGCTGAAAGTTTCATTGCTTTCGCAGCTTCTAAAGTCTTTGTTGGATCTCGCCAAAGTATGGTTGCACATCCCTCTGGAGATATTACTGAATATATTGCATTCTCTAACATTAATACTTTACTTGAAGAAGCTAATGCAATAGCACCACCAGAGCCTCCTTCGCCTATAATTATAGATAAAGTAGGAACAGTCAGTTGCATAGAACATTCAATAGACTTTGCAATTGCTTCGGCCTGTCCTCTTTCTTCAGCACCAACTCCAGGGTAAGCACCTGGCGTATCAACAAAGTTAATTATTGGTATCTTGAATTTATTAGCTAAATTCATTAACCTTATTGTTTTTCTGTAACCTTCTGGTCTCATCATCCCAAAATTTCTCTCAATCCTTGTGTCTAAATTTTCACCCTTTTCCTGTCCTATTACCAAAACTGACTTAGAATTAAATTTACCAAAACCACATATTACAGATTTATCCTCTCCATAAAATCTATCCCCAGAAAGTGAAATAAATTCATCAAATAAATTATCAATAAAAAATTTTGATTTGGGCCTATCCTCATGTCTTGCAACCAATGTAGTTTGCCATGCATCTAGATTTGAATATACATCTTTAAGTTTTTTATCTATTTCATTTTGTAAATCTGTTATTTTACTGGTATCAACTTCTGAAAGGCCGTCTTGATTATAAGGATCTTTTAATTTATCTAATTCAATTTCTAAGTTTTTTATATCAGTCTCAAAATTTAAATAATTTTTCATTGCTTTATTATATATAATTTTTAGGCGATAAAATGATCAAATTACAAAAATTATAATCTTTTCGGATGAAAAATAACATTTTTTTAAATAATGTGATGACATAATTTATCGATTATCATATACAACGGTTTCTAAATTTTAAAAATTATGAGTGATTCATTTATTAAAATAAATACATTATCTGTTTCTAAGAATTTGGCTGATTTTGTCAAAAACGAACTTCTTCCAGGATTAGATGTTAAAGAAAAAGATTTCTGGGATGGATTTGATAAAAGTATTAATGAACTTGCGCCAATCAATAAAAAGTTATTAGAAGTTCGTGAAACTCTTCAATCTGAAATTGATTTATGGTTAAAAAAAAACAGAAATGGAGAATTTAATCATCAAGAGTATAAGAATTTTTTAAAAGAAATTGGATATTTAAAAGAAGAAGGCAATGATTTTAAAATAGATACAAAAAAGCTTGATAGAGAAATTTCAAGTATTGCGGGTCCTCAACTTGTAGTTCCTATAATGAACTCTAGATATACATTAAATGCTGCTAATGCTAGATGGGTAAGTCTTTACGATAGTTTATATGGAACAGATTTAATTGAGTCAGAAGAAACTGGAAGTCAAAAGTATGATCCTCTAAGAGGACAAGAAGTAATAAGATATGCACGTGAATTTCTAAATAACCACTTCTCTATCAATGAAATTCATTGGAAAGATATAAATGGATTTAAAATAAAGGGAAGTGACTTAAAAATTTTAAAAGATGGTAAAGAGTTTGAATTAAAAGATAAAAATAAATTTATTGGATACAGAGGAGAACCTAATAATCCAACAACAATAATTTTAGAAAATAATAATTTAAAAATTGAGATAATAATTAACCCAAAAGCATTTAGTGCTGTTCAAGATGCTGCGGGAATTAGTGATATAATTATAGAATCTGCAATATCTACAATATGTGATAACGAAGACAGTGTTGCTGCGGTAGACTCAGAAGATAAAATATTATGTTACAGAAATTGGTTGGGTTTAATGAAAGGAACTCTAAAATCTGTCTTCGAAAAAGATGGAAAAACTTTAGAAAGAAAACTAAATCCAGATAGAAGTTATATTTCAAAAGATAATAAAAAAGAAAAATTACATGGTAGAAGCTTACTTTTAATTAGGAATGTTGGTCATCTAATGACCAATTCAGCAATTATTTTAGAAGATGGTTCTGAAGTCCCAGAAGGTATCATGGATGCATTTATTACAACCGCCGCAGCAATTCATGATTTAAAAAGAAAAGGTAACTCAAGAACTGGATCAATATATATTGTGAAACCAAAAATGCATGGACCTGAAGAGACTGCTTTTACAGATAAAATATTCACAAGAGTTGAAGATGTATTAAAACTTGAAAAGAATACAATTAAATGTGGTATTATGGATGAAGAGAGAAGAACATCTATAAACTTAAAAGAATGTATTAGAACATTAAAAAGCAGGGTTTTTTTCATTAATACAGGTTTTTTAGACAGAACTGGTGATGAAATGCATACATCGATGGAAGCGGGTCCAATGATAAAAAAAGGCGACATGAAAAAATCAAAGTGGATAAAAGCTTACGAAGATAACAATGTTGATGTTGGTCTAAAATGTGGATTTTCAGGTGTTGCACAAATAGGTAAAGGTATGTGGGCTATGCCAGATAAAATGAAGGATATGATAGATCAAAAAATATCGCATCTTGAAGCTGGTGCAAATTGCGCATGGGTTCCTTCTCCTACCGCAGCCTCATTGCATGCAATGCATTATCACAAGTTAAACATTTTTGAAAAACACAAAAAATTAAATAACAATAAAATAAATTACATTGATGACTTGTTGTCTATTCCAACAGCAGACAGACCTAATTGGAGTAATGAAGAGATAAATAACGAGCTATGTAACTCGGCTCAAACAATATTAGGGTATGTCGTTAGATGGGTAGATCAAGGAATAGGATGCTCTAAAGTTCCAGATATAAATAATGTTGGATTAATGGAGGATAGAGCAACACTTAGAATATCTTCACAACACATAGCTAACTGGTTACATCATGGTATATGCTCAAATAGACAGGTTTTAGAAATTCTTAAAAAAATGGCAAAGATAGTTGATAAACAAAATCAGGGAGATCCTGAATATCAAAACATGTCTCCAAATTACGACAAGTCAATTTCTTTCAAAGCAGCATGCGAATTAATATTTCATGGGAAATCACAGCCATCTGGATACACTGAACCTTTGTTGCATTTAAATAGATTAATAAAAAAAAGCTAGATTATATTTAATCTAATTTTTTTCTATTTTTAAAAGCAGATAATAAAGTTCCATCATCCAATGTTTCTATTTCTCCCCCTAAAGGAATTCCTTGTGCCAACTTTGTGATATTAACTTGATAATTTTTAAGACTATCTTTTATATAAAAAGCTGTTGTTTGCCCTTCAATAGTAGCACTGGTAGCTATTATAACTTCATCAACTTTATTACTTTTAACTTTTTCAATAAGTGAGTTATGCAATATATTTACTTTGTTTGTAGAGTTTACGTCTGGCAAAGTCCCACCTAAAATATGAAAGTAACCTTTGTATATATTTGAGTTTTCAATAGCCCACTGATCTGAGATATTTTCGACAACACATATCTTATTATGATTTTTAGATAAACTTTCACAATTATTACAATTTGATTTAATAGATTTATAAGAACCACACCCTTCACATCTTTTTATATTATTTTTTATATCCGATAATAAGTTTGACATTGGTGACATAATTTCGTCTTGATTATTTAAGAGTTTTAAAATTATTCTCTTTGCTGATTTTGGTCCAAGACCTGGTAATTTTGAAATTAACTTTATTAAATTTTCTATTTCTGGTAAATCCTGCATTTTTATAGTGGCCATTTAAAGCCAGATAAACCAAATCCTCCTGTAGCTTTTGAAATTTCCTCTGATGTTTTTGATTTTAATTTATTTTTGGCATCGTTGTGAGCTGCGATTATTAAATCTTCCAAGATTTCTTTATCTTCATCTAAGGTTTTTTCATTAATTAAAATTTTTGTCATTTCTCCTTCTCCATTTAATGAAATCTTAACAGCATCACCACCCGAAACTCCTATTACCTCGATTTTTTTGAGATTTTCCTGACTTTCTTTCATTTTTTTTTCTAACTCTTTTGCCTTTTCAATTATTTTATTAAAATCAGTCATCTTTTTGTATTATGTCAGTTAGTTCAATATCTGGCAAATTTTCAATTAATTCAGAATAATTATTTGTTTTTTTAAATTTTTTTATATTTTCAATCTTCAAATTTCTGTCTTTAACTTTTTTTGTTATTTCACCCTGCCTTTTTGAAAAAGAAATGATCCATCTAGTATTTGTCCAATTATATAGTTTTTCAGATAAACTTTTTACAAAATCTTTATTTAATTTTTCATTGAATGAAATTTCGATTCTATTGTTTGCGAACGATATTAAATTTACATTATTTTCTAATTCGTATTTTAATCTCATTTCTTTCTTTTCTAAACAAACTAATATGAGTTCATCTATATTTTTAATATTTTTAGTTATAACATCACCCTTTTTTTCTATTTTTTCTTCCTCTTGTTTAATATTTTTTATTTGGTCTATTGTATCAACTTGCTTTATTTGTTTTGTTTGATTAATAAAAATATCACTTTTGTTATTTTTATTTATTTTCATTTTGTTTGATTTATTTTTACTAGATAGGTACATTAATTGAATTAAAAACATCTCAATCGATAAATTTGGATTTCTTACCAGATGTATTTCCTTAATAACTTTAAGTGTAAATTCCCAAAATAATAGAACTTCACTTGTCAGTAGTTCTTTTGATAAGGATTTAATATTATTGTAGTCGTTATCGTTTAAGGAAAAGCTAGAGCTATCAAGATTTATGTAAGATATATTTTTGATATAATAAAGAATTTCTAGAAATTCATTTAAAAAAACTTGTGGTTCTACTCCAGAGTCATAAAGACTTCTATAATGATTTAAAACTGATGGCTCATCTCCATTAAAAATTAATTTAAAAAGATTAATATAAGAACTCCTATCAACGTAACCAAATATATTTTGTAAATGTTCAATTGAGATCTTGTTTTCACTATTTGAAATCAATGCTCTATCAAGTAACGATAGAGCATCTCTTACTGAACCCTCAGAGATTTTAACTATTAATTTAATTGAATCATCATCTATAGATTTATTTTCTTTAATTGCTACGTGTTTTATGAATTTAAATAAAATTTCAGATCTTATTCTTAATAAATCATATCTTTGACATCTTGAAACCACTGTAATTGGGATTTTTTTTACTTCTGTAGTAGCAAATATAAATTTTAAGTATTCTGGTGGTTCTTCTAGTGTTTTAAGTAATGCATTGAATGCTTGTTTGCTGAGCATATGCACTTCATCAATAATAAAGACTTTATATTTGGCTACTGAGGGGGCGTATCTAGAAAATTCTAATAATTCTCTGACATCGTCAACACCAGTTTTACTTGCAGCATCAATTTCTAATACGTCGATGTGGTTTGAATTAATTATTGAAGCACAGTTTTCACAAAAATTTTTGTTGCATAAATTTTCAATACCATTTTTACAATTTAGAGCTTTAGCTACGATTCTAGCAAAAGTAGTTTTGCCTACTCCTCTTATACCAGTAAATAAGTAAGCATTTGGTGATTTATTAATTTTTATAGAATTATATATGGTTTTTGCAATTTCTTCTTGGCCTATAAGATCATTGAAGCTTTGAGGTCTATATTTTAATGCAAGAACTTCTGATTTAATTTTCATAATAGGAGACCTACCAACCTGGAAAAAACTCATTACCCTTGCTCTTTTTCAAGTCTGGGGGAGTTCATGGTAGTTCCACCTGGAAGGCCTCCAAATGTATTATAACAATAATTTTTTCTAATCTACAATAAAGTTATTATTTTTTTCGAAACTCATGAGCTTTATAAACACCTAGAACGTGCATGTCTTCGCAATGAAAAGCTAATTCTTCTAATGAATTTTTAATTTTTTTTTCATCTAAATGACCGTCAATATCACACAAAAAAAAGAAAGATGAAAATGAGTTTTTTTCAGGAAAACTCTGCAACTTGGTCATATTTACTCCATTAATAGCAAATCCAGATAAAGCTGAATATAAAGCCGCCGGTTTATCTCTAAGTTTAAATAAGAAAGACGTAATATATTTATTATTATCAACTTCTGGCTGTAAAATATCTTTGCCCATTATAAGAAATCGTGTGAAATTATCTTTATCATCTTGAACATTTTCTTTTAATATTTGAAGATTATATATGTTTGCACTTAATTTAGATGCGATGGCACCTTTGGTCTTATCTTTTTCTTCTGATATATATTTTGCAGATCCAGCAGTATCAGCTCTAACATTTCCTATTAAATTATTTCGTTTTATAAACTTTGAAGCTTGGCTCAGTGCCTGTGCGTGTGAATAAACATTTTTAATATCCTCTAGTTTAGCACCTTTAATACCTATTAAATTATGGTTTATAGGAAAAAAATGTTCGTTATAGATATTTAACCTATATTTAAATATTAAATATTCAACTCCTATATTACCAGTTGTCTTGTTTGACTCAGGTATAATTGCCCTGATGCTATTATCGTTACTTGCTTTTTCAAAACATTCGTCAAAAGTTTTACATGGAATAGTTTTACAATCAGGAAAGATATATTTTGCGCAACTTTCACTATAACTTCCTGCAATGCCTTGATATACAATTTTCATGTTACTTGTTTAAAAATTTAATATAATCATCTAAATCTTTTTTAGTATCGATGCCAGTAGAAAAATGATTTGACATTATAACATTAATTTTAATTTTATTGTCCAAAGCTCTTAGTTGTTCTAAACTCTCATTAATTTCATTTTTACTTTTTTTTAATTGCACAAACTTTTTGAGCAATGAAAATTCATATAAATATATTCCTATATGATGATATATATTTTTAACATTATTCACATCAATTATTCTAGTAAAATTTAAAGCTTCTTCAGCTAAATTTTGGGATATTTTATTTTCAGTAATAACTTTTACAATATTTTTGTTTTTATAATCATCCTTTATATTAATATTGTGTGCTAATGTTGAGAAAGATAAATTTTCTATCATCGATACTTTATGTAATTTCTTTATATCATCTGGATTTATCATTGGCTCATCACCTTGGACATTTATAACATAATCTGAATCAAGCAATTTTAATTTTTTTGCTGCCTCACAAACTCTATCGGTCCCAGTTGTATGAGCTCTGTCAGTCATAATAAATTTACCACCTTGCTTATCTACCTCTAGAGCAATTTCTTGATCACAAGTTGCAACATAAACTTCGCCAACCTTACTTTTAACCGCCTTATCATAAACATGCATGATTAGTGACTTATCTCTTATTTTTATTAAGGGTTTATTTGGAAGTCTTGTGGCAGACAATCTAGATGGAATAACAATAATAGATTTGCTCATAAACTTATATTTTATGCGTCTTTGAGACGCAAATTAATAAATTAAAAATCGTTTTAATTTTGTCTAACATGTTATACGACCATATTATTAAAAAATCATGGATTCATTTGAAATAAATAAAATTATTGCTGCAGTTCTTCTGATTGCACTTATTGTGATTGGTATTGGCAAAATTTCAGATCTTGCTTTTAAGGTAAATAAACCAGAGAAATCAGCATATAAGGTGGAAATTACTGAGAATAATATAGTTTCCAATGTCAAAGTTAAAGAAATTGAAGAAAAGATAGATATAAAAGCACTACTAGCATTAGGAGATTTAGCTCATGGAGAAAAAGTATTTAAAAAATGTGCAGCTTGTCATTTAATAAATAAAGGTGGAGAAAATAAAATAGGTCCAGCTCTTTATGGAGTGTTAGGCAGAAAAGTTGCATCTAAAGAGGATTATAAATATTCAAAAGCTATGGCTGCATATGATAAAAATTGGACAGTTGAAGAAATGAATGGCTATTTAAGAAAACCTCAGAGTTATATAAAAGGTACAAAGATGGCCTTTGCAGGGCTTAGAAAAGACAAAGATAGAGCATCTATTATTTTATATTTAAATCAAAACTCAGATAATCCATTAGAGTTACCTTAGTTTACCAAAACAATACAATAGAATACTCTTTTGAACATGAACTCTGTTTAATGCTTGCTGCCAAACATAAGAATTTTTTCCTAAAAAAATTTCATCATGAACTTCATTCCCTCTAGGTAAACAATGTAGAAAAATACATTTCTTTTTTGCATAACTAACTAATTTTTTATTGATTTTAAATTTTTTAAAATATTGCAATTTCTTTTTTTTATCTACTTTATCATTTAAAGATATTACTTTATCTGCAAAAATCACATCAGCATTTAAAACTGCTTTTTTTGGGTCATTATAAATATGAATTTTTTTTTTATTTTTTTTAACCCATTGCTTTATTTTTTTCCCTGGTTCAAATTTCTTAGGACAACCAATACTTAATTTAAAAGAAAATTTCACAGAAGCAGCAATTAAGCTATCTAAAACATTATTTGAATCTCCAACCCAGCTAATTTTTAATTTTGAAATAGGTTTTTTAAGTATTTCTTCAACTGTAAAAACATCAGATAATATTTGTGTTGGATGTGATTCAGGACTTAAACCATTAATTATTGGAATTTTTAAATATTTTTTAAATTCGTCAATTTTTTTGTCATTATCGGTTCTCAACATGAAACCATCAGCATAAGTAGATAAAATTTTTGCTGTATCAGCAATACTTTCACCTCCCTGTCCTAAATGAAGCTCATTTGAACGAAGAGTTAAAGTGCCCCCTCCAAGCTGTTTAATTGCTAAATAAAAACTTATTCTTGTTCTAGAGCTTGGTTTTTCAAACATTTGAACTAACATTTTTCCTTTCAAAGGCGCTCCCTTATCCACTTCAAGTGTACTTAATGCTTTTCTATGATTTTTTCTTTTTTTTGCATCGATAATTATTTTTCGAAGATCTTTACTTGGTATATCTTTTAAATTAATAAAATGTCTCATTTAATTTACTTCTTTACAAACTTTATCAATAATTTTTAAAGCAAGATTAATTTCTTTTTTTTTTACATTTAAAGGAGGCAGTATCCTTATAACATTTTCAGCAGCCCTTATAGTTAGTAACTTATTATCCATTAATTTTTTTATAAAAAATGATTGATCATTAAATAACTGAATACCAATTAATAATCCAACTCCCCTTACTTCTTTGATTATATTTGGATATTTTGTTTTTATTTGATTTAATTTTAAAAAAAAATAGTCAGACATTAAATTTACATTTTTTAATAAATTATTATTTATTTGATCTAAAACTGCATTACCAACAGACATTGCCAAAGGATTTCCTCCAAAAGTAGAACCATGAGTGCCAGGCACCATAGCTTTTGCAATTTTTTTTGTCATTAAAACAGCTCCGATTGGAAATCCACCACCAATTCCCTTTGCAATTGGAACTATATCAGGTTTTACCCCAGCGTGTTCAAAAGCAAAAAATTTGCCCGTTCTACCTATGCCACATTGCACTTCATCAAGAATTAAAAGTATTTGATGTTTATTACAAAGTTTTCTAATTTCTTTTATACACCAATTTGGAATCACTTTAATGCCACCTTCACCCATAATAGTTTCAATCATTATTGCTGCAGTATTTTTGTTTATTAATTTTTTTAATTTTTTATGGTCACCAAATTCAAAATGGTCAAAACCAGGCACTTTCGGCCCAAACCCTTGTGTCATTTTTTTTGAACCACTTGCATAAATTGCAGCTAATGTTCTTCCGTGAAAAGAATTTTTTATACAAATAATCCTATTTTTATTTGGCTTTCCAATTGAAAAAAAATATCTTCTCGCTACTTTTATTGCTGCCTCTGTTGCTTCTGCTCCGCTATTTTGAAAGATAACCGAGTCAGCAAAAGTTTTTTTTACCAATCTATTTGCCAATTTTTCACCTTCAGGAATTATAAAAGCATTTGATACATGCCATAATTTTTTTGATTGTTTGTTAATTGATTTTATTAGTTTTTTATTTGAGTGTCCTAAGGAATTTACAGCAATACCCTGTACAAAATCTAAGTATTTTGTTCCTCTTGCTGTTTCTAAAAAACTTCCCTTACCTTTTACAAAAGATAATTTTTTTCTTTTATAATTCCCTGCTAATGCGCTCATATTTACTTATAATTTTTTTTATTTTATTTGACAGTTTATTTTCAACCTCAAGTTATTAATTTAGTTTATTTGTTGAAAAACATAAAAAAAAACTTGTTTTATTGAACAATATGCAACATCATGTTAGTACAAATATATTAAATACTAAATATAGTGGGTCAAATGAGTTGGAATGAAGATAGGGTCAATAAACTTAAACAGTTATGGGGCAAAGGGCAAACTGCAAGTCAAATTGCAGAGATAATTGGAGGCGTTTCAAGAAACGCGGTTATAGGAAAAGCACATAGACTTAATTTATCTTCAAAAATAAAAACCAGAACGTCCATTACTGATAGCAAAATAAATTTAAAATCCAAGGATAACAATATACGTCTAAAAGGGAGAAGGGGAAAATTTAAATCTCTTCTCTTAGATAAAAATTTTGAACCTGCTAAAAATTTAAGTTTGGAGGAGTTAACTGATGAAACGTGTAAGTACATGGAAGGACATCCAGATGATAAAAATTCAAGCTTTTGTGGAAGAAAAAATGTCGAGAAATTTTCATACTGCCCACTTCATTTAATGATAGTTTTTCAACCAAAAGGAAAAAAAGAAGAACTTGCTGATAAAGACGAAGAAGTGCCTAAATTCATTGAGAAAAAAATAAAATCTGCTTAACCAAGTAATTTTTTTTTAGCTTTTTCAAATTCCTCTTTTGTTAACAAACCTTCACTTCTAAGTTTATCAAGCTTAGTTATTTCCTCTGATAAAGAATCTTTGTCTTCTTCTAGGATAGAATTGTTATCTTCACTAGAAATATTATCTTTATTAATCTCATTTAAACCTCGTCTTGCCTCTATTCCCATTGAAATAGGTTTTGCAGATATATATATGACTGCTATTAATAAAAATATACATATCCCAATAACTATATAAGTCATCATTTTAATTTAGAGATTTTATTATTGGCAAACTGTCCACCAATTTTCCAATTATAACTATATTTATTAATTTCATCTTTAAATAATTTATTTGTTTTAAATCCTAAATCAAAATTAGATTTATATATGCCTGAAACAACATTATTATATTTTAATAATTTAAATTGATCTTCTGTTAAAAGTGGTTTTGGTAATAATTGTAAAAGTTTTGCTGAAAATGCTGCAATTTGATTTGGCAAAGGTATTAACAATCTTTTTTTACCTATTGAATCCAATAAATTTAAAATTATCTCTTTAAAAGTAAATTGTTCTGGTCCAATACATTCTAAAGTTAATTTATTATATTTACTGTCAATAATCTCAATAATGATATCTACAAGATCACTTACATGAATTGGGTTAAATTTTGTCTGACCTTTATAATACAGTGGCATAATAGGAAGTCTGCTTAATAATGTCATAAAATTTGTAGTAAAATTATCATCAACAGAGTAAACTATTGATGGTTTCAGTATAATTGAATTTTCAAAATTTTTTTTTATTTTTTTCTCTCCCTCTAATTTGCTTATAGCATATTTGCTATCTTTAGCTTGTTCTATACCAAGCGCAGAAAGGTGGATAAATTTGTCTATTTTGAGCTTGTTTGCAATTTTAGAGAGTAGATTTGGAAAATCAGTATGTACTGTTTTAAATTGATTTTTTTTCTTTTCATATAAAATACCAACTAAATTAATACAAACTGTACAGTTCTTCATCAGAGACTCTATCTTTTCATAATGAAAATTATTCATTTCAACTAATTCTAAATAGCCAGGATTTGCTTGAGTCTTTAAAATATAGCCTCCTCGATGAATATTTCTTGTGACTGCTGTTATTTTATAGTTATTTTTTGAGAGCTTTCTAATTAAGTTCCTTCCAATTTGACCTGTTGCACCGAAAAGTAGAATTTCTTTTTGTTTCATATATATATTATTTTAAATGAATATAGATATTAAATTACACCAAGATGATTTGCCAGATCAAATAGCACTAAGTGACAATATTGCCGTAGATTGTGAATTTATGGGTTTAAATGTAGAGAGGGATAAACTTTGTTTAGTTCAAATTTCTACAGGAAACAAAGATGCACATATTATTAAACTTAATAGAGAAACGTACAATGCGCCAAATCTAAAAAATGTTTTAAAAGATAATAAAATAAATAAAATTTTTCATTTTGCTAGGGCAGATCTCTTGTTTATTAAAAAATATCTAAAAATAAATGTTCGAAATATTAATTGTACGAAATTGATGAGTAAACTTGCAAGAAGTTACAGTGATAAACATGGTCTGAAAGATTTAATAAAAGAATTTACGGGAGAGGACATAAGTAAAAATCTTCAATCTTCAGATTTTGGGGGTGATCTCTCTGATAAACAATTACAATATTGCGCTAAAGACGTAATCTATCTTCATAGAATATATGAGAGTCTCAGAAAAATATTAATTAGAGAAAGAAGAATTGGTCTATATGATGATACAATTAAATTCATTCAAGCTAGAGTCGATTTAGATTTAGCATCTTTTACATCTGATATTTGGTCTCATTAAATGAAAAATAAAAAAATAAAGTTAATAGCAAAAGAAGTCTTACAAATTGAGATTAACTCATTAAAAAGTTTAAAAAAATTTATCAATCAATCATTTCTAGAATTAATAAAAATTATAATAAATTGTAAAAATGGTAAAATAATAATATCAGGAGTGGGTAAAAGTGGTATAATTGCTAGAAAATGGGCTGCAACATTTTCCTCAACTGGAACCCCATCATTTTATTTAGATGCATCGAATGCTAGTCATGGAGACATGGGTCAGATAACTTCAAACGATGTAGTAATTTTGATAAGCAACAGTGGAGAGAGTCAAGAATTAAAAAATATTATTCAATATGCTTCAAGAAATAAAAATATCAAGTTGATTGGAATAACTTCAAAGAAAGATTCTGTATTATTTAAAAATTCTGATGTTGGCTTTTTAATGCCAAATATTAAAGAAGCAGGTCCTGGGGATTTTGTGCCAACATCTTCAACAACCTCACAACTAGCATTGGGTGACGCAATTGCAATTTCTTGTATGAGGTATAAAAATTTTAATAGACTGGATTTTAAAAAAATTCATCCAAGTGGTTCATTATCAATTAAATTGAAGACTGCAGGAGATTTGATGTCGTCCGGTAAAAAAATACCATTAGTAAATGAGAATATGAAAATGAAAAAAGCTCTGAAAGTAATCAATGAAAAAAAGATGGGAGTTGTTATTGTTTTGAAAAAGAATGGACAGACAAATGGGATAATCACTGATGGTGATATAAAAAGAATTGCACAGAAGTATAAAAATTTTGAAGAATTGGAATTAAAAAAAATTATGAAAAAAAATCCAGTAAGTATTGAGGAAAATACTCTCGCAGTTAAAGCCTTGTCAATTATGAACTTAAAAAAAATTACTTCTTTATGTATCCATAAAAAAACCAATAAAAAAAAGACAATTGGCATTTTGCATATGCATGATATTTTAAAATCGAATATTAATTAATGTCTGTAAAATCTCTGCTACAATTTATATTGTTATTATTAATAATTTTAATTATTGGTGGAATTTATTTTATTTATTTTTATTCTGGGTCTTTAAGTAAAACCTTGAATATAAAAAATAATCAAGAAAATCTTGAAAAAGAATTAGAAAATTTAAACTCTGATATAGATCAAGAAATTTTGGAAGGCACAGTAAATAATAAAAAAGAAATATTAGTTGAGAAAAATGAAATAGAGATAGATAAATCTAAGAATACTTCAAATAATGATAACCTCGATAATATTGATAAAGATATTTTAGATCAAAGAGATAATTTTACAAAAGAAATCGAATATATTAATACTAATAAAAATGGTGACACTTTTAGAATATTTGCAAATTATGGAGAGACAAGTTTGGAAAACAAAAATATTTTAAATTTAAAAGAAGTGACAGGAAATATTTCATCTGCTCAAAGATCTAAGATATTTATATCATCTGAAAGTGCAAAATATAATTATACCAATCAAAACTCTCAATTCTCTGGAAAGGTAAAAATTACTTACGATAAGAAAGAAATACTTTGTGATAATCTAGACCTAAATATAACAGAAAACATTGCTGTAGCTTACAATAATGTTATAGTAAAAAATAAAAATTCAATAATGAAAGCACAGATTATAACTCTTGATATTGTAACAAAGGATTTGGAAATAAATTCTGATAATAAGATTAAGATTTATACAAATTAATGGGACTAATAAAGAAATTTAGAATAAAAAGTTTCAAAGGAAACGAAACAATAGTTGAGTTGAAAAATGTATCTGTTTTTTATAACAAATTACAAATTTTAAATAACCTTAATCTTGAAATAAAAAGACAAGAAATTCTTGGAATGTTGGGGCCCAACGGTGTTGGTAAATCAACAATATTTAATCTCATAACTGGTTTAAAAAATCCAAGCTATGGTGAGATAATTATTGATGGAATAAACTGTACTGAATTACCAATAAATGAAAGATTTACAAAATTTAAATTAGGTTTAGTGCCTCAATATGGTGGTCTTATACATGATCTAACTTTAAAAGATAACCTAAAATTAGTATCTGAAATTCACATTAATCAAAAAGAATTAAGAGAGCAAAAAATAAATAAGTTAATTTCACAATTTCAATTTGAGGCCCTATTAAACATAAAGGCCAAACATTTATCAGGTGGCCAAAAGAAAAAACTGGTCATTGCAATGTCACTCATAAATGACCCAAAAATTTTGTTACTAGACGAACCCTTTGCTGCTTTAGATATTTTGACAATCAAAATGCTGCAAGAAATAATTTTAAATTTACAGTCAACTGAAGAAATTTCAATTATAGTATGCGACCATCAAGCGAGGGATTTATTGAATTGTGTTGATAGAGCAATTATTTTATCAAACGGAAAAATTATTGCATCAGGAAGTCCAAATGAGGTAATAAGTGATAAAGATGCTAAAAATCAATACTTTGGTGATGAATTTAATATAAGTTAATTCATCAATGAAAAATAACATTGAAATCAAAAATAAAATTAAAAGATTCAATAATGAGATTTTTG
>CACHLB010000011.1 GCA_902580505.1 uncultured Pelagibacteraceae bacterium
TGTAAATTTCATTGTATATCCAATAATCTTCTTTCCTCCTAATATAAACTTTCTAATATTTTTTTTTGACGTGATATAAATTGCAGCTCCATTTGGTGCAAAATATATTGTTTTTTTTTGTTTTATAAATTTATTTTTTATTTTAAATGATTTTTTTATATTAACTCCTTTTTTAAAATATAATGATTCTGGATTAAAAATATGCTTCACTTTTATTACACTTACTAAAGAGTCAGGATTTTTTTTTATGAATAATTTACAAGCTTCGTCAATATTTTTTTTCTTTCGTAATGGGGACGTTGGTTGCAGAAGTATATTGCCTAAGAAATTCTTGTCATTAAGTAGAGCCTCATTTTTAATAGCATTTTTTATAACTGGTAACATTGGAGTGTTATCCCTGGCCAGATTATTTGGTCTTTTTAAAATCTCAATTTTTTTATTTAAAAAAAATTTTTGACTGTATTTGATAACTTTTTTACAATTAGTTGTTATAATTATTTTTTTTATATATTTAGATTTTAACGCTTCAGAAATTGTCCAATGTATCATTGGTTTTTTATTTAATACAATCATATTTTTATTTTTTAACTCTTTAGAACCTGATCTTGCAGGAATGATTGCTATAAAAAAATTTTTCATATATATGTGTCTATTAAATTTGATATCAATTGCAATTTTATAACGTAAATATATATAACATGTAATGAAAAAGATATGTGCTATCATTCATAACAGAGCAAATTATGGAAGTATAAAATCAGTCCTATTACTTCTAAAAAAAAATAAGTCATTTAAACTACAAATAATAGTTGGAGGCTCTGCAAATTTAGAGAGATTTGGCTCAGTTACTAAAATTATAAAGAATGATAAATTTAAAATAGATAAAAAAATAAATTTTGTTATTGAAGGTAATTCTCCCTTAGAGATGTCAAAAAGTACAGGTCTTGCAATATTAGAAATTTCAAATTCATTAGATGAATTAAAACCTGATTTAGTAATCACAGTTGGTGATCGATACGAAACAATAGCAACTGCTATATCAGCTAGTTATATGAATATACCTTTAGCTCATACCATGGGCGGAGAGATTTCTGGGACAATAGATGAGAGTGTAAGACATGCTGTAACAAAATTTTCAAATATTCATTTTGCTGCAACTAAAATTGCAAAAAAAAATATTTTAAAAATGGGCGAAAATAAAAATTATGTTTTTAACGTTGGATGTCCTAGAATTGATGAAGTGAAAAAAATTTTAAAAAAAGAACCAGCAGAATTACAAAGAATTATAAATAGTTTCGGTGTAGGTGAAAATTTAAATTTAGAAAAACCATTTATTACAATAATGAACCATCCAGTAACAACCGAGTATGGTTCTGGAGAAAAAGAAATATCAAAAATACTAAAAATAGTTAATAAAATAGATATTCAAAAAATTGTATTTTGGCCCAATCCTGATGCTGGATCAGAAGATATATCAAGGGGTATAAGGAAATGGAGAGAAAAATTTGGAGATCACAAAACAAGATATTTTAAAAATCTTGAGCAAAAATATTTTTATCATATTTTAAATAAAACTGAGTGTTTGATAGGAAATTCTTCCTCAGGTGTAAGAGAAGGTAGTTTTATTGGAGTAAAGAATATTTGCATAGGATCCAGACAATCGGGGAGAGAAATTGGAAAAAATACCTTTATGATTAAAAATAAAGAAAAAACATTATTAAGTTTATTAAAAAAAATTTTAAAAAGTAAGACAAAAAAAATTAGAGATAACAGATACGGCGATGGCTATGCTGCAGAGAGAATAGTTAAGATATTAAAAAATATTAATTTTAAGTACGAAAAAAAACTCAAGTATTAACTATAAAAATCTGAATATTTGAGAAAAGCATTTCTTTTAACATTTTTTTTTAATTTTTTACCTAATACAGATTTATATTTATTTGCTGAAATTCCGGTATCGGGTTTTAAAAATTTGATATTATTTAATTTGATTTTTTCATTCTTATTAAGATTTTGGGCATAAATAATACTCTTTTGAAAAATTTTTCTCATACTTAAGAAAGGCTTTAAATTATTTTTGTTAACTTTGCTTGATAAGATTGAATTTGCTTGTTTAATAGATTTACAATAAATTTTGAAATCCTCTGGCTCAGAAGCAAATTTTGCATCACTTCCATACATCTGTCTGGAGAAAGTTATATGTTTCTCAAAGTAATTGGCTCCTTTAGAAGCTGCTAAAAGAGCTGAAACGTTATCCATTGTATGATCTGAAAAACCAATTTGGCAATTCTTAAATTTTTTTTTAAATTCATCAATCACATTAATTCCAACCATATTATTTGGGCATGGGTAAAGAGAAGTACATTGCATTATAATTAGAGAATTTCTTTTCAGTATATTATACGCTTTCTCAATTTCACTCATATTGCTCATTCCCGTAGACAAAAAAATTCGTATTTTTTTATAACGTGAAATTTCCTCCAATAATGGTAAATTAGTAACTTCTCCAGATGGAATTTTAAAAGATTTTACACCTAGAGATAATAGATTTTTAAATGCTTCAATGCTAAATACTGAACAAAGAAACTCAATTTTTTTTTGTTTAGAATAATCAACTAAACCTTTCCACTGAGTAAGAGTAAATGATGTTCTTTTAAAATAATCAAATCTTTTCTCATCATTAAAATAACTTGGACTAACAGCATTTTTCATACTCTCAAATTCAGCAATATGATATTGAAACTTAACAATATCTGCTCCACAATTTTTTGCTAAATCAATAAGTTTCTTACTATTTCCATAAGATCCATCATGTACTGAGCCTATTTCTGCAATAACTTTAACGGTCATATTTTATAATAACTTCTATACCAATTTATAAAATATTTAATTCCTTTTTTATAATTTATTTTTGGTACAAACTTAAGTTTTCTAATAGTTTTTTTATTACACCCATGAGTTTTTATTACATCTCCTGCCTGTAGTTCTAAATTTTTAATTTTTGCTTTCTTTTTTAAATTTTTAAATATTTCATTAACAAAATTTTTCAATTTTATAGGTTTTGATCCACAAACATTATAGATTTCCCATGGAACAATTGAAGTACTGTTAGAAAGTTTATTTTTTTTTGGGATTTTAAATATTGCTCTTTTAGTAATTTCTACTACATCATCAATATACGTAAAATCTCTTACATGTTTTCCTGAATTAAATAGAGGCAAAGTTTTATTTTTAGATATCAATCTTGCAAATTTATATAAAGCCATATCGGGTCTTCCCCAAGGTCCATAAACAGTAAAATATCTTAATCCAGTAGTCGGTAATTTATATAGATTTGAATAAGAGTGTGCCATAAGTTCATTCGTTCTTTTTGTTACTGCGTACATTGCTAAAGGATGATCTGCAACTTTATCAACAGAAAAGGGGAAATCATTATTTGCCCCATAAACAGAACTCGATGAGGCGTATGTTAAATGTTTTATTTTATATTTTACTGATAAATTTAGTATATTTAAAAAACCATCTATATTGCTTTCAAGGTAAGCTTTTGGGTTTTCAATTGAATATCTTACACCTGCTTGGGCAGCTAAATTCACTACATATTTTGGTAAGTATTGTTTAAAAATTTTGTCTAATTTATTTAAATTTTTTATATCTGATCTATAAAATGTGAAATTTTTATTTATCAAATTTTTTAGCCTATCTCTTTTCAATTTAACGTTATAGTAATTATTTAAATTATCTATCCCGATTACTTTATAGCCATTCTTTAATAAATTTTGACATAAACTAAAGCCGATAAAGCCAGCGCAACCAGTCACTAATATAGCTTTATATTTTGTCATATGAATTTTGCATTTCTTATATCGTAGATAATACCATCTTTTTTAATGCTATTTTTATATAAAAATTTTTTTTGATTGAAAAAAACGCTATGATGAATAGTTATTATTATAATATCATAATAATTTCTTTTAGGTTTTTTGACAAAATTATATTTTTTTTTATTTTGTATGTGAGGGTCAAAAATACTTACCTTTGATTTTTTATCTAAAATACTTGCGAGCTCTAAAGATTTACTATTCCTTAAATCGTTACAATCTTCTTTATATGAAGCTCCCATAATCAAAATCTTCGAATTTTTTTTTATTTTTTTTTTAAAGTTTAAAAAATTCACTAAATATTTATGATAATTTTCGTTAATAACTCGCCCCGCTAAAATTATTTTTGGATCATAATTAATTTTTTTTAGCTTATGTGTTAGATAATATGGATCAACACCTATACAGTGCCCTCCCACCAATCCAGGTCTAAATTTTAAAAAATTCCATTTAGTAGAAGCTAAATTAATCACCTTATTTGGGTCAATATTTAGCTTATGACATATCATTACAATTTCATTTATAAAACCAATATTTATATCTCGTTGAGCATTTTCAATTATTTTAGCCAGCTCGGACTCTTCTAATACACTTGAGGTATGAACTCTCTTAATTATAGTTCTGTATAAAGACTTAATTAGGTAAGCAAAACTTTTATTAGAAACAGATATTATTTTATCAATATTATTTAATCTATTTAATGAATCTCCTGGATTAATTCTTTCAGGACTATAAGCAAATACAAAATCATTATTAACTTTCAATTTAGTTTTTTTTTGGATTTTTTTTATACATACACTCGAAAGAGTTGGATAAATAGTACTTTCTAAAATTATGATTTTATTTTTTAAATTTAATTTAGCTAATGAGTCGATTGCTGAATTTAAAAAAGATAAATCTGGGGATTTATTTTTTTTAATTGGTGTAGGTACAGTAATTATTATAAAATCACTTTTTTGAAGATCATACAAATTATTTGTAAATATAAGCTTTGGATTAAAAATTTTTATTTTATTATTTATTAAATTAGTATCTTTACCATTTTTTAAATCTTTTACTCTTTGTTTGTTCAAATCATATCCAATTATATTAAAATTTTTTGAAAATGCTTCTGCAAGTGGAAGTCCTACATAGCCTAATCCAACTATACCAATTACTGCTGTTTTGTTTGTAATTTTTGTTTTTAAATGTTTGAGCATTTTTAGTTGTCAGAAAGTACTTGATTGATATTAAATATTCAATCATTTCAATTGCCCATACTACTACAGAAATTTAAATGACTAATTTAAATTTAGATTAATAAACAATATTTATCAAAAATTGATATAAGATATGGATTTTATACCTACAGTAGCTTTATTTTAGTATTGTAATCTGTTTTAAATTTATAACTAAACACATATCGTTATAGTTAAAATTTTTAGAAATATTATTTGAAGTTAAAAAAAAGAAGTGTTAACTAAGTTATCTCTATGGATCTAAAAATTGGAAGACTATTCAAATGTCAAATCTGCAATAGCTCTTCATTACATAAAATAATTAGTTTAGGAAAAATTTCTCCATGCGACTCGTTATTAAAAAAAAAAGATCTTAGTAAAAAAGGGAATAAATACCCATTAAATTTGTTAAGATGTAAAGATTGTGGTCTGGTTCAAATTGATTATGTGGTGAACCCTAAAGAATTATTTCACAAAAATTACCCTTATAGAAGTGGAATAACGAAAGACTTAAAAAATAACTTAGAAAAAATTTCAAAAAACGTAACTAAAAATTTAAAAAAAAGATCGAATAAACTTGTAATTGATATTGGTTCAAATGACGGATCCATACTAAAAGGTTTCAAAAAAATTGGTTTTAAAGTTTTGGGGATTGAACCAACAAATATTTCTAAAATTGCAAATCGAGATGGAATAAAAACTATACAAGAATTTTTTTCACATAAATATTCAAAAAAAATTAAAAAAAAATATGGTAAGGCTTCTATCATAACTGCCTCTAATGTATTTGCACACGTTAGTAAATTAAGTGACTTACTTAAAGGTATTCACAATCTACTAGATGATGATGGTTTATTTATTAGTGAGTCTCATTATTTGGGAAGTATTATTGAAACTTTTCAATTTGATTCAATCTATCACGAACACTTAAAATATTATTCAATTAAACCGTTGATAGAGCTTTTTGAAAGACATAATTTTATATTCGAAAAAGTGGAAAAAATACCTAATTATGGAGGATCGATTAGAGTTTATGCTAGAAAGAAAAAAATGAATTCCAAAATAGGTTCTTCGGTAAAAAAATTATTAAATGAAGAAATTAAAAAAGGATTATATAAAAAAAAAACATACGATGATTTTTCAAAAAAAATAAGGAAATTTAAATTAAATTTTTCTAACAAAATTCTCAATTTAAAAAGAAGAAACAAAAAAATTATTGGAATTGGGTGTCCAGGAAGAGCTATGACTTTACTGGAATATTGTAATATTGATCATAACATCTTAGACTATATTGCAGAGCAAAATACTTCATTAAAGATTGGTTTATATACACCAGGAACAAAAATACCAGTACTAGATGAAAAAAAATCTTTTGATGACCCTCCTGACTTTGCTGTAATGTTATCGTGGCATTATTCAAAGAGTATTATTAAAAACTTAACTAAAAAAAAATTTAAACCAAAAATAATAATACCATTACCAAAAATTAAATTAGTTAATTAGTTTGTCTAAAAATAATAAAATTCTTGTCATTTTAACTGAGGGATTACCTAGTAAAGAAACTGGTGCATCTACAGTCATTTTCTATCAATTTATTAATTATTTGTTAAAAAAAAATAAAGATGTTCATATCTTAGCAATTCTAAAAAAAAATATTAAAAAAAAAGAAAAAAAAAAATTTTTAGATAGTTTTAAAAAAAGACAGATCAAGTCATATAACCAAGTAATATATGATAATATGTATAAACATAACAAGTATAATATTTTATTAAAAAATATAGATACTAAAAGATTAGATGAGAAAATTATAGACAAAATAAAAAATATTAATCCAAAAAAAATTTTAGCACTTGATATAACCGCTGGCTCGTTTGCAAAACAAATATTTAAAAAGAATATTTATGTATGGCTTGGTGATTTAAATTACAG
The DNA here is from genome assembly GCA_902580505.1 of uncultured Pelagibacteraceae bacterium. GTDB lineage: Bacteria > Pseudomonadota > Alphaproteobacteria > Pelagibacterales > Pelagibacteraceae > Pelagibacter. The sequence continues at coordinate 7,028 of CACHLB010000011.1, forward strand.
AACATTTTGGTATCATTTCTATTATAATTATAAAAATACAATAAAATATTATTTTTATTATGCATACGTAAAATTAATTATTTCAAAATGGAAATATTTTTATAAAAAAGTTCTGGATGAAACGAAAAATATATCAGGCTCGAATATAAATATTAAAGATCTAAATAATATAGGTATAAAAAGTAAATATCATCCTTATCCTTGGCCAATAAATAATAAAAGTGCTAGAGTAAAAAAGGAAAAAAAACCTAGTTTTGTTTTTTTTGGAAACTTAAGTGGTCTTGGATCTAAATCTGCAATAAATTACTTAATTTCAAAAATTTACCCAAAATTTACTGAGAATTGGGGATCTAATGGTTTTAAAATATATATTTGCGGAACATATAAATTTAACTCAATTTATTATGATAAAATTAAAGAACTAAAAAATATTAAATTGATGGGATTTGTAAAAAATATAAATGATTTAGTGTTAAAATGTCATGGCTGTTTATTTCCTATAGATGTACCTGTTGGTAATCGGTCCAGAATCGTTACAGCTATGGGAAGTAGATGGCCAATTATTGCTCATATAAATGTATCTCTTGGAAATCCATCACTTAAGTCCGGATATAATTGTTTTTTAGCTAAAAATATTGATGAATTTTTAAATTACTCCAAGATGGTTTTCGAAAAAGATAGAATTAGTAAAAAAATTACTACAAATGCCTATAACTCATATAAAATAAATTTTAGCCCAGACAATTCACTAAAAAAATTTTCAGAATTTATTAATGAATAAAGTTGGAATAATTGGCTCAGGGAATTCAGCAAAAAATTTTATAAAAGCATTAAATAAATCATCAAAATTTAAGTTATGTGAGATTGGATCAAGAAATTTAATTAGTTCTAAAAAAATTTCAAAAATTTATAAGACAAAAATTAATGTAAAATCAATAAACGAAGTAATTAATTCAAAGGAAACTGATTTAGTTATAGTTTGTTTGCCAGGATTTATACAACCTAAAATAATCAAAAAATTAATATTAAAAAATAAAAATATTATTTGTGAAAAACCATTTTCTATCAATTATTCTGAGGTAAAAAAATTAGGAAAAGTTATGAGAAATCAAAATAAAATTTTTCTTGTTAATTTCTGTTATAATTTTTTACATCCTTTTAAAATTGTATTAAATCAAATAGAAAAAAATACACTTAAACTAGAAAAATTAAATATTTCTTGGAATGTTTTAAGTAAATATCCAAAAGATAAAAAACACTGGAAAAATAACGATAAATTGACCGGTGGAGTGCTATATAACTATGGATCACATATTCTAAATCTATTTTTTCCAAAAAAAAAAAAAATTGTTATAAAGATTAAAAAACTCAACATTCCATTTCATAAGTGTAATTTTTCTATTAAAGATAAAATTGACTATAATTTTTCTTTTTCAAATATAGCAAAACCTCCTCATGGTTTAATTTTTGAATTAATAGGAAAAAAAGGAAGAATTAAAATTTCGAATTTAAAATCATCTGGACCAACATCAGGATATGAATTATTTACTGAAATATATTCAAAGAAACGCAGTAAAATAAAAAAAATATATTTAAAAAATAAAAAAAGAGTCAAATTATTTAATTTATATTTTGAAACACTTAATTATTATCTAAAAATTAAAAAAAATAACAAAAGGAACTATATAAATAATTTTGATCATGCTTCTTGGAATACTTATTTATTAGAAAAGATACAAAAAAAAATTCAAAAATTTTGTTAATCTTTAAGATTAAATATTATTCTTATATATATCCTCTATAATTTTATTGATAGAATATTGTATTTTCCAGTTTGGGAAGTCTTTTTTAAATTTTCTTAAATCTGAAATCCACCAGATATGATCACCAGATCTATTTTTCTTTTCAAAAACAAGTTTGGTTTTTTTTTTTGTCAAATTTTGGATAATATTTGATGCTTCTATCAATGAACAATTCGAATATATACCTCCTCCAATATTATATACTTCACCCTTTTTTTTTGAAAATTTATAATAATTCCAAAAAGCATTCACTAAATCAGAACTATGTATATTGTCTCTTACCTGTTTTCCTTTGTAACCTTTAACATAATATTTTTTTCCATAAATATTACATTTAACTAGATAGGATAGAAAACCATGCAATTCAGCACCTTGATGTAAGGGTCCAGTTAAACAACCACCACGAAATACAACAGTGTCTAAATCAAAATATTTTGCATATTCTTGAACCATTAAATCAGCAGCTGTTTTTGAAACTCCAAATATACTGTGTTTTGATTGATCCACTGACATACTTTCAGAAATTCCAAATTTTAAATAATCTTTTTGAAATTTAGGTTCAAACCTTGTTTTTGTCTCTCTAAATTTTAGAGTATTTATTCTATCTCCATATACTTTGTTTGTAGACATAAATATAAATTTAGCTTTGCTACAAAAATTTCTTGTTAATTCTAATAGATTTAATGTTGCATTTGCATTTATCTCAAAATCTGTATGTGGTTCTTTTGCTGCCCAATCGTGAGAAGGTTGAGCAGCACAGTGTATTATTAAATCAATTTTATTTTTATATTTTTTGAATATTTTTTCTAATTTATTTTTATTTCTTATATCAAAATTCAAATGTGCATAATTTTTGTAATTTTCAAATAAATATTTTAAATTTTTTTTTACTGAACTCCCAAAAAAATATTTCCTCATGTCATTGTCGATACCTATCACTCTAAATTTTTTATTACAGAAGAACTTGACAGACTCTGCTCCCACTAAGCCTAATGAACCAGTAATGAGTATTATCTTTTTCATATTTTCTCAATTTGTTTTTTTATAGTTTTTTTATGATCATTGACCCATTTGTATATTTCAAAAACTGTAGTTTCTAATTTTTTCTTAGGCTTCCATCCACATAAATTATAAATTTTACTATAATCTGTAACATAGTAAGGGATATCTCCGTATCTAGTTTTTGAGATACTATTAATTTTTTTTTTGAAACCAAAAAGTTTATTGCACTGATCAGTTAAATTCTTTAATGATAATATTCTTGAAGATCCTCCGCCGATATTAAATATATTATTTTTGAAATTTGAAAAATTAGTTATCTGTTTATTTATTAACGCAGATAAATCATTTATATCTAATATATCTCTACATTGGTAACCACTTCCGCCATAACCAATATAATTGAGCTTCATTTTAAATAAATAACATATCATCCAATAAACTATGAATCCCTGATCTATTTTACCCCATTGCCACGGACCAGCTATCACTCCACATCTATTTATTATATAATCAATGTTATTTGCATATGAATATTCTTCTATTAAATTTTCAGATGAATATTTTGTAAATCCATAAAATGTTTTAATACCTTTAGTCTTAAATTTTTCTGATATCGCTTTTTTTTTACAATTTTTGAAATTTTCTTTTGGAATATATTGATCATTCTTTATTTTAAATTTCATTTTATTAATATCTTCAAAAGGATAAATTCTACTTGAAGACAAAAAAATTAATTTAGCTTTATTTTTTTTTGAAAATTCTAAACTGTTTAATGTTCCAATTAGATTAGTTTCAACTAGATATCTTAAATTTTTTTTTTTTCCTGTTGCAACAGATGGGTCAGCAGCACAATCAATTAATAAATCAATATTTGATATTTTATCTAGGTCTTTTTTAAATCTTATATCTCCTTTAATTACTTTTATCCCTATTTTTTCTAATCTTTTTTTATTAATTATAGATCCTTTTCTATAAAAGTTATCAAATGCTATTATTTTATACTCTTTAAATTTATTTTTTATGGAAATACAAAGGCTTGAACCTACAAATCCACATCCTCCAGTAATTAAAATATTCATATTTATTGACGAAGCTTATAAGCTAATTTTTTCATAATTATTAATAAATTTTTAAAAACGTTTTTGTTATATTTATTTAAAATTTTTAAAGTTTCATAATTTGCTATTATTATATTTTTTAACGATTTAGTACTTAATCCTCCAAGTTTCATTTTTATAGTGAATAAATCACAAAATTTAATATTAAAATTATTTAAATAAAAAAGTTTATACATAAATTCTTGGTCAGATGAAATCTTGTAAGTTTCATCATATGGCCCGATGATTTCGAATATTTTTTTTTTTATATAAATACCTGTGTGTGGTGGAAATATTAGATTCTGGAAACCTTTATGATTTAAATTTTCAGAAATCCAACTTCTTTTTTCTTCTCCAAACTTATCTATAAATTTAATGTTTGAATATATAGCATCTATATCTTCAGAAAACTCATTACTTATACTGTTTAAAATATTTTTACTAAAAAATATATCGTCTGAATGTAGTATACCAATTATATTACCTGTACTCATTTTAATAGCATAATTAATTGAAGCATATAGACCTAGTCCTGGAACAACTTCAAAATAATTTATATTTTTATATTTCTTGATTAGATTTACAGTATTATCTGTTGAACCACCATCTATTACAATTAATTCTTTATGCTTTAAATTTTGATTTAAAAAAGAATTTAGAGATAGCTCTATGGTGTCTTCAGAATTTTTACAAACCATAACTACAGAAATCTTATTTTTCATTTAAAAATGAATCATAAGTTTCTAGCAATGATTTTTCGAAGGACATTTGTTTGAAGTCTTTTTTTAAAGACAAAAACCTTTTATAGTTTAATTTTTTTCTTTTTGTTCCATCTAGTGTTTTATTGATATATTTAATTTTAATTTTCTTTTTCAGTATTTTGGCTATTAGTTTTGCCAAATGTGATATTTGAAATTCATATTTGGAACCGATATTAATCATTGATTTATATGAATATTTTTCAAATTTTTTTTTAGAGATGTTTGTTAAAAAAAAAATTTCTTTTGCTAAATCTTTTACATACAAAAATTCTCTTTTTGGTTTACCGCTACCCCATAGTTCTAATAAATCATTTTTTGATGTTAACAAACTTATTTTTTTTATTATTGCTGGCAAAACATGGGAATTATTTAGATCATAGTTATCTTTAGGTCCAAATAAATTACATGGCATTATTGCTCTAAAATCTGTACCTTTTTCTTTATTGTAGTAATGACATGTTTTTAGACCAACAATTTTTGCTAATGAGTAAGCTTCATTTGTAGTTTCTAAATAATCACTTAACAAATCTTCTTCTTTTATAGTTCTTTTATAATTTTTTGGATAAACACATGAACTTCCAAGATAAATTAATCTATTAATATTATTATTAAAAGAAGACTTAAATATATTGTTATTAATTTCTATATTATCTTCAATAAACTTTACTTTATTATTATTATTTGATTTAATTCCACCAACTTTGGCAGCACAATTAATTACAATTTGAGGCTTAGTTTTCTTAAAAAATTTTTCAACTTTTATTTTATTTCTTAAATCTAATTTTGAACTTGATACTGTAATTATTTTTTTTAAGCCTTTTGAAATAAAATAGTTTAAGACGGCTGATCCAACCATTCCAGAGTGTCCAGCTATAAAGACTCTTTTATTTGTTATTGGATCCAACTTCTTCCTTATAATCATTTAAAACCATTTTTCTTACCATCTCTGAAAAGCTGGTTTTTGGTTTCCATTTTAATACTTTTTGGGCTTTTGAAAAATTTCCTCTTAAAGAATTAACTTCTAAAGGTCTGTAATATTTTGGATCTATTTTGATAATTGCCCTACCGTTTTCATTATATCCAATTTCTTTTTCATATTTACCTTTAAATTTTATTTTCATATTTAAGTTTTTACAAACTTTATAAATAAAATTTTTTACAGTATATGATTTTCCTGTAGCAAGTACAAAATCATCAGGTTTTTTTTGTTGTAAAATTTTCCACATTCCCTCAACATAATCCGGAGCATAACCCCAATCTCTTTTAGCATAAAGATTGCCTAGCAATAAAGTTTTTTGTTTATTTAATTTTATTCTAACAAGCCCCTTTATGATTTTTCTTGTAACAAAGGTTTCGCCCCTAACTTCAGATTCATGATTAAACAAAATACCATTAGAAGCATATATACCAAAACCTTCTCTATAAATTCTTGTAATTTCATTGGCATATAATTTTGCAGCACCATAAGGAGAACAAGGCCTCATGATACTATTTTCTGATTGTGGAGGTTTTGTATTACCAAATATTTCAGAAGTTGAGGCTTGATAAAATTTTGTCTTTAAATTTAAAGTTCTAATTGCTTCTAATATTCTTAACGTTCCAATTCCTGATGCGTTAGCTGTATAAACAGGATTTTCAAATGAAACTTTAACATGTGATTGTGCAGCCAGATTATAAATCTCATTAGGTTGAATGTCTTTAATTAAATTATTAATCGATGTTTCATCTGTAAGATCTCCATAAAAAAGTTTAAATTTTTTTTTTAGTTTCACGTTGTTATGTAGGTCATCAATTCTCTTTGTGTTAAATGTGGATGCTCTTCTTATTAAACCATAAACAGTATAATTTTTATTCAATAAAAATCTTGCTAAATAAGAACCGTCTTGACCTGTGATACCAGTTATTAAAGCTTTTTTACTTAACATAAAATAATATTTACTATCTTTTAAATTTTTAACAATTATAAAATTCTATATGAAAAAAATTACTATCGTAACTCCAGTTTTTAATGGTGAAAAGTATATTGAAGCAACTATAAAAAGTGTAATCAATCAATCTTATAAAAATTTAGAGTATATTGTTGTAGATGGAGGCTCTACAGATAATACAAAAAATATAATCGAAAAATACAAGGGTAAAATCGATAATATAATTTTTCAAAAAGATAACTCAATGTATGAAGCAATTGAAACTGGTTTTTCAAAATCAACTGGAGAATATTTGCATTGGTTAAATTCTGATGATTATTTATTGGATAACAATTCAGTTAGTAGATTAATGGAAGTATTAAATAAAAAAAATTATCAATGGGTTATTTGTAAAATATCAATAGCAAAATTAGACGGAAAGCCTAAAGTATTTTTTCCTCTTATTTATCCAAGATTTATAATTAAGAAAGGACTTGCTAATAATTGTTTCTGGGGATTTATACAACAAGAAAATACGGTTTTCTCTAGAAAGATTTATCAAAAAGTTGAAGGAGTAAATTCAAGATTTAAAATGGCTGGCGACTATGATCTTTGGAAAAGGTTTGCTAAATATATAAGTTTAAAAACAATAAATATTTCATATGCATGTCATAGAAAAAGTAAAAATCAACTTACAGATTTAAATAAGTACTACAAAGAAATTAATAGAAAAAGGTGTAAATTTAATTTATTTTATCCAGTAAGATTTATTTATTCATTAATTTTATACCCGTTTATTTAAAAATTATTTTTTAATAATTTTTTGACTAATCATATGCATTAACGATTGAAATATATCTTCACAAATTCCATAATTTTTACAATTTAAATTTAAATTTATATCAGTTAATGTAGAAATAAATTTGCTAGCAAATCCTGTAAAACTAATAGTGAAAATTCCCTTTTTTTTTGCATACTTTATTACATCAATTATATTTTTTGAATTACCAGAACAACTAAAAGTCACTAATAAGTCATTTTTTTTAAAATAATTTTCTAATTGATATGAAAAAATTTTATTATAATTAACATCATTCGAGATTGCTGTAATAATTTCGATATTTGATGAAAGCGAAATTACTTTTGGTTTAAGAGTATTTTTTGAATGAGTTTTTAAACCTTTATTAAAATCACATAAAAAATGATTTGCAATTGAGGCTGCTCCACCATTTCCGCATGTAAAAATTGTATTTTTTTTTTTAATTTTACTTATTAAAACTTTTTCTATTAATAAAATTTTTTTTGTATCAATTGCATTATAAACTTCAATATGATCATATATATATTTACTATACTTATTCATAGATTTAATTATTTTAGTATTATTTTTTTTATTAATCTAATTAAAACATTATACGGGTAAAATAAAAGAAATTTGAATAATTGAGGTCTATAAGGTTCAGTAAGGCTTGGAGGATAAAATTTGGTTTTTTTGCTGTTATTTGAAAAATATATTTCTGGATATTTGCCATGATTTAACTTAAATTTTTTTATAGATTTAAATAAAGTGATTAAATTAATATCTGTTGCCCAATTCGGTTTTAGTGACCACCACCCATTACTTTTAATACAGTCTTCCTCCCAAGCAGGTTCATTATCAAATAAATTATCTTCATTAATTCTATCACCTAATATCAAATAATTCTTCTTTTTGAGAGGCAAAACTGTACCATTAATTTTTCCTTTTCTTGCAGTAACTGGCCAAGGTATGAGTCCAACAAAGGGTACCGGACTTATTGCCATGTAAAAACCTTTGTTTAAATAAAATTTTGACAAATAATTTTCATTATTTTTAAAAATGAATTCCATTTTAATCATTTTCTTAATATCATAAACTCCCCAATCACCGTATCCATCATTAGAATTTAAATAAATTTTTTTTTTCTTTTTATTCCAGTCAAAAATAATTTCTCTCTCTATATATTTTTGATAAAAATCAGCATGTGCACATTTTCTTAGAAATCCTGAAAAAATATAAAATATATCATCTTGATTTGTGAATATCTCATCTATTGATTGTTTTATTTTTTTTGACCAAAACATTAATTGAGAGTCATTTTGCATAATATTGAGATAGTCGATATTATTTTTTTTTGCTATTTCAAAGCCTAAATTATAAGCATCATATAATGCGCCAACTTTTTTGTTATAATTACCTTTTCTAAGATTATTTAAATTGAAGTAAGAGATGTTGTTCCTTTTAAATCTAATCTTTACTTCTTCTACGTATTTTTTTATTTTAATATCCTCTTTAAATTCGTAATCGAAAAAACCACCCCAACCAAAAATATGAGGATTCCCAGTTGTTACAATTATAATATCTGAAGCATTATCTAATGTTAATGTTGAATTAATTATATTTTTAAAATATTCAAATATTGAAAAGCCAACAATCAAGTGGCAAAATTTTTTTTGCATTATTAAATTTTAATTTAAAAATGTTAGATATTGAATTTTTTTTCTAAATTTTTACTCCAATTTTTATTAAAATTATGATTTTTATCATCTATAAACAAATCGTACTCCGGTTTACCCATAATTAGTTGATGATATTTAAGTTTACATTTTTCATTCAAAAATATTTTTGTTTCATTTAATTTTTTATTAACCTTAGTTTTATTTTCTTTAAATCTACCCATATACCTAGCTGTGAAAATCTTAATATAAAAATTCTTGTCATACAATTTATTTATAATATTTATATTTTTTTTAATCGGGATAGAATTCTTGTAATTACTTTTTTTAGTTTTACAAATAACGCCATCAACGTCAAAACAAAGAATTTTTTTGTAATTTTTTTTCATATAATATAAATTGATGATTATTATAATTTTATAATATATAACACAATAAAATAGCTTAATTCCATGTTTATATGAAAAATATTTTAGACATCGCTGGAAACAAAATAAAAATTTTATTAATTTTATCAGTACCAATAGGATTGGCTTGTGGTCTAATAGAAATAGTATTTGCTATTTCATTAAATGATGTACTAATTAAATACAGTTTAATCGAAGGACAGAAAAAAATAGATTTTATTGATCCTTTGTATGCAATTTTGATATTTGGATTTGTAAGGTTTGTTTTATTCTTCTTTTCTCAAATAATATCAAACTTAATATTTGAATTTTTAAATCAAAAAATTAGAAACCTTGTAATTATAAATAATTACAATTTTTCTAACACTATTGGACTAGTTAAGTCACAATTACTTCTTAATAATGTAACAAACAAAATAGCTGAATTTTTAAATTCTGGCTCACAACTTTTGATTCAAAGTATAATATTTTTAACCCTATATTTTTTTCTATTTAAACAATCGATACAACTCACATTTTTATCCTCAATAATTTTTGTAGTTTTATTTGCTCCATTGTTGATAATGAAAAAAAAAATTTCATTATATTCACTTGAATTTCGAGATAAAGTTAACTTTGTTTTATCAAAAATTTTTAAAGATATAAGAAATATAAATTTTTTGAAAACTGTTGGATCATTAAATAACGAGAGAGAAATAGTATTAAATACAAATGAGCAGTCTATTAAACCATTTATAAGATATAATTTAAACCTTGGATTTGTTAATCAATTACCAAATTTTTTTGGAATATTAGTTATTGTTTTCATTATTATTCTAAATTCAAAATACTCTTTTATTGAAATTGGAAATATGGTTCCTTTTCTTTATCTTATTTTGCGTTCAATAATGGTCTTTGGTCATATCACATACAATATTGGTCGAATAATTTTTGGACAACCTTATGTGAAAATGCTGCTAAATAATTTTATAGATTCAAAAATGCAAATAGAAAATCAGCAAGAAGACCTTTATTCTAATAAAAAAATAGTAAAAAATTACAAACTTGAGGTAAATTCTTTATCAATAGGATATGATAAGGTAATTGTTAAAGACCTAAATTTTAATATTGAGAAAGGTAATTTTTGTCTTATTACTGGTGAATCTGGTGTTGGTAAAACAGCATTATTAGCCACAATAGTTGGTATAATAAAACCTCATAGTGGAAATATATTTTGGGGCAATATAAATATTGAAGATCTAAATTTAGACGAATTTAGAAAGACAATTTCGTACTGTTCTACAGACCCATATTTAATTGAGGGTACTATAAGAGAAAACATTCTTTATGGTAACAATATGTCTCTGAATAATTCAATAATAGAAGAATGCTTGTCTCTTTGTGAGTGTGACTTTTTAAAAAAAGATCAAAAATATGATTTGGAAGCTAAAATAAAAGATGATGGAAGTGGTCTTTCATCAGGACAAAAACAAAGGCTATCGTTGGCTAGAGCTATTTTAAATTCACCAAAAGTGATCATTCTAGATGAAGCCACAGTGAATATTGATGAGAATATAGAGGAAAAAATTATTTTAAACATAAAGAAAACTTTACCAGATAGTTTAATCTTGGCTATTTCTCATAGAAACAGTTTAAGGAAATACGCTGATAAGATAATAAGCATGTAATTTATCTCAATTAATATTTTTTTTTACTAAATTTAAAAATTGAATTGATGTATTAGGTTCAGCTTTTAAGCCTAAGCTTGATATATTATATTTCCAAAAAATATTTTTTTTCATTTTAGATTTGATTAATTTACCTTTTTTATCAATTACGTCCTTATACAATATCTTATTAAACGGTGGTTTAAAACCGATAGGAAAATAATTGATTCCAAAAGATTTTTTTGAATATAGTCCAAAAAATTGTGCTCCTCCTGGTTCAGAAATAAATATATTATTTTCTGTTAAAGCATAAATTTGAAATATATCTTTTTGCATTTGGGCTATACGATAATCAATCACTTTTTTCTTAAATTTTTTAATTTCATTAAAATTGAAGATTGTGTCACCTACTAAAAAAATTGTAAATTTTTTTTTTATCAAGTACTCAAACATTTTTTTATAGGCATCTTTAGGTGAGCCATTTCTAATATTGTTAGACTCATCTGAATTAGTTGAGTATTTTTTTCTTAAATAAACAGAACAAATTTTATTTATTTTTATATTTTTAATTTTTAATTTATTTTGAATTTTTTTGAGATTTTCAGAATTTAGTTTTGGATTTTGAAGCTGTTTACTGATTACCTTATAAAAGTATATATCTACATACTTTTTAAATATTTTGAAATCTTTCCTATTAAAGTTAATTTTTTTTATAATTTCTTTGTTTTCTTTTTCAAAAATTTTATAAAAACTTTCTAATTCAAGTACATTTTTAGACAGTATATATTTTAAAATTAATTTTATTATATAAAAATTTAAAGAATTTAAAGATCCTTCATACTCTCCAATTCTAAAATTATAACTAAGTTTTTTACCATAACATGTTGGTAAATATATATGATTTATATTAAAAACTTTACTTACATATTTGTTATATCTTGTAGGATCAAATAACAAAATATATAAATATTTCTTTTTTGAATATCTAATTATATCGTTAGCAAAAATTTGATTTCCAAAACCACCTGTTCTGTGTATTAATATGTTTTTATAGTTTGCGATTTCTGATAAATTTTTTGGTAATAATAAATATAATAAATTTGTAATTAAAAAAATTAAACTTATTGGCAAATTTATTAATTCTTTTAAAAGTATTTTCACTATAAGTTTTTTGTTTAAATTTTTAGATTGTTAGAAATCTTTTTATAGTTCTTAAAAATTCATTTTTAGTTATTACTGTTTCATTACCTATGCATTGAGAGTGCATTCCTGCATAAATATTTCCTAGAAATGGGATAATAAGAGATGGGAAATTTTTCATAATCATTAATGAGGTAATCATAAAATATGCATCTCCGCATCCCGTAGTATCAACTGTTTTATTATAATAAACCGGAAACTCAAAGGACTTTCCATTTTTGATGAAAACACTACCCTTTTTTCCTTTAGTTAAACTTTTTAATTTAAAAGTTTTATTGGATTTAATATCATTTAAGATTTCTTGACTTTGATTTTTAAATGCTAATCTCCATTCTCTTTCATCTAGGGATACATAAAAAGCATTGTTATACTTACTGACGATATTGTATCCCTGATTTAATGAATTTGTTTGAACATTCAAATAAATATTCTTATTTTTGTTTATTTTTTTCAAAACAATATCCTCAAATAATCCAACTCCAAAATCACAAATGATTAGATTTTTGTTTATAAGATTTTGATTTAACTTTTTATTGATATTTTTTTGATCCTTTAAATCAAAAATATTTTTTCTAAAATTGGTTACTTGCAATATTTTTTCTAATCTATTTAAGTTTAAATATCTTGTCTTAATTTGAATATTGGATTTTGGAGACAAATTAATCAATTTGGCTTTGTTTTTTGATTTATTTAAAAAACTTTTTAATGTTTTGTTTTTTCCAAAAGTATAAAAATTTATTTTTTTTACAAATTGAGATGCTAACATACATACAGAAAGTGCTCCACCTTGGATAATTTTTTTATTGTTTTGGATTGTAGAAAAACACGGGTCCTTTGATGCCAGTCCAGCTATATCACAAAAGACATATTCATCTAAAATAGTTTCTCCTACAAGATTTAATTCTAAATCTTCTAAAGAATTAATTTTTTCTTCTATAAATTCATAGCCATAATTTTTATTTATTTTTCTTATAGACTCTTTTTGTTGTTTATTAAATTCTGAAAATAAATTATTAAATATTTTTGTTGAGCTCATTAATTCAGTTGGAGTAATTAATAATTTACCTCCATATTTGATAACTTCTCTTTTTTCCTTTTCAAAATTTAATGTTAAATCTTTTTTAAGAAAATCTTTCCCCTTAAAGTAAAAGTTAGGTTTTAATTTTTTTAAATAATTCAATGATGTTAAATGATCATTTATAAATATGTAGTCAATATATTTCATAGCAGCTAAAGTCTTGGCTCTTTTGATCTCATCATTATATGGTCTACCTTCACCTTTGTTTACAAATTTATCTGAAGTTATTGATACAATTAAAATATCAGACTTACTCTTTGCAAATTCAAAATGATTAATATGTCCAGCATGAATAATGTCAAACACCCCATGACAAATACCTATTTTAATTTTTGGATTTTTATTTCTTAATTTCTCCAAAAAATTGATATTTTTTATTAAAGCCATTTTTTTATTGGGAACGCACCTTCAAAAAAGTTATTATTTATTTCATCTTTTAGTTTTAACGCTTGCTCAATGCAATCATCAATATCTACTTCATATCTATAAGTACCAGCTCTTCCAATAGAGTAAAACCACTTAGGAAATTTAGATATATATTTTTTCGACTTTTCTATTTCTTTTTTTATTGGTAAGGGATAGTGTTTTCCTTTATGCGAAGGTATTTCCATGCCTATTAAGGTGGTATTAGATTTATGTTTTGTAAATTTTTTGTATTCAACTAAACGAGTAAATTTCTCCTTATTTGCATAATAGAGAAAGTAAACATTTTTTGGAAATATTTCTTTTGATGGAAAAACAATTTTATGAAAATCTCTACCTATAAATTTTAGTTCACCATAAATTTTATTTTTAAAATAAGTGTCTGGTGAGATTGTTGATATGACTATATCAAATTTTTTTTTAACTTTATTAATCTCAAAAATTTTGTTTTTTAAAGATATTAATTTAAAATTTGTATTAAATAATATCTTAAGATTTCTTTTTTTTGGCAGATCAAAAAAATCATTGTAACCATTTAATTTTTTGGGATAACAAGATATGGCTTTATCCCATGCAGCCCTAGGACCACTTTTAAGAGTTGCACCTTTTGGTGACCAATTAAAAGTATCTATTTTTTTTGTACTATCTACAAACCACATTTTTTTATTATAGGTGTTGATTGTCTTATTATAAAGTGTCTTACCAATTGAGTTTATCCAAAAATCTTCCATATTTTTAGAATTTTTAATTTTTAATAAAGATCTTTTCTTTAATTCTTTTTTAATTTTTTTTTTATCTGGCATTTTTTTTAAATCAGTTACGTGCAAAGGATAATGATAGAATTGATTATCAGTTTCAACATATGTTAAAAATTCATGATCAGAGCATTTTCTTAAAGGAACAATTTTATTTAAATACTGATATATTTTTTTGTTGTGTGTCAAAAAATGTCTTGGTCCAAAAGTATACGGGTGACCACCATAAAAAAAAGTTCTTACACCAGCACCTAAAAATTTACCTTTTTCAACTAAAGAAATATCCAGATTTTTATTTTTTGATAATTCCCGCGCTGCAGTTACACCAGCAAATCCACCCCCAATTATTAAAATTTTTTTTTTCAGACAACCTCTTTTAATATTTTTTCTACTGTTATGCCATGCTTTTTCTCCAGGAGTTCTTTTTGAGATCCATAAAAATGGAAAAATTTATCTTTTAGAGAAAAATTTTTTATTTTATTTTGGATACCATTATCATGTGCAAATTCTTTGCATATAGATGAAAGGCCTCCAATTTCAGAGTGATCCTCAAGAATTATGATTTTCTTATATTTTTTTAATATACTTTTCAGCGATTTATAGTCAAAAGGCTTTAAAGTATGCGCTGAATAAATAGCTATGTTTGATTTCTTTTTTACTTCTATCGCAGTTTTTATTATTGGACCGTATGTAAGTATACAAGTTTTATTTTTTCCATCACATATTTTACGAATTTTTCCAAACTTCCATTTTGTGCTTTCTTTAAATATATAATCTTTCTCTCCAGATTTGCCAATACGAAGATAACATGGATTTTTTGAATATTTAGACAAATATTTTATACAAGATTTGATTTCATATAAATCACTTGGAGCTAAAACTGTCATATTAGGAATAGATCTAGCTATTGATATATCTTCTTGTGTCAGGTGTGTACCACCTAATGTAGAATATATTGTGCCCGCACCCATTCCAACAATAGTTACAGGTAAATTTTGATAACAAATATCATCTCGGATCATTTCAAATGGCCTATAAAGAGCGAATGTGGCTATTGTATAAGCAAATGGTTTCATGCCACGCATAGCTAAGCCAGCTGAAATACCAATCATAGATTGTTCTGCAACTCCAGTATTAACAAATCTATCAGGATATTTTTTTCTCAGCTTTTCCATGCTTCCAGCAGGAGAAATATCAGCAGCAACTACATAAATTTTTTCATTTTTAATAGCTTCTTTGTACAATGTTTCAGCAAAAACGTTTCTCATTAAATCTCAGTACTATCTAACTCTTTTAAAGCTTTTAAGTATTCTTCTTTATTTGGGGATTTATAGTGCCATATGGGTTTATTTGACATATATGAAATTGGATAACCTTTAATTGTTTTACATATTATGGCCAGTGGTTTATTTTTCTTTTTTCTCTTGAATGCTTTAAATATTTCTCTTTGATTATGTCCATCACAAACATAAGATTGCCACCCAAACGACTTTAATTTATCTTCAATAGGATAAATATACGGATGTGATTTTGAGGTTCTTTCAAGACTTTGTAAATCATTATTATCTATAAATGTTACTAAGTTATTTACATTTAAAGATGGAGCTATCATAATCGCTTCCCATGTTGATCCCTCTTGAAGTTCTCCATCACTTAAGACCGAATAAATTATTCTTTTTGATTTGCCTCCTCTTTCAGCCAAAGCCATTCCAACAGACATTGATAAACCATGACCCAAAGAGCCTGTTGACGCATTTATTCCTGGATTCCCTCTATCAGGGTGTACTCCTAAAAAACCATTTGGTTTACAGTAATTTTCTACATCTTTTTTTTTTAAAACTCCTAAGTCCTCCAATATTACATAGTGAAGTATAGATCCATGACCTTTTGACATCACAAAACAATCCAAATTTTTCTTATTCAAAAATACATTAAAAATTAAATCCATTATTTCTGTGCAAGAAAATGTTCCACCCAGATGTAAGGCGCTAACTTTTTGAGATAGTTCTAAGATTCTCTTTCTGTACTTTATTGATCTTTTTTTTGATTTAATTAGTTCTTGTAATTTCATGTTAAACTTTTTTATTTGCCTTTAACCAAGCCAAATTCCAATTATTTTTTGTTGGTTTAAAACCTTTTTCAAAATTATATTTAATATCTTTTATAGCATCTATTGAATTAAATTTTGGTTGGAATCCAGCTTTTAAAATTTTTTCTGAAGAAATTCTGTATGATCTTGGGTCATTGGTTTTTATGTAAGTAATTTTGCAATTTATTTGCCTTGAGACTTCTTTGGCAATATTCGAAATTGACTTATTTTCGAAACCTAAATTAAAAACACCAACTATATTTTTTTTAATAAAAAATTCATAACATCTTATCATATCATCTATGTGTACTAAGGGCCTAATTTGTGATCCTCCAGTAATTGATATTTTTTTCTTGTAATAAGCCTGATAACAAAACAAATTTAGTACAACGTCTAATCTTAGTCTATCTGAAAATCCACAAACCGTAGCTGGTCTAATAATTGTATATTTAATTTTATCGGAATAAGACTGAATTACTTTTTCACATATCATCTTAGATTTATTATAATCTGTTATTGGATCTAAACCTAAACCTTCATGAACTTTTTTTTCTTTTTTAAGTCCATAAATACTTCCAGATGAAGCAAATAGAAATTTTTTAATTTTTTTTTTTACACAGTAATCCAAAATCTTATATACAGCTAGAGGACCACTTTCCCATGTATGTCGCGCATCAAGTTCACATAAAGGGTCATTTGACAAATACGCAAGATCTATAACTGCATCGAATTTGGATAACTTATTAAAGTTGTAATAGCGAATGTCTGCTTTTATTTTTTGTACTTTTTTATGTAAAAAATCCCCAAACCAAAAATTATCTAAACAAGTAATTTTATAATTCTTGCTTACAAGATAATTGCATAGTTTTGTACCTATGTAACCAGCACCGCCTATTATTAAAATTTTCATTAGATCTATGGAATATTTGACAATCTTATATATTAAATTATTTAATTTTAAATTTAAATATGAGAAAAATTTTAATAACTGGCGCTGGAACACTAATTGGTGGTGAGATTGTTAAGTTTCTTGCTAAAAAAGGTTTTCTAATCATTGGAATATACAATAAATCAGTCCCTAAATTAAAGCACAAAAAAGTAACTTTTATAAAAAAAAATCTTGCAAAAAAATTAAATTTAAAAACTAAATTTGATTACTTAATACATTGCGCTTCAAAAATTCCTTCTGATGGTAATACCAAGAAAGTGATGAGTGCAAATATCACTATGTTAAAAAATTTATTAAACATAGATCATAAAAAAGATTTAAAAAAAATTATTTTTTTATCAACAATGTCAGTTTACGGACAAATCACAAATAAAATAATCAATGAAAAAACGTTACCAAAGAATTTAGATCCTTACGGCAAATCTAAATTGGATTGTGAGAAATATATAAAAAATAAATTATATAAAAAAATATCATATACTATACTCAGATTACCAGGTGTTGTTGGGAAAAAAAGCAAACATAACTTTATGTCTAATTTATTAAAAAATATAAAGGAAAATAAAAAAGTTAAAATTACAAATGCCAATTCGTATTTTAATAATATTGTGCATGTTGAAACTATTTCAAATTTAATACTGCATTCAATAAATTACGATAAAACTAATAATATTTACAATGTTTCGAGCTCAAAACCCGTTAAACTAAAAGATTGTGTGAAAATTTTATTTAGACTATTTAGAAAAAAGGTTAATTTAGAGGAAATTAGAAGTAATAATAGAAGTTTTATGATAAGCACAAAGAAAATAAAAAAAAGATATTATCCAATTATATCAACAAAACAAAGTCTAAAAAAATTTTATGAAAGCAACAAGAAATAAAGATAAATATCTCCAGTTAGAAAAGAAATTTTTAAAAAATGGTTACGTCAAATTTAAAGCAAATAAAATTTTATTAAACAGTTTAGTAAAACAAATTAAAGGATATATAGTTAAATATACAAAAATAAAAAATCCAAACTTAAAAAATTTTCATAATCAGTTACAGGTTTCTAAATTAAATTCTCTAAGGATAAAAATTTACGATGAATTAAATAAAAGTAAGAATTTTCAAGAAAATTTGCATTTTATAGGAGAAAAATCTATTGAACAAATGGTGGGAAGTGAATTTGTAAGAGGAAACTTAAACTTATCAATCCAATATCCTGGTGATAAAAATTCTCTTCTTTCTGCTCATACTGACTTTTTTAGCGGTGAGTCTATTTTTCAAATAAATCTTTGGATACCATTTGTTGATGTAAAAAAAACAAGTTCAATGTTTATCATTAATCCAATAAAATCTATAAAATTACTAAAAAAAATTAAATATTCCTCTAAATTTACAATGGATAAAATTTTTAAAGAAGCAAAAAAAGATATTCGATGGATACCTTTAAAATTTGGCGAATATATTATTTTTAGTCCAAACTGTCTTCATGGAAATGTAACTAATCAAGAAAAAATTTCAAGATGGTCTATAAATGTGCGATATAAGAACTTATTCAGCCCATACTCCAAAATCAGAGAGAACGAAAAAAAAATAGGAACTTTTTATAACAAAATTAACCCAAAAATTGTTACAAAATTTAATATGTTTTATGAATTTGATGAGTTAATAAAATGAAAAAGGTATTAAAGCCATATGTACTTAACAAAAAATTTGGAGAATATTACTTACCTGTTAGATTTCAAAATAAGCTTATGAAGTTATATTGTGAAGAAAAATCTCTTACATATAGTTTGCCCACTGGTGAAATAGTTTTTGGAAATAATTATATACAACTAAAAACACTTATAAAAAATTTAAAGAAAGGAGAAGGTCTGTTATTCATGTCCCTAAGTGTTCTACCTTCGGAAAATAAATTAAGATCAATATTTATAAATTTATTGAAAAAAAAAAAAATTGAATGTCACTTTGTTTTCGAAAATCTAGTAATAAAAAAAGAAAGAGAGTATTTGAAAATAAATCAATTTTTTAAATTAATAAAATTTACAAAATGAATGAAAACAACATTTTCTGGAAACTTTATCCGCAATCGAAGAGAGAAAATATATCTCAAATATGAAAAAAATATCAATTTGCATACCAGTTTTTAATGAAGAGGAAAATATTCTAAATAGTTTTAATAAAATAAAAGATGTATTTGATAAAAAGTTACCAAATTACAATTATGAATTTATTTTTACTGACAATAATAGCACAGATAGAACTGAAGAAATTTTGACTGATTTATGCGAGCAATATCAAAATGTTAGGTACATAAGATTTAGAAAAAACTTAGAATATGATAAATCTATACTTGAAGGATATATACATTCAAGCGGAGATGCTGCTTTAGTAATTGACAGCGACTTGCAGGATCCTCCCGAATTAATTGAAAAATTTGTAATTGAGTGGGAAAATGGAAGTGATTTGGTTTACGGAGAGGTAAAATCTAGAGATGAAAATTATTTCATTAATTATTTTAGAAAGATATATTATAAGCTCATTAATTCAACTTCACTTTATAATTATCCAGAGAATGCGCATGATTTTAGATTAATCGATAAATCAATTAGAGATAAATTAAAAGATATTAATTATATTTTTCCTTATGTTAGAGGAATTACATTTAATTTATCAAAAAAACCAATAGGAATCAGTTACGATAGGCATAAAAGATCAAAAGGAAAAAGCAAATTTGGATTTTACAATAATTTTACTTATTCACTTAATGCATTTTTTGAAGAGACATTCATGTTTACAAAAATTTTTAGGAGGATAACACTCTTATTAACAACTATTATTTTAATCTTCTCAATTATCAATATAATTAGCAAATTTAAGTATCTAACTTTTTTCGATAATTTAATTCTAGCATTAATTACTTTTTTAATTATCTTTGTCACTATAATAACTGAGTATCTAACAAGAATATATTTACAATTAAAAAAGATAGATACCAATATATATGAGAAAAAAATTAATTTTTAGTACTTGATAAAATGACCTTAAATAAAAAAAAATTAATTGATTTTTCAATTTTAAAAAAATTGCTTATTAATTGCTCCTCAGTTTTAGGCAATAATACTGTATCTTTATGAGGATTTTTATGGCCCAATAAAAATGCAAATATTTTGTTAAAAATAGTTTGGTTTGAAAAGCAGGATATGATTAAAATTTTTTTATTTTTTTTTTTAAAAAATGAAAAAATTTTTTCTACTTCATCTTTGTTTATATACATTAGAACATGAGAAAAAATAACTATATCACAATCATAATCTTTATAATTATTGACATCAGATAATTCTTTAACTTTATCGTATATTTTTACATTAGCTCCTTTTTGAATAAGTCTTTTTTTTAAAAATCCAAGGCCACCTCCAAAATCTAGAACATTTTTATTATTAAAATTACAAATATTTTCGACAATAAAATAATTAAAATTAAAGTACATTTTTGATATAAAGTTTCCTTTAGTAATGTTGTTTTTTTTAATAAAGTTTCGATCCATACTGATTTATTGAATTAATTATTAAAAAAGAAATTGTTAATTTGTTTTTTAATAATTCTATTACTTTGATTTTTATACATGTTTTCGTTGTACCATTCAGCCGTCAATCTCAAAATTTGCGTTAAATCATATCTGTTGTTCCAATATAAATATTTTCGTGCCTTAGATGAATCTAGGTTTAGAAATTTACTCTCTTTTTGATTTGTTTTTTTATTTATAAAAACAATATTTTTTGCCTTATGCTCAATGAATTTAGAGAAAATTTTTATTAATTTTTTTACAGTTACATTTTTTTTATAATTTGGTCCAAAATTCCAATTACCTGAATATTTTTCTCTGTTTTTATATAACTTCATTGCTAAGATTAAATAACCATTAATTACATCTAGTACATGTTGCCAGGGACGTGATGAATTTGGATTTCTGATAATAAATTTTTTTGAATACTTTATACTTTTAATATAATCAGGTAAAATTCTATCAACTGACCAATCTCCTCCTCCGAGAACATTACCTGCTCTAACCGAAGCAGCACCAATTTTTTTATTAATTAGATAACTTTTTAAAAATGAGTTAAATAAAATCTCTGAAGCACCTTTTGAGGCACTATAGGGATCATCGCCACCAAGAGCATCTGTCTCAATAAAAAATTTTTTCTTATTTAAATTTTGGTAACATTTATCTGAAGTTACAATGATTAACGATTTTAAATTTTTTAGTTTTAGTGAAACAGATAGTAAATTTAAAGTTCCATTAAAGTTTGTTTCAAAGGTATTTTCTGGAAATTTATATGACTTTCTAACAATAGATTGTGCAGCTAGGTGAAAAATAATATCAGGCTCTATTTTTTTTATTGTTATACTAAGCCTTTTTTTATTCAAAATATCAAAAAAGTAACTTTTTATATTTTTAGGCTCACACAATTTGTAGAAATTTTTTTTATTTTCATCATTTTTAGATATGCCGTAAACTTTAGCTCCTAAAATAGTTAAACAATTAATAAGCCAAATTCCCTTAAAACCAGTATGTCCAGTAATTAAAATTTTTTTATTTTTATAAAAATTTTTTAGCATTAAAACTTTCGCTTTTTTACTAAATCAATTAATATTTTTTTATCTCTTTGTGTATCCATACACTGCCAAAGTCCTTCATGTCTAAAAGCTACTAATTGTTTTTTTTTTACTAATCTTTCTAAAGGCTTTTTTTCAAATACTTCATTCTTTTTTATATATGAGAAAATATTTTTGTTAAAAATAAAAAAGCCACCATTTATCCATCCATTATTAACTCTGGGTTTCTCTTGAAATTTTGATACTAATTTATTTTTATTAATTGTAACTTCGCCAAATCTTGCTGGCGGTCTTACGACAGTTAATGTGCCAATTTTTTTTTTCGAAATATGAAATTTAATTAATTCTTTCAAATTTTGGTCGGATAGACCATCACCGTAAGTTACAAAAAAAATTTCATCTTTTTTTATATATTTTCTTAATTTTAAAAGTCTTCCTCCTGTATTAGTATATAAACCCGTAAATACACATTTTACTTCTATATTTTTTTTTTTCTTGAAATAATTTTCTATTATTTTTGATTTATATCCAGTTGCTAAGATAAAATTTTTAATTCCAAATTTTCTAAATAAATTAATTATTCTCTCTAAAATAGGAATTCCTTGAATTTTCACCATAGGCTTAGGAATTTTTTTTGTTTCAATCCCTAATCTAGTTCCTAGACCTCCACAGAATATTATTGCTTTCATTTATTTAAAGTCAAATTTGTTGATTAAATTTACAATTTTTTTTAAATCTCCATAATTAAAATGAGATTCAATTGGTAAACATAAGTTTTTATTATGAATATAATCTGTAATTGGATAATTTTTATCTTTCATTTCTTTATACGCTATTTGTCTATGAGGAGGTATTGGATATACTATTTTTGTTTCATAACCATTATGTTTTAAGTATTTTTTTAATTTATTTCTATCTTTAGCTAAAATTAAAAATTGATGCCAAACTGGTCTAGAATTTTTTTTAATAATGGGTAACTCTATAAGTTTATTTTTTATATTTTTTAAATAGAAATTTGCTTTCTTTGATTTGTCTAAGTTATTTTTTTTTAAGTCTCTTAACTTTAAGTTTAATAAAACTGCATCCAATTCACTCATTCTGCTATTAAATCCTTTTAAGATATTTTTATATTTTCTATCACCGTAATTGGTAAAATTTTCTTCTCCATAATTTCTCAAAGATCTTAGTATTTTTTCATAATTTTTATTATTAGTTGTGATTATACCTGCATCTCCTATAGCTCCTAGATTTTTTGATGGAAATAAACTAAAACAACCAATGTCACCAAAATTTCCTGAATATTTGTTTTCATAAGATGCTCCGTGTGCTTGTGAACAATCTTCAATAACTTTAATGTTATGCTTTTTAGTAATTTTTAAAATTTCATCCATTTGTGCAACATGTCCGTAAAGATGGGTTACAATTACTATTTTTGTTTTTTTATTTATTTTCTTTTTTAGTTCCATTGGATCTAAATTTAATCCTTTTTTTTCAGGCTCAACAAAAACAGGCTTAAGCCCAGCCGCATTAACAGGAAGAATTGTAGCTATGTAACTATTTGAAGGTACAATAACTTCGTCATTCTGCTTACAAACTTTTATATATTTGAATAATTCAAGGGACAATCTAATAGCATCGTATCCATTACCGACTGCTATTGAATACTTGGATTTATTAAATTTTGAAAAATTTTTCTCAAATTTACGAACAAAATCTCCTGATATATAAAACCCGTCATCAAAAATTTTTTTTGTGTTCTTTATAAAATTTTTTTTATAAGGCTTATTTAAATGGCCTAAATCATAAAATTTCTTAATCATAGGATGTCTACAATCTTATTTTTTAATCCATTTTTTCTCAAATATTTCCTAATTTCTTTTTTTATATGCCAAGCAAAATTAATTACAATTATTGACTTTTTAAGATCACTTAAATATTTATCAGAAACTATGGGTATCTTTGTGTTTGGAACGTAATGTCCTATTTTTGGTGATTGGGGTTTTTCATATATTCTAGTAATGTGATTAGAATTTAATTTAAGAATATTTATTAATACAGCGGCTCTTCCTGGAAAAGCTTTACCAACAATTGTATAATTTTTTTTATTAAGATTAATAATTTGTTTTAAAGTACTTTTTTTCCATTTAATAATAAATTTTTTAAAATCTAATAATTTTTGAAAAAATTTTTTTTCTTTTGAGATAATTTTATGAAAATCATTTATTTTTTTATTTTTACCAATAATAACTCTTATATTTCCACCGTACCTTTTTTTAAATCCACAACTTTCTACTTGCATATTTAACATTTCAGCTATTTTTAAAAAAGATCTTAAACTATATGTTCTTGGATGTTCATGATAAAAAGTATCAAATTGTTTTTTTTTTATTACTGATCCCAAATAATGATTCTCTATTATTATTTTAGTTTTATCACCAGTAAGTAATTTCAAATTATTTATTAATAATTTTAAATCTGCAATATGCGCAAAAACATTTGTGAAAGTAATATAATCAATTGATTTATATTTTTTTTTTATTTCTAAAACTATCTTTTTTGAAAAATAATTATTAAATATTTTGTGATTTTTTGATGCGTTTAAGGCTGCGCTAGTAGGCTCAACTCCTATAGTTTTGGCTCCATAAAATCTGAAGTAATTTAGTAATGATCCATCATTACATCCAATATCTAAGACAACTTTATTATTTAATTTTCCATACTTCATTTTTACTTCCTCAACCAAATTTTTCATTCCTTCCAAGACGTCTACTGTCAAATTGGATCTATAATGATAGTTTTTTGGAAATAATTTTTTTGGATCAACTAAAATTTGATTGTAAGCAATTATGCAACTTTTGCAAAAAATAATATTGATATCATAAAGTAAGTTTTTTCTTTTAGATCCTATTTTTATTAAATCATCACAGAGTGGTTGTTTGCCTAAACTAAAAGTTTTTATTAATTTTCCATTACAAATTTGACATTTAATTATTTTTTTCATCAGCTATAATTAACAATATTAAAATTATTTTTTATTTATTAATCATCTTTTTTATAATCCTGAAAACTCCATAAGAAAAGTCCAATTTGATAAAAAAAAATACAATTGATCCAATTGTTGAATAAATTTCCATTTGGAATTAATGGCCAGAACAAAATTAATAAACAAGACATAAAACAGAGTTGGATATCATTAAATAAATATTGCTTTTTAAAGAATTTTAAAAATATATGTTTTAGAATTTGATAAATTAAAAATATAAAGGCATAACAATAAATTAAAAAGGCAATAAGGCCACCTTCTACTAGTATTTGTAAATAATGATTATGAGGATGTGAATAACAATCAAGTTCAGACGAATTTTTCTGATCACAATATTTCCTCAAATTTTTGGGACCAATTCCCATAAAATTATTTTCTTCGAATATAATCCAAGCAGAATTATAAATCTTACTATGATGCTTCGAGAAAATATATTTTTTTTCATCGTTTAGTCCTATTTGATCAACTGTTTTATCTATTATCCTTTTTTTTGAAGTATCGTTAAAAGAAGATAATATAATAATTGCTGAGAACGATAAACACACTATTGATAATCGAATTAAATTAAATTTTTTTAAACTTATAATTAAAAATAATGCAGCTAAGTTAGTAAAAAAAAATGCTGCTCTTTCACCACTAAGAAAAATAACAATTTCAGTGAAGAAAAATAGTAGGAAACCAATTAGTGCATATTTATCCAACTTGTCAGAGTAAACATATATAAGCAATCCGAAAACAACTGGAATAAATCGACTTAAATAACTTCCTAAAATCAATTCATCACCAAATAAGCCACCCAACCTAATACCACCAGATATTTCATATCCCGTTAGGTTTTTACCTGTAAAATATTGAATAAAAGCATCTAAGTTTAGAATTGCAAAAATAAAATACAATACAAATAATAAA
>CACHLB010000012.1 GCA_902580505.1 uncultured Pelagibacteraceae bacterium
CTTTATGTGGTTCAGAGATGTTGTAATCGAAGCTGAGCACAAAGGTCATCATACACCTGTTGTTCAAATTCATCATAGATATGGAATGACATTATTTATTGCTTCTGAAGTAATGTTTTTTGTTGCATGGTTTTGGGCATACTTTGATGCAAGTTTGTTTCCAAATGAATTCATGGGAAATGTATGGCCACCAAAAGATATTGAAACTTTTGATCCATGGGACATCCCACTTATAAATACTCTTGTCCTACTTTTATCTGGTACAACAGTAACTTGGGCACACCATTCTTTATTAGAGGATGATAGAAAAGGATTTATAAATGGTCTAATCTGTACAGTAATTTTAGGAGCATTTTTTACGTTATTGCAAATATACGAATACCAACACGCTACATTTAGTTTTTCAGGTCACATTTATGGAGCCACATTCTATATGGCCACAGGGTTTCATGGTTTCCACGTTTTAGTTGGGACTATTTTCTTAGCGGTTTGCTTATGGAGAGGTAAATTAGGACATTTTACTAAAGAACATCACTTTGGTTTCGAGGCTGCTGCTTGGTACTGGCACTTTGTTGACGTTGTCTGGTTGTTCTTATTTGCAGCTATATACATTTGGGGAAGTTAATAGTTCTTGAAAAATAAGCTATCTTTTTCAATCTTTGTATACTTTTTTATTTTAGTTTTTTTGGCATTAGGTACTTGGCAAATTATAAGACTAAACTGGAAGCTTGATTTAATAAATTCAATCGACCAATCTTTAAAAAGTGATCCAGTAGAATTTAATGGAAGTAATCCAATTAACTTTAAAAAAATCAAATTTGAAGGAATATTAGATAATTCAAAAATAATTTATTTATATTCCTTAAATGAAAAAGGAGAGCCAGGATTTGATATTGTAAATCCAGTTAGTATTAACAATAAAAGCTATTTAATAAATCGGGGTTGGGTTCCAAGAGATCTTAAATCTAAAAAGTATGTTTCAAATGAAAGTAAATTCGAGGGAGTTTTAAAATTAAAAAGCAAATTTAATTATTTTAAGCCAGATAATGACGTTAATAAGAATTACTGGTTCACCCTTAAAGATGAAGATTTATTGACTTATACAGGCAAACAATTTTCTCCATTCATTATCAACAATATTAGCAAGCAGGGAGGAATTTATCCTAAGTCAAAACAAATAGGAGCCAATATTTCAAACAACCACTTAAAGTATGCTCTTACATGGTTTTCATTAGCTGTTTCCATTTTTTTAATATATTTATATTTTAGAAAAAAAAATTACTGATGGAATATATAAGCACTAGAAATAATTCAGATCATTTCTCATTTAAAAACGTATTTCTGAAAGGCTTAGCTGATGATGGGGGCCTTTTTGTGCCAAAGTCAATCAAACCATTTAGTAAAGATGAATTAAATAAACTTAGTGGTCTTAATTACAACGAATTAGCAGCCGAAATAATATTCCCATTTATCGGTGATTTTATGACTAAGGAAGAGTTAATTTCCACAGTATCAAAATCTTACTCAAATTTTAGAGCAGAAGATGTTGTAGAAATCTCTGATTTAGGAAATTTAAAAGTCTTAGAACTCTATCATGGCCCAACTCTTGCTTTTAAAGATATTGCAATGCAATTAATAGGAAATTTCTATCAATATCACTTAGGAAATGAACAAAAAAAAATTAATATTATTGTAGCAACTTCAGGAGACACAGGTGCAGCCGCTATTGATGCTTTAAAAGGCAAAAAGAATTTAAATGTTTTTGTATTACATCCAAATAACAGAATTTCACCAGTACAGAGAAGACTGATGACAATCCATGAAGAAAAAAATGTATTCAATATGGCTATTGAGGGGAACTTTGATGACTGTCAGAATTTAGTTAAAGCGATGTTTAATGATGCAACATTTTCCACTTCAATTAATATGTCAGGTGTTAATTCAATTAATTGGGCAAGAATTGTAGCTCAAGCTGTTTATTATTTTTATGCTTATTTTAAAATAGGAAATGGAAAGGCTCTGTCTTTTTCTGTTCCGACTGGAAATTTTGGAGATATTTATGCTGGTTATTTAGCAAAGAAACTTGGACTTCCAATTAATAAACTTATTGTAGCTACGAACAAAAATGACATCCTTCATAGAGCAATTTCTGGTGGGGATTATTCTCAAAAGAAAGTTGAGGAAACAAATACCCCCAGCATGGATATCCAGATAGCAAGTAATTTTGAGAGACTTTTATACGATGTTAAAGACTGTAACTCAGAAGTTACAAAAGATGTAATGAGTAAGATAAAAAATAATACTTATCAAATTGATAATAGTGACTTAGATGAAATAAAAAAGAATTTTACGTCTGAAATGTTAGATGAAAATGAAACTATCCAAATGATAAAAGATATAAATAAAGAATATAAAGTTGTAGTTGATCCACATACTGCAGTTGGAATTGGTGCTGCAAAAAAACTTGGACTAGAACAAAATTGTGTTGTTTTATCTACAGCACACCCATGTAAGTTTCCAAAAGCAATAGAAGATGCCATCTCAAAAACTGAAGAATTACCAGATAGTCTTAAATATGTTTATGATAGAGAAGAAAAATTTGAAGTTATATCAAATGATATAAATAAAGTTAAAGAGTATGTAATTAATTCCATATGAAATTAAAAATAAAAGATCAAATCCCTGATATAGAAATTTTCCATCTAATAGATGGTGAACCACAAACTAGCAAAATTAGAGATATATTAGGAAAAGGTAAAGTTGTTTTATTCGGATTGCCTGGTGCCTTTACTTCTACTTGTTCAAAACTTCATCTCCCTGGATATGTAGCTAATGCCGATAAAATAAAAGCCAAAGGAATAGATAATATATTTTGTTTATCAGTGAATGATCCTTTTGTTATGAACGCTTGGGGAGAAGCGAATAATGCTAGAGGCAAAATTACAATGTTATCAGATCCTTATCTATTATTTACGAAAACAATTGGCGCTGAAGTAAATAGAAATTCAAAAGGAATGGGTATTCGTTCAAATCGTTATGCAATGGTTATTGAAAATCTAGAAGTAGTTAATATTCAAGTTGAGAAAGAGACTAAACAATGCGGTTTATCTTCAGCAGAGGGTGTTTTAGATTTATTATAACTAGTAGGGCAGTTATGTTGCCAGGTGAACCTACATTGTGGCAGAGGACCTTGCCAATAAATCTACTTCATTATTAAGTTTGTCTGTTGAATGTGCTTTTACCCAACTCCATTTAATCTCAAAAGTATTTGATAGATTATCTAATTCTGTCCAAAGTTCTTTATTCTTTACTTCTTTTTTATTTGCTGTTTTCCAACCATTTTTTTTCCAATTATGTATCCATTCAGTTATTCCAGATTTTACATATTTAGAGTCTGTGAATATTTGAACCTTGCTTCCTTTTGGAATTTTTTTTAAAGCTCTAATGGGGGCAAGTAATTCCATTTGATTATTTGTTGTTTCTTTTTTACTTCCTTTAATTTGAGTTTTCTTTCCATTATCAATAATGATTGCAGCCCATCCACCATTTCCTGGATTTCCAATGCAAGAACCATCTGTGTAGATTTTAATCATCAAGAATAATCCTTAAATGTGCTCAGATTTCTATGAAAATTCAACTTATCTATATACTCCTTTGGATCTTTGATTTTAATGACAGCATTTTTAGGAGTATTTAAATAATCATAAGATCTAGTCAAAAGATATCTTAAAGCTGATCCTCTACATAATGTATTTAAATTTCTTTTTTCAATTTCACTTAATTTTCTAACAGATTGATAGCCCTTTAGTAAATTTGAAGATCTTTTTTTATCTAATACAAATTTTCTATTTTTTTTTTTAAAGCATAAAGCATTAATGCAAGTTGCTAATTCATAAGATAGAAAATCATTAGCTGAAAAATAAAAATCTATAAATCCATGAAATTTACCTTTATTGAAAAAAATATTATCAATAAAAAGATCGCTATGAATTATTCCATTTGGCATTTTTTTAGGCCATTTTCTTTTGATATCTCTTAAATCGTCTTTCATTAAATCTTTTAAGTTTTTTGACAATTTATTAATTTTATTATCTATTTTATTTAGAATTGAACCCCATGAATTTATCGATAGAGAATTTTTTCTATATAATTTTAATTTTTTTGAAGCTTTATGAAGAAGTGCAGCATTTTTTCCAACTATAAAACAATCCTTATTATTTAGTTGTTCTTTATCTTTTCCTTCCAAGAAACTGACAATACAAGCTTTTTTATTTTTTAAATTAAATAAATATTTGCCGTTTTTGTCTTTTATAGGAACTGGACATTTTACTTTTAATCTAGATAGACCAGACATAAGATTAACAAAAAATGGGAGATCTTTTTTCTGAACTCTTTTTTCGTAAATAGTTAAAATATATTTATTTTTCTTTGTCTTTAAAAGGAAGTTGGTATTTTCAATACCTTTTTTTATACCTGAATAATTTTCTATTTTTCCAATATTATATTTCCTCTCGATAAATTTTATCTGCTTATTATTAATTTTAGTATAAACAGCCATTAATTTAATTTTCCAGGGATTTTAAAAGTTATATTTTCCTTCACAATTTCAACTTCTTCAATGTTGACTGTAAATTGATTTTTTAACTCTGCTATAAACTTTTCAACAAGTATTTCTGGCGCCGAAGCGCCAGATGAAATTCCAATTGTGTTACATTCTTTAATTTTATCTATTGGCACTGGACTTTCTGAGTGTATTAACTCAGCAGAATTACAACCAGAGTTTTTAGCAACCTCAACTAATCTTACCGAGTTAGATGAATTTCTACTTCCTATTACAAAAAACATATCACATTTATCTGCTATTTCTTTAACTGCCGATTGTCTATTTGTTGTTGCATAACAAATGTCATCTTTTTTAGGTTCTTTAATATCTGGATATTTAGATTTTAAAGCTGCAATTATATCTTTTGTATCATCTACAGAGAGTGTTGTTTGAGTTATGAAAGATAGCTGTTTATTTGAGATATTTTCATACTTATTTGCATCCTCAATATTTTCTATCAAATCTATTGAACCTTTTGGTAATTGACCCATAGTTCCTATGACTTCTGGATGGTTTTTGTGTCCTATTAATAATATATGATGACCTTGTTTGTTTAAGCTTTCTGCTTCTCTATGAACTTTAGATACTAGAGGACACGTTGCATCTACAAACATCATATTTAAATTAGAAGCTTCCTCTGGAACAGATTTTGGCACTCCATGTGCTGAGAATATAACTGGTCTAGACTTATCTTTGATTTCATCTAATTCTTCAACAAATATCGCTCCTATTTTTTTTAAACTTTCTACAACATGTTTGTTATGTACAATTTCGTGTCTCACATAAACTGGGGCACCAAATTTATCTATACTCTTTTTTACAATTTCAATTGCTCTATCAACTCCTGCACAAAACCCTCTTGGTGCAGCTAAATAAATTTTTAAATTTTTGTTACTCATTTTCATCCTTTTTAAAAAACGGAATTAAAAATACTATACAAGCAATAAAAAAAAAAAGGCTTCCGAACATGGCCCAAAAACTTCCTAAACTTGAGATGATGAAACCAATTGAAGATATAATGAATAATATCCATCCAATTAGATTTATAGTTTTATTTTTCATTTTTTTTCTACCATGAACTCAAGTAAAATATGAGGAAAGGTCAATGAAGCCAATCCAACAAATATTATTTTAATAATACTTTCATCTATACCAAATTTTTCTGAAATAAAATAAAAAACTATTAAATACATTATTGCTGTAATTACTGTAAGTGGAATAATTTTTCGTAAAAAAATAGGAAACCCTTTCATCAAATTTTTATTTATTTCACTAATTAAACTTAGTGAGTGTCTTATAGAATGAAGAAAGCAGAAATAAATTGTGAAAGCCAATATAGGGTTAAAAAAATAGTTTAAAATAATTATTGAAAAACTATCTAAAAAAAGAATTGATCTTAAATCATTATTATTACCTCTATATATAAGAAAATTACTTAGCACTGATAATATAACTAAAGGAATTAAAAAATTATTAGCTAGAATATTTTCGTTTATTGAAAAATTTAACATTTTAAAAATTTCGATTGTCTCAGTTTTATGAAACAGTAAGGGTGCTGAAATAACTAATGATCCTTTAATGAAATAAAAAATTACTAAAAAATTAGCATTTTTTGTTTCGATAAAGTCACTATCCTCTTTGCCAAAATGATATGCTGCAAATATTAAAAAAAGCGAAAGCAACAATATTGGACTTAAAATCCAAATTAAAATAACAAAAATAGCAATACCTATATAAGTTATATAGAACACTTCTGTATTTTTAATTTTATAAATTTTTAAAAGTTTTTTACCTTTTTCATGATCCAGCGCACCGTGAGAGATACCAATTGTAAGAATTAAAAAAAAACTAAAAAGTATAAACGAATTATCTCTCAATACCTCAAAGGCAGAAAAAAAAATACAGATATTAAAAAAAATAATAGAATGAAAAAAATTTATTTTGTTGATCATTATTTAAATACAGCTTTAATAAAAATCCATTTTGGCATCTTTAATATAATGGATAAGTCCTCAAAAATATTACTTTTATTGGAGAGGAAATTTATTACTGTTTTTGACTTGCTTTTAAACATTTTGAAGAAAATATTTGGCATGATCTCTGGCTTTTCAGCTAGGACTTTCAAAAAAACATTATCTAAAAACTTATACTTACTTTTTATATTGAAAGCTCTAGTTTGGGTTATTTTATCAATGTTTTGGGTAATATATTCTGCTTGTTCTTGTATATTTAGGAAAGTATAGCCAGTACTTAAACGCGTCATACCTCCAGCAGTTCCAATATTAATCGTATTTTTATCGTTTTTAAATTTTGGATAAAATAATGGTATGGCCCCAACTTCTTTATAATTAATTTTATATTTTTTTAATTTTAAAGTGTTTTCTATGTAATCAGTAATTTGTTTATCATAATCTTTCTCACTATCATCTTCCATTTTTGAAAGCCACGTAGTTTCAATTAAAGCTGATTTTTTTGAATAGGGTAGTGTATAGAAAAAATGAACACTTTTTTTTTGATCACAATCAAAGTCCATTAAATTCATTATTTGATCATCAAAAAAATCTTTTTCAGTTTCAATCTCAACACCTTGAAAGTGTTGCCATAAATTAGAATCTTTATTATCAAGATTTGGCAAACTGTTAAATAAAATTGCGTTTTCTGTATTTACTTCACTAATATCTTTAAAGAATTGAATGTTAGGATTTTTATTGATTTTATTTAAAATTTTTTTGTAGAATAGTCCACTATCAATACTTTCGTAAGGAGTCTCTTTACAATCTTTATATTCTACATTTCCTTTAAAATTGATTGTATAATCTTTCCATCTTTTTTTTACACAGTCATCAAACTTGTGAGGTACGGTTTTCCAATATGACCAAGTTTTATCTCTTTTATATTCATCTCTTTTTTCAATAATTGCTAAAGTCTTATTTTTAAGTTTATCGTGATACTCTAACTCATAAGCTAATGTTAAACCTGCACAGCCACCTCCAATAATTATGTAATCAAAATCTTTCATTATACTCAATATCTTGCATTATTATCTCATGTTCTTTTATTGTAAGTTTTTTATCTTCTTTTACAAAATATAATTTAATTAAATCACCAATAGATAGCACTGTATGTAAGACTTTTCCTAAATTGTTTACATAAATTTTTCCTGATTTATTATAATTTTCTAAGTTTCCTTTTTTTAAGATTTCATTTCCAATTTGTCTATATACTCGTCTTGCAACCAAAATCGAAAATCTTAAAAAGAATGGAATTTTTTTAATTGATATAAAAGAATTATTATAAAATTTGTCAGCAATTTTTAGAATTCTTTTAATTTCATCAAAATTCTTTTTTATATAAAACCTATTATTGCTTTCATCTTCAATAACATCTCTTGAAATATTAGTTAATTGCATTGCAATACCTAAGTCAATCGCTCCTAAAAGTGCTGATCTTTCTTTGACATTTAAAATTTTTGCCATCATTAATCCAACTGTTCCAGCCACTCTATATGAATAAACATATAGATCTTTGTCAGTGTTGATTTCTACTTTTGATTTTATATCAGCTTCAACACCATCGAATAAATCATCAATTATTTTTTGTGATATTCCAAATTTATTTATTAAAGACCACATATTTTTAATTATTTGGTTATTTTCATTTTTTAATTTGAAATCTTCTTTGAAAGTATTGAAATTTTTTAATTTCGTATCAAGTTCACCTTTTTCATCTGCTATATTGTCTATGTATCTACAAAAATCGTACAAATTAGAGCAATCTGAGTAGACTTGTTTTGGTAAAAAGAAACCTGCCCAATTAAAAGATTTAGCGTATATCGACAAATAATTTTGTTCATTCATTACAAAATTTTATCTAAGACCTTTGCGGATGATAGGACCCCTGGAACACCAGCTCCAGGATGAGTGCCCGCTCCAACAAAATATAAACCGTCATAAACCTCAGATTTATTATGAAATCTAAAGTATGCTGATTGAGAAAATTTTGGCTGAATTGAAAAACCAGAGCCATATTTTGTGTTTAATTCATTCTCAAAATAATCAGGAGTTAAATAAAAATCATCTACAATATTTTCTCTTAAGTCAGGTAATAAACTTTTTTCCATTTTATCTATCACAAGTTTTTTTAGATTCTCACCTTCGATTGACCAGTTTATTCCTGATTTATTATTAGGTACAGGCACTAATACATAAAAGCAATCATGGTCTTTTGGTGCCATACTAGAGTCAGTCGCGGTAGGCCTATGTAGGTAATAGCTTATATCATTATTTAATTTTTTGTTTACAAATATATCATCCAAGTGTTCTTTGTACTTATCTCCAAACTTTATTGTATGATGTTCAACATTTTCATATTTTTTCTTCGTTCCAAAATAATAAACAAACAATCCCATTGAATATTCCATTCTATTTATCTTCCAATTAAATAGGGTGTTATATTTTTGATTATTTAGCATTTTTGAATAAACACCTGGAGGATCTGCATTACAAACTACATTATCTGCTTTAATTTCCTCATCTTCACTTGTTACAACCCCGACAACTCTTTTATTTTCTGTAAGCAAGTTTTTAACTTCTTTACCTTTAATAATTGTAACATCTTCTTCTAACATCAATTTCTCAAAACCTTTTATGATTTGTCCCGTTCCACCCATAGAATAATGGATTCCCCATTTTTTTTCTAAATACAAAATTAATCCATATATAGAGGTTGTAGTAAAAGGGTTTCCACCCACCAATAATGGGTGCATACTAAACAGCCTTCTTAGTTTTTCATTTTCAATAAAACCACTAACCAAAGAATAAACAGATTTATAACTTTTTAAACTTAGCAATGCAGGAATTTGCTTAAACATAAATGAAGGTTTATCAAATGGCACATCTGATAATTCTGAATAACCCTTATCAAATATTTTTTTTGTAAATTTAAGTAAATTTCTGTAACCCACAACATCTTTATGATTAATTATTGCAATCTGTTCTTCCATTTTCTTTTCATCAGCTGAGTAATCAAAATGGCTTCCATCTTCGAAAACAAATCTGTACCAAGTATCTAAATCTTTTATTTTTATATAATCATCTGGATTTTTATTAAAAAGTTTAAAAATTTCATAAATTAAATAAGGAGCAGTTATTACAGTTGGTCCACCATCATAAGTAAACCCATTACTTTTAAATACTCTCGCTCTTCCACCTAAATCTTTTTGTTTTTCAATTAAAGTAACTTTATGACCTTTTGCTCGAAGTCTAAGAGCTGCCGCCATACCACCAAAACCTGATCCAATTACAATGGAATTCATATTTCTTAATTTACATTATTTTTATAAAATTTGATAAACTATCTTAGTTTAAGAACTGATTTTCTTTAATTCTGTCTTTGTTTCTTCAAGATTTTTATTAAACAAGTTATCAAGTTTAGACTTATCAACAGATGTAGTAATAATTTTTTTTACAGATTCTACAGCAATATTAATTGATGTATCTTTAATTTCTTTAATGGCATTATCTTTCATTTGAGAGATTTTAGTTTCTGCTAGACTTTTCTTGAGTTCAGCTGATTTATGAAATTTATCATTCATTTCAATTACAAATCTTTCAGTTTCATCTTTTGACTGCTGCATAATCTTTTCACTCTCAATTTTTGCAGTATCTAGCTTCTTTTGCGCCTCATCCAATAGTCTTTTAGATTCAGCTCGGAGTTTTTCACTTTCGTCAATTTCATTTTTGATATCAGTAATCATTTTGCTCAATAAATTATTAACATTTTGTGGAACTTTTAAATAAATTAGCGCCCCAAAAAATATTACAAAAGATACTGCTACCCAAAATGTTGCATCAAATTCCATTATGTTTTTCCATTTCTTTTTTTGAAAGATCTTCAACTATGGCTGAAAGACTACTTTTATTTATATCTTCACCAATTAATTGTTTAACTAGATCGGAGGATGTCTCAATTGCAATTTTAGTAACTTTCTCTTGAGAAGTTTTTTTTAATTGGTCTATTTCTTCTTCAGCTTTTATTATTTCTTTTTCGATATCCTTTTCTAAAGATAATCTTTTATTGTTTATATCGTCCAAAACTTTTTGTCTTTCACTATTAAAGAAGTTTTTTGCTTCGACTTTTGTATCATTGATAATTTTATCAAACTCTTTAACTTTTTTTTCAGTTTCTTCCCGTTGCTTGTCTGCAGTTTCGATATTCTCTAAGATTTGTGATTTTCTGGTTTCGAGATTGTTACTAATCTTTGGTAGTATGAACTTAGATAAAATTATAAACAATAATCCAAAAGTAAGTACTAACCAAAAAATTTGAGATATCCAAAACTCGGGATTAAGCTGGGGCATACCTCCACTCTCAGCGCTTTGAGCGCTATAAGTAAAGATAAGACTTAAAGCTAGAAATTGAAAAATTATCTTTTTCAACATTAATTAAAACGCGAAAAGAATAATTAATGCAACAACTAATCCAAATAAACCAGTCGCTTCTGCTAATGCAAAGCCTAATAGCAAGTTTGGAAACTGCTTTTGAGCTGCAGATGGATTTCTCATTGCACCTGAAAGATAATTTCCAAAAATTATCCCAATTCCAACTCCTGCACCTGCAAGCGCAATTGCTGCTAGTCCTGCTCCTATCATTTTTGCTGCTTCTAATTCCATTATATCCTCCTTATGTTAATTAATGGTGTAAATTTAATGCATCATTCAAATAGATACATGTTAAAATTGCAAATACATATGCTTGAAGAAAAGCAACTAATATCTCCAAACCTGTTAATGCAACTGAAAAACCAAGTGGTAGCCAGCCCCCAACAATTCCTAAGCTAACTACGAAACCTCCAAAAACTTTCATCATCGTATGGCCTGCCATCATATTCGCAAATAATCTAACTGATAAACTAATTGGTCTACTTAAGTATGAAATTATTTCTATAACAACTATTAATGGCAACAAAACCATTGGAACTCCACTTGGCACAAAAAGTTTTAAGTATCCAAGTCCATGTTTAATAAATCCAATTATTGTTACTCCTATAAATATAAATGCTGCTAATACAAAAGTTACAATGATATGGCTAGTGACAGTAAAAGAGTATGGTATCATCCCAAACATGTTACAAAATAAAACGAACATGAATAAAGAAAATATGAAAGAAAAGTAAGGCTTAGCTTTCGATCCAGCTGTATCACTTATCATTTTTGAAATAAAAGAGTAACTGAGTTCCGAAAGTAATTGAATTTTATTTGGTATGATAGATCTCTTCGTGCCTAAATTAAAAATAATTAATATTGCTAGTGAGCTTATGACCATAAACAAACTCGCGTTTGTAAACGAAATATCTATGTTATTTATTTTAATTTCTGGACCAATTCGGTAAACGTTGAATTGGTACATTGGATTTGCTGCCATTTGCCTACTATTTTTGCATTTTTTTTGCTGATCTAATAACGTTCATAATTCCAGCTATTACACCAATAAAAAAAAATATTAAAATTAACCAGGGTTTAGTACCAAACCAATTGTCTAAAATAAACCCAATAATTGTCCCAACAGCCACTGCAGATACCAATTCCGTGCTCATTTTGAAGGCTGATCCCATACTTGAGCCTTTATTTTCCTTTTCAGATTTTTTGTCTTTATCGGTTTTATTTTTTGCAATTTTTAGGCGAGTTTTAAACTGGTCTTCATCCATTATTAAGCAACCATGCTCTCTGCTTTTTGAAGATCTACAGCAACTAGTTGGCTAATTCCTTTTTCTGGCATTGTTACGCCGTATAGTCTGTCCATTTTAGACATGGTTAGAGCGTGGTGAGTTACAATAATAAATCTTGTAGATGTAATTTTAGTTAGTTCCGTCAAAAGATTGCAAAATCTTGTTACATTCGCATCATCTAGAGGTGCGTCTACTTCATCGAGAACACATATTGGAGCTGGATTAGTAAGAAACACTGCAAAGATTAAAGATAAAGCAGTCAGGGCTTGTTCACCTCCAGATAATAAAGTTATTGATTGTAATCTTTTTCCTGGTGGACTTACCAACATTTCTAATCCTGCATCTAAAGGATCATCAGAGTCTACTAGTTCTAGTTTTGCACTACCTCCATTAAATAGTTTGGTATAAACTTCATTGAACTTTCTATTCACTTTTTCAAAAGCATCTAGAAGTCTTTCCCTACCTTTCTGATTGAGTTCAGTAATACTTTCTTTTAACTTTATAATTGCAGTCACTAAATCTTGTCTATCTTTTTCCATTTTCTTAATTTCATCTTCATATTTTGAAGTCTCTTCGTCTGCTCTTAAGTTAACTGAACCTAATTTTTCTCTTTCTCTTTTTTTTTCATCAAGCAATTCCTCTTGTGTTACTGTATCTGGATATTCAGATGCATCTTTTAAATTTGAAAAATTAAGTATTTCCTCTTCTTTTAAATTAAGTTCTGTTGATACTCTTTCTAACAAATCATTTCTTCTTTTATTCAAACCATCGATTGTTGCTCCAGAGCTTGCTTTTCGCTCTCTTATTTCAATAGACTCTTCTTTTGTTGTATTAAGATTGCTTCTTAATTCGTTAATCTCTTTATCTAGTTCATCTATTAATATTTCATTATCACTTTTTTCTTTTTCAGAAATTCTTAAACTTTCAGATATTTGTCCTTTTCTTTCAGCTTGTGTTTGAGGTTGTTTTTCTAGGCTATCTAATTTTTTTTGTTGAGTATCTTTTCTACTATTTAATTCATTAATCATTTTTTCAGAATTTACTAATAAGTTTTTCCAACTTTCTATTTCTTGATCAATTATTTTAATTCTTTCACTTCTCTTAATTGATTCTTTTTTGATATTTTGATTTGTACTAAATGCTTCAGCGTATTCTTCTTGTAGACTTTTGATTTCTTCGTTTTTCTTAGTTACTGTTATCGCTAAATCGTTATCATGCATTTCATTAATTTTCATTTTTAAAAATGAAAGATTTATTTTGCATTCATCAATTAAATTAGTTGCACCATTAATATTGTTCTCTGAGAGCATTTCTTTTGCTTTTTCTAATTGCTCACTTGCTAAATCGATAGTTTCTGAGTTCTTTTTTAGAGTATCAAGATTTAAATTTTCTAGTATTCTCTCTAATTTATCTTGCTCATCTTTTAATTTTCCTTTTGCATTTACCAAATCTAAACCTGACAATTTTTCAGTTTCATAATATTTTGAGTCAACTGTAATTAAATTTTCCTTTTCTTCTCTAAGTCTTTTTTCATTAGAGTTTGCATCAATGATTATGCTTTTTTCTCTAACAATATCCTCATCTATTACACTTAAAGACTTTCTAATTGATTGTATTTCATCATTAACCCTGTCTTTTTCTTCATCTAAGCTCTTTAACTCTAAATTTAATCTTTGTATTTTTGACAAGTTTTCTTGATTTTTTTCTCTTATAGGATTTACATTTTTATTCTTTTCAATAATTTTCATGCTTAAATCCTCTAATTTATCATTGAAGGACTTAACTTGATCATCAGCCTCGTTATTGATCTCGTTTTCTACTTTAATTTCATTATCAATTTCTAAAAGACGTAAATAATATAAACCTGCCTCAACTTTTTTTATTTCTTCAGAAATAGATTTATATTTTGCAGCCTCTTCAGCTTGCTTTTGCAAATTTGCTAATTGTCTTTCCTGTTGTCTTCTTAATTCATCTGCCCTTTTTAAATTATTTTCTGCAGCGCCTAATCGTAATTCTGCCTCGTGTCTTCTAACATGTAAACCTGCTATACCAGCTGCTTCTTCTAAGATAGCTCTTCGATCAGAAGGTTTTGCCGTGACCAATGCTCCAATTCTACCTTGACTAATAATCGAAGGTGAATGAGCACCTGTTGATAAATCTGCAAAAAACATCTGAGCATCTTTAGCTCTAACCTCTTTACCATTTATATAAAATTTTGAGCCTTTATCTTTTTCTATTTTTCTTCTTATTTCAATTTCATCGAGCTCATTATATTGTAGAGGACCATCTTTATTGTCATTTGATAAGCTCACTAAAACTTCTGCAATATTTTTTGATGGTTTGTTTGAAGTTCCGGAAAATATAACGTCTTCCATTCCTGAACCTCTCATACTTTTTGCTGATGTCTCACCCATACACCATCGCAACGACTCCACTATATTTGATTTGCCACAACCGTTTGGACCAACTATCCCAGTTAAACCTTCTTCAATCAGGAAATTAGTTTTTTCAGCGAAAGACTTAAATCCATTTAGTTGGATTTTTTTAAATTCCATTCACTGACTTATATCAGTTTTTCAATGTATTTTTTTAATTTTTTGTAGTTTGAGTGATTTTCAAACTTTTTTCCGTTAATTATGACTGTAGGAGTAGCATTCACTTTATACTTTTTAACACCTTCGATTCGGTCTTCTAAAATATGATCCTCTATTTTTTTATCCGCCAAGCACTTATCAAAATCAAGATTATATTCAGTATTATCAATAAATTTTTTCATTGCTTGATTTGCCTCTAATTCATTTTTTCCTTTTATCCACTTATCTTGATTTAAATAAAGGTGATGCAAAATTTCATGCTCACCATCATTTCTACAATGCGCTAATTTAGTTGCATTAAATGCAATGATGTCTAATGGAAAGCTTTTAAATTCTATTGAAATCAATCCTTTATCAATAAAATCTTCTTTTAATTTAGGATATATATTTTTATGAAAATTTGCACAATGACTACAAGTTAAAGATTCAAAAACCATTAACTTAACTTTAGAGTCTGCGCTTCCAACTAAAATTGGCTTAACTTCAGAATTTGCATTGATGAAATTAAAAAAAATTAAAATT
This sequence comes from uncultured Pelagibacteraceae bacterium, assembly GCA_902580505.1. Classification (GTDB taxonomy): domain Bacteria; phylum Pseudomonadota; class Alphaproteobacteria; order Pelagibacterales; family Pelagibacteraceae; genus Pelagibacter. The sequence goes on from CACHLB010000012.1 coordinate 15,446, forward strand.
GAGATAAAAATTATTTTTTTCATTTTATTTTAAAATGTTTACTTAGCTCTAAAAGTGAATTTTTTATTTTGTCATTTTTAATATTATTTATGCTCTTTATATGTTTATTTTTTGTCGCATTAATAGCTGTATTTTTATGGCTTTCTTCAATTTTTCCATCAAATGTATTCAATTTAATGTCATCTAAAACGTGATAGCCAAAAAAAATATTAATTTTTTTTATTATTTCTTTTTTAGAATACTCAACGTCAACTTCATTTCCCCTCTTTACTAGAATATTTAAACGACTTCCTGATAACTTATTTGAACTTTTGTATGATTTAGGAAAGCTTACTTTAAATAAATCTTTACCTACTAAATATTTCCAATTGTCTAAAGTTTCATTATAAATTTTACCTTTTTTACTAATTATTCTTTTTGCTTCTGTGGGTAAAGTATCTTTAAAAGATCTTAAACCTTGAATGGAATTATATCTCTGCTTAGTATTATGTTTTTGACTCATATGAATAATAAAAACATACCAAATAAAATTCTACATTGGTACGATAATAATAAAAGATTTTTACCTTGGAGAAAAAAAGTTTCTCAGAAACAAAAAGAATATTTTACGTTTGTTAGTGAATTTATGTTGCAGCAAACTCAAGTAAAAACTGTTATTCCTTATTTTGAAAAATTTGTAAAACAAATTCCGACCTTTCAATCATTGGCAGATGTTAATGAAAAAATCTTAATGAAACATTGGGAAGGCCTCGGTTATTATTCAAGAGCAAGAAATTTAAAAAAAAGTGCAATTAAAATTCTTAAAGATTTCAACGGTAAGTTGCCTAAATCTTATGAAAAGTTAATACAATTACCAGGTGTTGGTGAATATACATCTAAAGCAATAATGTCTATAGCATTTAACATTAAAACTATCCCTTTAGATGGAAATGTAGAGAGAATTCTTAAAAGAACTCTCTATTTAAAAAAGCAGAATGAAATATCTAAAGATTTTTTAAAAACAAAAATTAATTTTTTTGGACTGTCCGTTCGTGCTAGTGATTACTCACAAGCAATTATGGAAATAGGTGCTTTAATTTGCAAACCAAAAAATCCAAGTTGTAAAGAATGTCCATTAAATAAAAATTGTATATCTCTAAAAAAAAATGATTTTGAATTAACCAAATTTAATAAAGAAATAAAAACTAAATATTTTGAAGCAACTATTTACAAAAAACATAATAACTACTTATTAGTCAAAAATGATAAATTTAAATTTTTAAAAAATATGCCAATTTTTCCTATGACTGAAGTCCAAGAAAGCAAGTATAAATATTCAAATAATAAAAAAATTAATATAAAATTATCTAATATGGAAATGAAAATTTTGTTAAATAATTCAAAAAGACCTCCAAAGATTAAAGATCAAATATTAATTAAAAAAGATAAATTAAGCTCAGAAATAATTCCATCATTTACTAAAAAAATATTTTATACTATCTCAAAATCTGAATGAAAAAAGTTGCAATTGTTGGAGCTGGTATATCTGGTTTGTATCTTGCAAATGAATTAAACAAAAATACTGAAATAGACTATAAAATCTTTGAAAAAAAAGATTATCTCAATTTAAATGAAGGTTATGGTATTCAACTTTCAGTTAATAGTATTAATTTGTTGAATAAAATAGGATTTAAAAACATTTCAGCATCAGATGTATATTATCCAACAAAAGTTAATTTTTTCCAGGCCAATAATATAAAAAAGATTTGTGAAATTGATTTAAAGCAATTCAATAATGTAAACGACCGTTACACAACACTTAAAAGATCAACATTAATAAAGTTTTTAATCGGCAATATACCTGAGGAAAAAATTCAATTTAAAGCTGATATTCAAAATATCGAATATAATGAAAAAATAAAGATTTCTTGGAATAATAAGAATGAAAGTTTCGATTATATAGTAATTGCAGACGGTGTTTTTTCAAAATTAAAATCTCAAATATCAAATAATCATTTAAACCCAATTTTTAATGGCAATATTGCTTTAAGGGCGAATTTAAAACGTCATGAAAAAGATAATATTTCTGTATATATGGGATCAAATTTTCACTATGTAACTTATCCTGTAAATCAAAAACTCGAATATAATTTCGTTGCTATAATCAAAAAGAAACTGACCACTCAAGAAATTGAAGATAAAAATATTCTTAATTCAGAAACATTTATAAAATCTTTAAAAGACTTTATTTCAAAAAATTCTATTATAAATTTGGAAAATTTAGCAAATACAAAGTGTTTTCCTGTATTTGTAAGCACTGAATTACCCACATTAAAATATCAAAATACTTATTTGAGTGGTGATGCTTTATTTGCTTTTCCACCTTCTTTTGCACAAGGTGCTTCTCAAAGTATTGAAACAGCAAATGGTATTTTAGAAAATATTACAAATTCAAATAGTATTTATAAAGATAAGATAAGTAAAATATTACTAGTAAATAAAAGATCAAAATTAAACCATTTTGCCTTCCATTTAACTAATCCAATAATAATATTAATTAGAAATATTGTTTTGAAATTTTTATCAAAAAATAAAAAATTTCTAGAGAGTTATCTTGGAAAAATTTATAGAAATTAAGTAGTTGGCCTTAGTCTTTGCCTCAAATCATCAATTGGTTTGAGTGAATTACCTGATTTATAATACCAAAAAGTCCAACCGTTACAGCTCTCAGCACCTAATATTTGTGCAGCAACTTTATGAATTGATCCCTCTGATTTCCGATATTTTATACTACCATCAATCATAATTTTTGCATTGATTTGTTTTTTTTGATCAAAAATTTCAGTACCAGGCTTAATAATTCCTAATTCAACCAAAGATCCAAATGGCACTCTTGGTTTGGATCTATTATTTTTTATAGTATCTAAATATTCATCTTCTATAATTTTTGTATTTTTAATTCTTTTACTTGCAGCCTCAAAATAGTTTTTTTCTTTTTCTACCCCAAAATAATTTCTACCTAACTTTTTTGAAACTACAGCAGTTGTTCCCGTACCAAGAAACGGGTCCAATATTAAATCACCTTTATTAGAGGATGCTAATATAATTCTGTGCAATAAAGACTCTGGTTTTTGCGTTGAGTGAACTTTATTACCATTATTTTTAAGTCTTTCTTTTCCATTACATATAGGTAAATTCCATGTAGATCTCATCTGTAGATCATCGTTTAAACATTTAAGTGATTGATAATTAAAAGTATATTTTGAGCCTTCACTTTTTGATGCCCATATAAGTGTTTCGTGCGCATTCGTAAAACGTGTTCCTCTAAAATTTGGCATAGGGTTATTTTTGTTCCAAATCACGTCATTTAGTATCCAAAAACCTAAATCTTGCATTTTTGAACCAACTCTAAAAATATTATGATAACTTCCTATGACCCATACAGATCCATTTTTTTTTAAAATTCTTTTACATTCTTTAAGCCATTGAACTGAAAACTCATCGTAACTTTTAAAACTATCAAATTTATCCCATGCATCGTCTACAGCATCTACTTTAGATCTATCAGGTCGACTTAATTCTTTTTTCAGTTGAAGATTGTAAGGTGGATCTGCAAATATAAGATCAAAACTTTCAGCCGGAATTTTTTTTAATTCTTTAATACTGTCTCCATTAATAATTTTATTTTTTATGTCTGAAATGATCATTTTATATTTTTGAATTAGACTCCAGTCAGGAGTCTACGTCAACCTGTGATTGAATTTATTGATTAATAATTGTTATGATTATTTTTTAAGACTCAATATCTTGTGTATTGGTTGGAAGGTTTTTCTATGAAATCTAGTTACTCCAAATTTTTTAATAGCTTTAATATGATCCTTAGTTCCATAACCTGCATTATTATCCCAGCCGTATTTTTTAAAAGAAAAAGACATCTTTTTCATTAGCTTATCTCTTTCAACTTTAGCAATAATCGATGCAGCTGAAATTTCAGGAATTTTTTCATCACCTTTTACAATAGTTTTAATAACATAATTTTTTAAGTCTGGCGGTTTATTACCATCTATTAAAACTTTTCTAGGTTTCAATTTGAGTTTCTTAATTGCTCTTTTCATCGAAAGTAAGCTAGCATTTAAAATATTAATTTTTTCAATTTCCTTTATTGATGCAGATCCTAAAGCCCAAACTGAATTTTTTTTTATATATTTAGCTAAAGTTTCCCTCTGAATTTTGTTAAGTTTTTTTGAGTCTTTAAGAATTTTTCTATTTATATCTTTATTTAATATAACAGCAGCTGCATAAACTGGTCCTACTAGGCTTCCTCTTCCAACTTCATCAACCCCAGCAATAATTTTTTTCATATAAAATATTATTAAAAATTTAAATCTCTAAACCAGTTTCATCTATTTTTTTTCTAATTTCTTTAAGATCGGCCCAAGAATATTTTTTTTGTTCTGCTTGTCTTAGCAGATATGCTGGGTGAAAAGTTATCATTGTTAAATATGTTTCATTATTAATTATTACTTCTTTCCATTTTCCTCTTTCTTTAGAAATTTTAATTTTATTCCCGAAGAGCGCTTCCATTGCTGTGCTTCCCATTAAAATAAGTATTTCTGGATTTATAATCGAAATATGTTTTCTTAAATATTCAGAGTATCTATTTATTTCTGATATTTCAGGCTTTCTGTTATTTGGAGGTCTATAATTTACAACATTAGTTATATACACGTTAGTTCTATCTAAATTAATAGCTTTCAACATTTTATTTAAAAGCATTCCTGCATCACCAACAAAAGGTTTTCCTAATTCATCTTCTTTTTGTCCAGGTCCTTCTCCTACAATCATTATTTTTGAAAATGAATTTCCATCACTGAAAACAAGATTTTTTGCACTATTTTTTAGTTCACAATTTTCAATTTTTTCTATTTCAACTCTAAGTTTTGCTAATTCTTCAGATTTATCCTTATTAGAAGCATTATTTTTAAATCTATTTATTGGTTCATTGCTAAATTTATACTCAATACCTAGTTCGTTCAATAAATCATTATCAAATATGTCATTTTGATTTTTTTCATTTAAAGTCATAAAGTAAAAAATGCTCTTAAAAATATTTTGTTTTATAATATTAATTTTATACCAAACAAATCTCTATTCAAAAGCAGCGAATGAAAAAGAATTCAACCAGAAGTATCTATCAAATTATCTTTCAGCATTATTATCATTTGATAACCAGAAAAATAACGATGCTCTTAAGTTTTTTGAAAATTCAAAAATATTAATTCAATCACATGATAGTTTTTTGCAAGAATATGTATTTTCTTTACTTTTGGATGGACAGGTTAAAAAAGCAATTAAACAAGTAAAATATTCTAATACCTCAGTAGGAGGAGATTTTTTTGAAGGAAATTTATTATTAATTTTAGATAGCATTAATAAGAAAAAGTTTAAACAAGCAGCTTTGAAGTTAAAAAAATTGGAAAAGTTCAAAGAGGACGACTCATATAAATTTATAATTTATTCTAGCTTAAAAAGTTACATTGATCTTTTTATATATAAAAAATCTGACATTGTTGAGCAGTTTGGAAAATTAGATTTGATAAATATGGCTTTTCAAAATTGTTATTTAAATTCCAAAAAAACTGAGCCTTATTTTTTAAATTTAATTAACGACCTTCAAAGTGATTACTCTAGATATACTTTTTTTTATTTGAGCAACGAAGTGTTTAATAATGACTTTGCAACAGTTGATAGTTTTGCTGATAAAATAGACCCCTTAAGAAGTAGTTTGCTTATTTCTCAAGTAAAAAAATGGATAGATAAAAAAAAATATAAAAAATTAACACAGCATTTTTCATGTCAAAATGAGAATGATATTTTGGCAGAATTCTTTTTCCTGATATCTAATTTTTATTCCTCTCAAAGTAGATTTGATTACTCAAACATATATTTAAATATTTCAAATTATTTAAATCCAAAATTTTATTTTAATTTATCTCTAATAGCTGAAAACTATCAATCTAATAATAATTATGATCTAGCGAAAAAAACTTTTGAAAAATTTGATGATAAGGATGAAATATTTTTTTGGTATAAGACAAAGAAGATTGCCAGAATTATAGCAGAGGAAGAAAATTATGATGCAAGTTTGAACTATATATTAAAAAATCTTGAAAAATTTAATAATAAATCGACAAGGATGATTTATGATTTGGCAAATATTTACAAAAACTTTAAAAAATATGATGAGGCTATAAATTATTATACATTGGCTTTAAAAAATTTGGATAAAAATTCTATGGCTTATGCAGATGTTCTTTATCGCAGAGGTGGAGCGTATGAAAGATTAAAAAATTATGATTTGGCAGATAAGGATTTGCTAAATTCAATTAAAATTAGACCTGACGAACCGTACACACTTAACTATCTTGCTTATAGTTGGTTAGAAAGGGGATATAAAATTGAAGAAGCAATAAAAATGTTAAATCAAGCTTACAAAGGAAAAGAAGAAGACCCTTACATAACAGACTCTGTCGGTTGGGGTTATTATTTAACAGGAAATTATATTGAAGCAGAAAAATATTTAAGAAAAGCCGTTGAATTGTTACCAAGTGATCCTGTTGCAAGTGATCATTATGGAGATGTTCTTTGGCAATTAAATAGAAAAATCCAAGCTAATTATTTTTGGAAAAGTGCTTTAAATAGCGACGAAGCAGATGAAGAATTAAAAATTAAAGTTAAGGAAAAATTATATAATGGCTTAAACAATAATTCTTAAATGAAGTTTCATAAAATAAAATCTTTTGCAAAAGTAAACTTAACTTTAAAAATTCTAAATAAATACTCAAATGGTTATCATAAAATCGAAAGTTTAATATCCAAGATTAATTTAGCTGATGAGATTTTAATAAAAGAAATACAAGGTTCAAAAAATAGAATATCGTTTAGTGGGAAATTTTCTTCAAATATTTCAAATACAAATACAATTTCAAAACTACTAAAAATCTTAAATAATCATAATTATATTAAAAATAAAAAATTCAATATCAAAGTAAAAAAAAATATACCCCAATCCTCTGGTATGGGAGGAGGATCAATGAATGCAGCATCTATTTTGAACTATTTATTTAAAAAGAGAATAATTAAAACTACAAAAAATAATTTAATAAAAATTGCAAATAAAGTTGGCTCAGATGTAATTTTGGGTCTTTATGAGAGTCCAATGATCCTACAAGGGCAGAATGTAAGTAAAATTAATAAAAAATTAAATTTTCATTTGTTAATAATAAAGCCTAATTTTGGATGTTCTACTAAGATGATTTATGCAAAACACAAAGGATTTTCAAAGAGCCGATACAATAAATCAAATAAGATTGACATACAAAATCTATTAAAAGTTTCGAATAACGATTTAGAAAGAGCAGCTTTTAATAAATACCCAATTTTAAGAAAAATCAAAAGTTACTTGCAAAATTTAGATAATATTTACTTTGCAAATATGACTGGCTCGGGTTCTACTATAATTGGTTATTTTTTAACCAAAAATGCGGCAATAAAAGCTCAAAAAAAATTAAAAAATAAATATAAAAACTATTGGTGTATTTACTCTAAAACTATATAAAGCTTTTTTTTTGTGTTATACGAAAAACATCTTGGGGTGTAGCCAAGTGGTAAGGCAGCGGTTTTTGGTACCGCCATTCCTAGGTTCGAATCCTAGCACCCCAGCCATTTATGAAAGCTTTACTTAAAAAATTTTTTCAAAACAAAAAAATTTCAAGCGATAAAGATCTCAAATTTCAAGATTTAAAAAATAATAAGGGAGTAAATAAAATATTTGGTGCAATAAATAAATACAATGAAACCAGCGAGATTAGATATGTTGGTGGTTGTGTAAGAAAAATTTTAAATGATGAAAAAACAGATGATATCGACCTTGCAACTAATTTAACTCCTGATCAGGTTAAGCAATGTTTAGATAAAAACCAAATAAAGTTTTTTGAAACAGGAATTGAACATGGCACAATCACAGCAGTGATTGATGATCAAAATTTTGAAATTACAACATTAAGAAAAGATGTAAAAACAGATGGAAGGCATGCTGTCGTAGAATATACAACTAATTGGAAGGAAGATTCATTAAGGAGAGATTTTTCAATAAATTCAATATATTCAGATTTAGACGGGAATTTGTATGATCCAAATTCTGGTCATAAAGATTTAAATTTTGGAATAATTAAATTTATAGGTGATCCAGAAACTAGAATAAAAGAAGATTATTTAAGAATTATCAGATATTTAAGATTTTATACCGAATATAGCAGAATCGATCATGAGATTAATATAATCAAAATCATAAAAAAGAATATTGAGGGTTTGGGAAAAATATCAAAAGAAAGACAATTCAATGAATTAAAAAAAATACTTGAATCGGATAACTTTTTAAATTTATTCAAAAATAAAATTTCTTGTGAATTATTTTCATTAATTTTCCCTCAACTAAAAAACTTTAAAAAATTAAACAGGTTATCAAAACCCTTAGAAAAGATATTAAAAAACAAAAGTTTATATTTCATAATTTCTTTTCTTGTGATCGATGAAACCGATAATTCTGACTATTTTGTATATAAATATAATTTACCCAATGAGTTAAAAGATAAAATTAATTTTCTAAAAAATAATTCGCTTAATAAAGATAGTACTGAAATTTTTAATAAGAAAGAATTACAAAAAATATTTTATTATGAGGGTAAATCTAGTACAATAGATTTAATTGATTTCAATTTGTTGTATTTTAAACAAAGCAAAAAAATTTCAGAATTAAAAACTTATTTTGAAAAATTAGATAAACCGGAATTTCCTATAAAAGCTCAGATATTAATAAATGATTATGGATTAAAGGAGGGAAGGGAATTGGGTCAAAAATTAAAAAATTTAGAAATGAAATGGATTGAAAATAATTTTAATTTATCAAAAAAAGATATGGAGAAAATTTTATCAAATTAAACGTATTTTACGTCCACAATCTCAAAATTTTTTGTCCCTGCTGGTGTATTTATCTCTACAAGATCCCCTTTATTTTTACCTATGAGACCTTTCCCTATTGGTGATTGAAAATAAAGAAGCTTTTGTTTTAGATCTGCCTCGTCTTTACCAACAATTTTGTAATTTATTTTTTCATTTGTATCTAAATTTTGAAGGTAGACTGTTGATCCAAATATCACTTTTCCATCATTACTAATCTTGGTGATATCAATTACATTTGCTCTCGCAATTAAATCCTCAACTTCTTGAATCCTTCCTTCGTTATGTGATTGTTGTTCTTTTGCAGCGTGATATTCAGCATTTTCTTTTAAATCTCCATGCGATCTTGCTTCAGCAATGGCCGCAACAATTTCGGGTCTCTTTTTTTCTTTTAAAAAAATCAATTCACTTTTTAATTTTTCTAATCCTTCAGTAGTAATTGGTTCTTTATCCATAATTTACCATTTAGCTGTTGGCGGTAATGACATAAGTATAGCTTCAACATTTCCACCAGTTTGTAAACCAAATTTTGTCCCCCTGTCATGTAATAAATTAAATTCAACGTATCTACCTCTTTTTTTGTATTGGATTTCTTTATCTTCAATTGTCCATTTTAATTTATTTTTTTTCTCAATTATTTCATTAGAAATGTTTTTAAAACTTATTCCTACTTCTCTTACAAAAGAAAAATCTTTTTCCCAATTATTTTTTTTATAATCAAAAAAAATTCCGCCAATACCTCTTGGTTCTATCCTATGCGGTAAATAAAAATATTCATCACACCACTTTTTGTATTTTTTGTAATAATGCTTGTTGTGTTTATCACATGATTTTTTTAGTTCTGAATGAAACCACTTTTCTAATTTCTTATCTTTCATACAAGGTGTAACATCCATTCCACCTCCAAACCAACCAAATGAAGTAACTATATACCTCGTATTAAAATGCATTGCAGGCACATGAGGATTTTTCATATGCATAACAACAGATATTCCAGATGCCCAAAATTTAGAACTCTTTTTAGTACCTGGAACTTTATTTTTAAATTCATTTGAAAATTTTCCATAAACTTCTGAAAAATTTACTCCAACTTTATCAAAAATTTTACCGTTTTCTAAAATTCTATATTGTCCTCCACCTTCATCATTACTTTTACTTCTATTCCAATTTGTAATTTTAAATTTGGCCTTTTTTCCCTCTTTTTCCTCGATTTCTCTACAAAGTACTTCTTGTAAAGTTTTAAACCAATTTTTTGCTAATTTCTTTTTTATGTATTGATCCATTTAACCTAACTGTCTTATAAATTCTGAAGCCGCTATAGCCACTGATATCGAAATATTTAAAGATCTTTTATTTTTTAGCATTGGAATCCTAATTCTTTCATTAACCTTAGAATGTACATCTTCTGGAACACCCGCACTTTCTCTGCCAAAGAGCAATATATCATTACGCTTAAATTTAAACTTTGTATAAACTTTGTTAGCTTTTGTCGTCATTAAAACTACTCTATTTTTACTATTTTCATCAAAAAATTCTTTAGGGCTCTTGTAAAATTTAATTTCACTGTAATCTAAATAATCCATAACAACTCTCTTGAACCTTCTATCACTAAATAAAAACCCACAAGGTTCAATGATTTCTAAACTAGCCCCTAAGCAAGAACAAGTTCGAATAATTGAAGCTGTATTTTGAGGAATATCCGGCTGATATAGAGCTACTTTTGGACCGTGTTTTAAAGGTTTCTGTGTCATTGTTACCATAGAAATATCTCTTTTTTATTATATGAAATCATATATTACCAAAGATATAAAATATTAAAGATGTCAGACCAAAAAGACGAAAAAAAGACCAACAGAAGAGATTTCTTGTTTACCGCTACAGCCGCTGCTGGTGCAGTTGGAGTAGGCGCTGCTGTTTGGCCATTAGTTGATCAAATGAACCCAGATGCCTCTGTAAAAGCATTAGCAAGTACAGAAGTAGATGTGAGTTCAATGCAACCTGGACAATCTTTAACAGTTCTTTGGCGAGGTAAACCTGTTTTTATAAAAAGAAGAACGGATGATGAAATTAAAAAAGCGAGAGCAGTTGATATTAATAATCTTAAGCATCCTGAAAAAGATGAAGATAGAGCAAAAAATCCTGAATGGTTAGTGATGCTTGGGATTTGTACTCACCTAGGATGTGTTCCACTAACGGATAAAGGTGATTATGATGGTTGGTTTTGTCCTTGCCACGGATCTCATTATGATACATCTGGTAGAATCAGAAAAGGACCGGCTCCAACTAATATGGAAATACCTAAATACGAATTTGTAAATACTAACACGATTAAGATTGGATAAATATGAGCGATCACGAATACACACCTAGTTCAAAATTTGGCAAATGGTTTAATGATAGACTGCCTTTGCTTACATTGGCAAATCACTTAACGGATTACCCTACACCAAAAAATTTAAATTACTGGTGGACTTTTGGTGGGATATTAACTTTTTGCTTAATTACACAAATAGTTACAGGATTAGTTTTGGCTATGCACTACATTGCTCATGCAGATATGGCATTCAGTAGCGTTGAACATATAATGAGAGATGTGAATTATGGATGGTTGTTAAGATATGTTCATGCAAATGGTGCTTCTATGTTTTTCCTAGCAGTTTATATTCATATTTTTAGATCTTTATTTTATGGATCATATAAATCTCCTAGAGAAATAATTTGGATACTTGGAATTATAATTTATCTGCTGATGATGGCAGCTGCTTTTATGGGATATGTTCTTCCTTGGGGACAAATGAGTTTTTGGGGAGCAACAGTAATAACGAATTTATTTAGTGCAATTCCACTTGTGGGGGAGAGTATAACAACTTGGTTATGGGGTGGTTACTCAGTTGACAATCCAACTCTAACAAGATTTTTTACTCTTCATTACTTAATACCGTTTTTAATACTAGGGCTTGTAGTACTTCACATATGGGCCTTACATGTTCCTGGAAACAACAATCCAGTTGGTATTGATATTAAAAAACCTTCTAAAGATACAGTTCCGTTTCATCCATACATCGTGATTAAAGATGCTTTTGCGTTATTAATGTTTTGTATTGTTTTTGCGTTGTTTGTATTTTATCAACCAAATATTTTAGGACATGCTGATAATTATATAGAGGCAGATCCACTTGTAACTCCTGCTCATATAGTTCCTGAGTGGTACTTATTACCTTTTTATGCCATCTTAAGATCTGTTCCTGATAAACTTATGGGTGTTGTTGCAATGTTATCAGCTATTTTAATTTTAGCTGCTTTACCATGGTTGGATACGTCAAAAGTTAGATCAGCAGTTTTCAGACCATTATTTAGACAGTTCTACTGGATCTTAGTTGCCGATGTTTTAATTTTAGGATATGTAGGAGCGATGCCAGCTGAAGGATTGTACTTGTTAATTGCAAGAGTTGCTACAGCATATTACTTCGCTCATTTTTTAATTATTCTCCCAGTTTTAGGTTGGAAAGAAAAAACTACCCCTCTGCCTTTAAGTATTACCGAGCCAGTTTTAGGAGGCTCACCAAATTTTGCTGTGGCTAAGAGTGATGAAAAACTAGAAAAAACAATAAAGTGAGTAAGTTAAAAAATATTTTTTTAACATTAATATTCTCAGTTAGTGTACTAACCACATCTTATTCTGCAGAAAAACCACCGCCTTTTTTAGAGACCAAATGGACTTTTAAAGGTCTATTTGGAAAATTTGATAGAGCATCATTACAAAGGGGATATCAAGTATATACAGAAGTATGTGCATCTTGCCATTCCATGAAATATTTAACTTATAGAAATTTAGCTGAAAAGGGAGGACCAGAATTTTCTGAAGCTGAGGCTAAAGCAATAGCTGCAAGTTTTGAAGTAACAGATGGCCCAGATAGCACTGGAGAAATGTTTGTAAGACCAGCCAAATTATCTGACAAATTCGTGATGCCATATGCAAACGAACAAGAAGCTAAAGCTGCAAATGGTGGTGCTTATCCACCAGACATGTCTGTTTTAGTTAAAGCAAGAAAAGGTGGAGCAGATTATATATATTCCTTATTGTTAGGATATTCTGAACCACCAGAAGGTGTAGAGCTTGATGATGGTGTTTATTACAATAAGTATATGTATGGTAATAAAATTAAAATGCCAGCACCTTTATCTGATGACTTAATTGAGTATACAGATGGAACAAAAGCTACAGCAGAGCAAATGTCTAAAGATGTTACAAATTTTCTGATGTGGTCAGCAGAACCACATTTAGAGCAAAGACATAAAACAGGATTTAGAGTTATAGCTTATTTGATAATATTGACTGTATTGGTTTACTTCACAATGAAGAAGATATGGTCACGTGTTGAACCTAAAGTTTAGAACATCCCCATCTTTAACTATATAATCTTTACCTTCTAATCTCATTTTCCCACTTTCTCTAGATTTTAACCAACCACCGCTACCAACGAAATCTTGATAAGACACGGTTTCTGCTCTAATAAAACCTTTTTCAAAATCTGTATGAATTATTCCTGCTGCTTGAGGTGCCATACAATTTTTGTTGATTGTCCAAGCCCTTGTCTCCTCAACTCCTGAAGTAAAAAAAGTCTCTAAAGATAAAAGGTCATATCCTTTTTTGATTAATAAATTTAATCCAGTATCATCAACATTGATCATTTTCATATAATTTTTTCTTTCTTCATTTTCTAGTTCATTTAGTTGATTTTCTATTTCAGCTGAAATAGTTAGAGTATTTTTAGAACCATATTTTTCAATAAATCTTTTTGTATACTCATTGCCTTTATCAATGCTATTTTCATCAACATTACAAACATACAATTTAGGTTTTATTGACAATAATCCTGACAATTTAACGTCCTTTTTATCAAATTCATCATATAATTTATTTATATCATCGTTATCATTAATTAAATTCTGTGCTCTATCTAAAATTTGGTTTTGATTTTCATCATTATTTTTTTTATTTTTCTTATCCAATCTTTTTTGAATAGATTCCAAATCAGCTAAAGACATTTCTGTTTCAATTATTTCTAAATCCCTGATTGGATCAACTGTTGGATTTACATTTTGAATATCATCTGAGTCAAAACATCTAATTAAATGAATAACAGCATCTACTTCTCTTATATGAGATAAGAATTTGTTACCTAATCCTTCACCTTTTGAGGCTCCCTCTACCAATCCTGCTATATCAACAAAAGATATTGTAGTATTTATCTTTTTTTTTGAATTTGAAATTTTAACCAATTCATCTAACCTATAATCTGGTACAGGAACTACACCTATATTTGGATCTATCGTGCAGAAAGGAAAATTTGCTGCTTGGGCTTTACTTGAATTTGTGAGTGCATTAAATAAAGTAGACTTACCAACGTTTGGCAAACCAACTATACCACACTTAAAACCCATTTAATTATTGTTAACTTTGCTTGAGAATAAATCTAATTTTTTATCTATTAAAATAGCAATTGAGTCTATTATATTTTCAGTAATTTTTTCTAAATGCTCTTGTTCGTCATCAGAAAAGTCATTTAAAACAAAATCTGATACAGACATTTTATTTTCTGGCTTTCCAATCCCAATCCTCACTCTTGAATAGTCTTTTCCAATAAATTTATCTATTGAAGCAACTCCATTGTGACCTGCGCTTGATCCACCAAATTTTGCCTTTATTTTTCCAAACTCTATATCTAGGTCATCATGAAAAACAATAACATCTTCTGCATCTATTTTGAAATATTCAAGCAATTCTCTGATACATATTCCTGAGTTGTTCATGAAAGTCAGAGGTTTTATAGCATAAATTTTCTTTTCCCCGATATTACCTGTTGTAAGTAAACCCTTAAATTTTGGCTTTTGCTTTGAGAGACCAAATTTTTGATTTATGGCATCTACAACTTTAAACCCTATATTATGTCTATTATTATGACTGTTTGGAGTTGGATTGCCCAAACCTACGAGTAACAACATTTTATTTTATTATTATTTTCACAGATTATTATTTTTTCTCTGCTGGAGTTTTTCCTTCTTCTTTTCCTTTATCACCATCTGCACCTTTTTCTGCACCTTCTTCAGGTTTAGCGTCCCCATCCGCAGCTGCCTCCGCATTTTCTCCACCTTCTCCCTCAGCTTCTGCAGGTTTTTCAGGCTCTTTAACAACTGTTGGTGCTGCTACTGTTGCAATCACAAAGTCTCTTCCTTGAATTGTAGGTGTTACATTTTCAGGTAAATTTATAAAAGATATTTTAATACTTGCTCCAATATCTAAATTATTTAGATCTACAACTAACTCTGTTGGTATGTTTTCTGTGGGACATCTTAATTCAACTTTACGTCTTACGATATTCAAAACCCCACCTCTTTTTAATCCTGGTGACAATTCGTGGTTTATAAATTTAACTGGAATTTCTAAAATTACTTTTGCACCTTTAACAATTCTTAAAAAATCTAAGTGTATAGGCTCATCTGTAACTGTATCAAAATCAATAACTCTTGGTAAAACTTTTTGTTCTTTTCCATCAATATTTATTGAAATTATATTTGATAAAATATTTTCTTTATTTAATAAATTTTTTACTTCCTTAACAGAAACAGAGATTTTTTGATTTGGCTCTTCTCCTCCATAAATTATTCCCGGAACCATACCTTTACTTCTAAGAGATTTTACTTCACCCTTAGTTTTTGTTTCTCTTATTGTTGCTGCTAATAAACTCATAAAGTGTCGGGTTTTTAACTTATGAAACTAAATTTTACAAGTAAATTATTTAAATAGATCTGATACTGAGGTAGAATTTGATATTCTTTTAATAGCTTCCCCAACTAAATTAGAGATTGTTAATACCTCAATATTCTTAGCTTTTTTAACTTTCATTGAATTATCTATTGTATCAGTTACAACTAAATTTTTTATAGAAGATTTCTTAATTTTTTCAACAGCATTACCACTTAACACACCATGTGTTACATACACATGAACATCTTTAGCTCCTCTTTTTTTTAATTCAGAAGCTGCATTTACAATTGTTCCACCAGAGTCGATTATATCATCAACTAATATACAAGTTTTATTTTTCACATTTCCAATTACATTCATTACTTCTGACTTTCCAGGAGCAGGTCTTCTTTTGTCTACTATTGCTAAATCTACATTTAACAATTTTCCTAAAGCCCTTGCTCTTGCGGTACCACCGACATCTGGAGCAACACAGATAATATTATTTCTTTTTAATTTCTTTTTTATATGTCTAGCAAATATTGGAGTTGCAAATAAGTTATCTACTGGAATATCAAAAAATCCTTGAATTTGTCCAGAGTGTAAATCAACTGTAACGACTCTATCTGCTCCTGCTTTTGCAATAAGATTAGATACAAGTTTTGCAGATATAGATGTTCTAGGAACCACCTTTCTATCTTGTCTTGCATATCCAAAATATGGTATCACAGCAGTTATGTTCTTGGCTGATGATCTTTTTAAAGCATCAATCGATAGTAGTAATTCCATCAAATTGTCATTTGCAGGAGATGA
>CACHLB010000013.1 GCA_902580505.1 uncultured Pelagibacteraceae bacterium
TAGCTCAGCTGGATAGAGCAACGGTTTTCTAAACCGTAGGTCGAAGGTTCGAATCCTTCAGAGCGCGCCATTAACCAAATAAAGCATAAATTTTGCGACTAATTTAATATTGATGCGTTTCATAGTTTCTGCTTTACTTAGATAATTCAAAAATTAATTTGAATTATTTGTTAACAAATAAATAAACAAGAGGAATATATAATGTTTAAATTAGTAAAACGATTGACTTCAGTTGTTGCTATGTTTGCTGTTTTGTTTACTTTTACAACAGAAACTATGGCTGCAAAAAAGTCAAAAACTCTTAAAAATACTCAGAAAAAAGGTTTTGTGAGATGTGGTGTTTCACAAGGTCTTCCAGGATTTTCTAATGCTGACGCTGCTGGAAACTGGACTGGTGTTGACGTCGATGTATGTAGAGCAGTAGCTGCTGCTGTACTAGGTGATTCAAGTAAAGTTAAATTTACTCCACTAAGTGCAAAGGAAAGATTTACTGCATTAACATCTAACGAGATAGATATTCTATCTAGAAATACTACTTGGACACTTTCAAGGGATGCGGATATCGGTCTTACTTTCGTAGGAGTAAACTTCTATGATGGTCAAGGTTTTATGGTTAGAAAAAATTCTGGAATTTCATCAGTTAATGATTTTAAAGCTGGTGTTTCTGCATGTACTAACCTTGGAACTACAACAGAGCTTAATATGAGAGATTTCTTTAATTCAAAAGGAATTAAATATGAGCCAGTCACTTTCGAAAAAGCTGACGAAGTTGTTGCGGCATATGATGCGGGTAGATGTGATACATATACTACAGATAAATCTGGTTTAGCTGCTCAAAGAATCAAGTTGAGTAATCCTGATGACCACATGGTATTACCTGAAACAATTTCAAAAGAGCCATTGGGCCCAGTTGTCAGACAAGGTGATTCTGTTTGGGAAGATATTGTAAGATGGTCACTTAACACTATGATCGAAGCTGAAGAATACGGTGTTACATCAGCAAATGCTGATTCTATGAAAACTTCTGATAATCCAGCTGTTAAAAGATTAGTTGGTGCTGAAGGTGAATTAGGAGCTGCTCTAGGTTTAGATAATGAGTGGAGCTTAAGAATAATCAAGCAAGTTGGTAACTACGGTGAAAGCTATAAAAGAAATATAGCAGATACTGGAATTCTACCTGACAGAGGTCCAAATGAGTTATGGACTAAAGGTGGAATACTTTACGTACCACCTGCAAGATAATTCTATCTTAAAAATATTAAAGAGGGCTAGATTTTTCTAGCCCTTTTTTTTATAAACCACAAATAACAGTGAAATTTAAGAAAATATTACCCCAGTTACTTACGCTAGTGGTTGTTATTCTAGTGTTTGGTTTCTTCTCATATAACGCACAAGTTAATATGGAAAATAGGGGTATCACATTTGGATACGGATTTTTATCCCAAGAGTCTTCATTTGATGTACAGTTTTCTCTTATAGAATACGATGGCTCACATTCTTATTTTAGAGCTTATTTGGTTGGATTATTAAATACGATTTTAGTTTCAGTTATTGGAATTGTATTCGCAACAATAATTGGAGTTATTGTTGGAATAGCTAGATTATCAAGTAATTATCTTATTGAACGAACTGCAGCGATTTATGTAGAATTTTTCAGAAATATTCCTTTGTTATTACAGATATTTTTTTGGTATTTTGCTGCTTTAAGAGCATTACCTTTACCAGAAAAAGCAGAACCAATGTTTGGAGTTTTCTTTTTAACAATCAAAGGTTTTTTTGTTCCAGCCTTTGTTTGGAATAATTTAGATGTTTTTATTTATTCACTAATCGCAGCAATCATCTCAATAGTTTTTGTTAGATTATACGCTAAAAAAAAGCAGGAAAATCAAGGTATTCAAACACCAGTTTTATCAATATCTATTGCTCTTTTAATTATTCTGCCATTGTTAAGTTTTTTTCTAGGTGGAGTAGATGCATCTGTTGAAATACCAGTAATTGAACAATTATCAAAAACATCCTTTACTTATAAAGGAGGACTTAAATTACCTCCTGAATTAATTTCATTAGCATTGGCTTTATCTTTGTATACAGCTACTTTTATAGCCGAATGTGTAAGAGCAGGTGTTCAAGGTGTAAGCAAAGGTCAAAAAGAGGCTGCAGCTTCAATTGGTTTAACTCCTAACCAAGTTCTTAAATTAGTTGTAATGCCACAAGCTTTGAGGATTATAATTCCTCCAACAACCAACCAATATTTAAATTTAACAAAAAATTCTTCACTTGCTGCTGCTATTGCATACCCAGACCTAGTACTTGTTTTTGCAGGAACTGCCTTGATGCAAACAGGAAGAGCAATTGAAATTGTTTCCATTACAATGTTAACTTATTTAACTTTAAGCATAACAATCTCAATTTTTATGAATTGGTATAATAAAAAAATAGCCATTAAAGAAAAATAATGAATAAATTAAATTTTTTATCACCAGACAAAAATAATTTATACGCATATTTGTATTCAGGTATTAGTTTATTTTTTCTTAGTATTTTAATTGTATTCTTGAACTCTTTTTTCAGTTTGGATTTGACTAGCTTTTTACCAGGAACAATAAGTTATTTTTTACCCTTAATAATAGGTTTTATTGGTTTGCATTTAATTAGAATTGAATATTCGGGTATAAAATTTTTAGACATTACTAATAAAAATATTAATACAAATAAATTTAACGCTCTTTTATCATTATTAATTATTTTTGCGGTTATAAAATCACTTCCACCGCTTTTAAGTTGGTTCATAATTGATGCAAATTTTGCTGGTGATTCAAAAGATGCTTGTTCTGGTTCTGGAGCATGCTGGGCTTATATAAAAACTTGGTTTAATAGATTTATGTATGGAATGTATCCAAATGCAGAACAGTGGAGAATAAATTTATCTTTTATTGCTCTTGCTTTTCTTGGCGGAGTAGGTTTTTTTGCAACTGAAAAATTCAAAAAATATCTAACATTATATTATGTTGTTATTTATCCAATTATTGCATTTTTATTTATATTCTTTTTTATTTCTGGTGGTCCAATATTCTTTGATTTTTCATATGGAATTATTGCAGCAGTGATCTCTATTATAATTGGTTTTTTTATCCCTTCGAAATTTAAAATGTATTATTTTTTAATAATACCAATCACGATTTATATATTATTGAAATATATATTTTTTTATGAAGAACTAATTGAATTAGGAAAGATACAAGCTTTCGAATGGGTTGAAACTGGGGCTTGGGGTGGATTATCATTAACTTTTATAGTTTCATTTTTCTGTTTAATATTCTGTTTTCCAGTAGGATTATTCTTATCTTTAGGAAGAAGATCTGATTTACCAATAATTAAATACATTTCTATTGGATTTATAGAATTTTGGAGAGGAGTTCCTTTAATAACAGTTTTGTTTATGTCGTCTGTTATGTTTCCCATGTTTTTACCAGAGGACATGTTCATTGATAAACTTGTAAGAGTTATAATTGCAATATCATTATTTGAAGCTGCTTATGTAGCTGAGGTAATACGAGGAGGTTTACAGGCTTTACCTAGAGGTCAATATGATGCTGCAAAATCTTTAGGAATGGGTTACTGGAAAATGCATATATTTGTTATTTTGCCACAAGCTCTTAAATTAGTAATTCCGGGTATAGCTAATACTTTTTTAGCACTTGTAAAAGATACACCTTTAATTTTTGTTGTAGGTCTTTTGGAAATCGTAGGAATGCTTAATTTAGCAAAAACAAATCCCGAATGGTTAGGTTTTGCTATGGAAGGTTATGTGTTTGCATCAATAGTATTTTTTATTATTTGCTATGCAATGAGTAAATATAGTTATAATTTAGAGCAAAAATATAAAACAGAGAGATAATGCCTGATAAAATAATTCAAATAAAAGAAATGAATAAATGGTTTGGAGATTTCCAAGTCTTAAAAAACATTAATTTAGATGTTGAAAAGAATAAAAAAATTGTAGTCTGCGGTCCTTCGGGCTCAGGTAAATCCACATTAATTAGATGTATTAATAGACTTGAAGAACACCAAGAAGGATCAATTGTTGTTGATGGAACTGAATTAACTGAAGAAACAAAGAATATAGAACATATAAGAGCTGAGGTTGGAATGGTTTTTCAACAGTTTAATTTATTTCCTCATTTATCAATATTGGATAATTGTACATTAGCTCCAATATGGGTAAAAAAAATGCCTAAAAAAGATGCTGAGGCATTAGCTTTAAAACATTTAGAAAAAGTTCAAATTGCTGATCAAGCATACAAATATCCAGGCCAACTTTCTGGTGGTCAACAACAAAGATGTGCAATAGCAAGAGCATTATGTATGGAGCCAAAAATAATGCTTTTTGATGAACCAACATCAGCATTAGACCCTGAAATGATTAAAGAAGTTTTAGATGCAATGGTTAATTTAGCTAAGGCTGGTATGACTATGATTGTTGTAACACACGAAATGGGGTTTGCAAAAGAAGTTGCAGATGAAGTTATTTTTATGGATGAAGGTATGATTGTAGAACAGGCAGAAACAAAAGAGTTTTTTGCTAACCCAAAAAGCGATAGAACAAAGCTTTTTTTAAGCCAAATATTATAAAAATTATAACTAAATTGCTAAAAAGTCGCTTGACAGGTTTATAAAATCCTAAAAATTATTATTCTTTTTAAAATTATTTTACTTGAAATAACTTTTTGATTTCTGTTAACTCAACTTATTATTTTTAATTAAAGAGGGGTCTTTGATGGAAGAAAATTTCAATAAACATCTAGGTAATAAATTAAAACTTAGACGTTTGGCTTTAGGTTTAACTCAAACTAAAGTCGCAAAAGCAATAAATGTAACATTTCAACAAATTCAAAAATATGAAAAAGGAACAAATGGTGTAAGTTCTATTAGATTACTACAACTATCTAATTATCTTAAAGTGCCAATAAACTATTTTTTTGAGGATTTTTCACAATACTTAATAAATTTAGAAAAATCTAAAGAAGGTCACATGAACGTAAACTATAATTTTTTAGTAAAAGTTTATTCTGAACTTACTCAAGATCAAAAAATTAAGTTTACTAAAAACATACAAATCAACCAGGTAAATATTTCTAAAACAGGATAAATTAATTTTAATTGGCTCCTCGGGCAGGACTCGAACCTGCGACCAATTGATTAACAGTCAACTGCTCTACCAACTGAGCTACCGAGGAATGTAAAATCACAACTTACTTTTTTTTTATATTATCTCAACAAAAATAAATTGTGGAGGCAACGCCCGGAATCGAACCGGGATACAAGGATTTGCAATCCTCTGCGTAACCATTCCGCCACGTTGCCATGAATTAAATATTCAATGAAGTCATATATAATTAATTTTATAATTTAGTCTATAAATTTAACGGATAATTTCATTGTTGTTTATTGATATGATTAATTTATAAAATAATTATCCATGAGTTCAGACAAATATATTCACGAAAATGTTGAAAATAAGATTTATTCTTATTGGGAAGAAAAAAAATTATTTAAACCAAAATCTAACAAAAAACAATTTTCTATAGTTATCCCGCCACCAAATGTAACTGGCAGTCTTCATATGGGACATGCATTAAATAATTCTATTCAAGACTTATTAACTCGTTACCATCGAATGAATAATTTTGAAACTTTATGGCAACCTGGAACCGACCATGCGGGTATTGCCACACAAGCATTAGTAGAGAAGAAGCTTAAATCTGAAGGTATCGATAAAAATGATTTAGGAAGAGAAAAGTTTATTGAAAAAGTTTGGGAGTGGAAAGGTCAATATGGTGACATAATAATTAATCAATTAAAAAAATTAGGCTGTTCATGTGACTGGTCTAGAAATGCCTTCACCATGGACGATAATCTATCAAAATCTGTATTAAAAGTTTTTGTGGAAATGTATAAAAATGGATTAATTTACAAATCAAAAAAATTAGTAAATTGGGACACTGTTTTAAAAACAGCAATATCAGATTTAGAAGTAGACCAAAGAGAGGTTAATTCAAAGTTATACCACATCAAATATCCAATAGAAGGGACAGATAAATTTATAACAATTGCAACTACAAGACCAGAAACCATGCTAGGAGATACAGCAGTTGCAGTTAATCCATCAGATGAAAGATATAAATCATTAGTAAATAAAAATGTAATAGTTCCAATAGTTGATAGAAAAATAAAAATTATTGAAGATGATTATGCAGATCCTGAACAAGGTACTGGGGCTGTTAAAATTACACCAGCACATGATTTTAATGATTACGAAGTAGGGGAGAGAAACAATTTAGAAATAATAAATGTTTTTACACCAGATGGTAAAATTAATGAAAATGCACCTGATAATTATATTGGACTTGATAGATTTGAAGCTAGAAAAAGAATTCTAAAAGAACTTACTGATAAAAACTTATTTGTTAAAGAAGAAAAAATTAAAAATAAAGTTCCTTATGGTGATAGATCTAATTCTATAATTGAACCCTATTTAACGGAGCAATGGTTTGCAGATGCTAAGAAACTTTCAATAAAAGCAAAAGAAATAGTAAATAATAAAACAACTAATTTTTTTCCTGTTAATTGGACAAAAACATATTTTCAATGGATGGATAATATAGAACCATGGTGTATTTCAAGACAGCTTTGGTGGGGTCATCAAATACCTGCATGGTATGGACCTGATGGAGAAATATTTGTAGATGAAACAGAAGAAGGTGCAAATAAATTAGCTAAAGAACATTATAAAAAAGATGTTGAATTAATTAGAGATCCAGATGTTCTTGATACATGGTTTTCATCTGGTCTATGGCCTTTTGCAACTCTAGGATGGCCAGAAAAAAATGAATATTTAGAAAAATTTTATCCAACTTCAGTATTGGTAACAGGATTTGATATCATTTTCTTTTGGGTTGCAAGAATGATTATGTTTGGGATGGAATTTCAAAACAAAGAACCTTTTAAAAATATTTATGTTCATGCATTAGTTAGAGATGAAAAAGGTCAAAAAATGTCAAAGTCTAAAGGTAATGTTATTGACCCATTAGAGTTAATAGAAAAATATAGTGCTGATGCTTTAAGATTTACACTTTTGTCAATGGCATCTCCTGGACGAGATGTAAAATTATCTGAGGATAGAGTTAAAGGTTATAGAAATTTTTTAAATAAAATATGGAACGCTAATAACTTTCTTATTCAAAATGATTGTAAATTTAAAAATATAAAAACACCTAATGATTTAAAACTAAATATTAATAAATGGATTTTTGTTGAATTTACTAATACTAATGAAAAGATTAAAAAATCGATAGATAGTTATCGATTTGATGAGGCTGCAAGAATCGCATATCAATTTGTATGGCATTCGTTCTGCGATTGGTACTTAGAATTATCTAAAACTGTTTTTTATTCAGAAAATAATGAAAATATCGAAGAAACAAGAAATGTAGCTAGCTTCATATTTACTCAAATTTTAGTTATTTTACACCCATTCATACCTTTTCTAACCGAGGAAATATGGTTGAAAAATAAATTGGATAAAGATGGAAAAGACTTTCTTATGTTAAAAAACTGGTCTGAAGCCATTTCTAATAAAGATAAAGACTCTGATGAAGTAAATGAAATAATTGAATTTGTTTCATCTATACGGTCTTTTAAAAATGAAATAGAAATAAGCCCTGGATCATTTGTTAAAATACTAGTGAATAAAATAAATCCCGAAATTAAGAAATTTATTGAAAATAACTCTAATACATTAAAAAAAATTGGCAGAATTAATGAATTTGTAACTGAAGATATTAAAAAACCTTCAGCAAACTTGGTCATTAAAGGTGAAATATTTAAAATTTACTTTGATGAAGATGTTGATTTGTCAAAAATTAAAGAAACATTATTAAATAAAAAGAATAAAATTGAGAAAGAGATGGAAAAAATTAATACAAGGCTAAATAATAAAAGTTTTATTGAAAGAGCTCCAAATGATATTGTTGAGCAAGAAAAGTCTAACTTTATTAATTTAGAAAAAAATGTTAATAAATTAAATTATACTTTAGAAAGTCTTTAATGCGGAAATTTAATAAAAAAAAACTACCAAGTAGATATACAACTGTAGGTGCTGACAGAGCTCCTCAAAGATCCTTTTATTATGCGATGGATTTAACAGAAAAAGATGTTGCAAAACCTTTTGTAGGTGTTGTTTCAACTTGGAATGAGGCTGCTCCATGCAACATTAATTTAATGAAACAAGCTCAATTTGTAAAACAAGGTGTAAATGCATCAGGAGGAACACCTAGAGAATTTTGTACAATAACTGTTACTGATGGTATCGCTATGGGTCATGAAGGAATGAAATCTTCATTGATTTCAAGAGATGTAATTGCAGATTCTACTGAATTAACCGTAAGAGGACATTGTTATGATGCTTTAGTTGGTTTAGCAGGATGTGATAAATCTTTACCAGGTCTAATGATGTCTATGGTGAGATTAAATATTCCTAGTGTATTTATTTATGGTGGTTCAATACTTCCAGGTAGATTTGAAGGTAAGGATGTAACTGTTGTTGATGTTTTTGAAGGTGTTGGAAAATATACTTCAAAAAAAATGACAGCTCATGCCCTTAGAAAATTAGAATTGAAAGCTTGTCCAAGTGCAGGTGCTTGTGGTGGTCAATTTACTGCTAACACGATGGCATGTGTTTCAGAAGCTATTGGATTAGCTCTACCTTATTCAGCAGGAACTCCTGCACCTTATAAAGAAAGACATAAGTATGCGATTAATAGTGGTAAAGCTGTAATGAAACTTTTAGAAAAAAATATTAGACCAAGAGATATAGTTACAAGAAAAGCATTAGAAAATGCTGCTACAGTTGTTGCTGCAACAGGAGGATCTACTAATGCAGGTTTACACTTACCAGCTATTGCAAATGAAATTGGAATTAAATTTGATTTAATGGATGTTGCGAAAATTTTTAAAAGAACCCCTTATCTTGCTGATTTAAAACCAGGTGGAAAATATGTTGCAAAAGATATGTGGGAAGCAGGTGGTGTTCCAATGCTTTTAAAAACTCTTTACGATGGTGGATATATTCATGGAGATTGTATGACCGTTACAGGAAAGACAATGAAAGAGAATTTAAAAAATGTGAAATTTAATCCAAAACAAAAAGTAATGAGAAGTTATAAAAATCCAATAACACCAAATGGCGGAGTTGTTGGATTAAGAGGTAATTTGGCTCCGGAAGGTGGAATTGTTAAAATTGCAGGTTTGAAAAAATTACAATTTACTGGAAGAGCAAGATGTTTTGACTCTGAGGAAAAAGCTTACAAAGCTGTAAAAGAAAGAAAATACAAAGACGGCGATATAATTATAATTAGATATGAAGGACCAAAAGGTGGCCCGGGAATGAGAGAAATGTTGCAGACAACAGCTGCAATTTATGGACAAGGAAAAGGGGAGAAAGTTGCCCTTATAACGGACGGTAGGTTCTCTGGGGCTACTAGAGGCTTCTGTATCGGTCATGTGGGTCCTGAGGCCTCTATAGGCGGCCCAATAGCCCTTTTAAGGAACGGAGACATAATTGATATAGATGCAAAAAAGGGGACTATTAATGTTAGATTAAGTAAAAAAGAGCTTAGTTTGAGAAAAAAGAAATGGAAACAAAGAAAAATGAACTTTGGAAACGGAACTCTTTGGAAATATGCTCAAACAGTAGGACCCGCTTATTTGGGTGCACCTACACATCCAGGTGGTAAAAACGAGGTTAAAACTTACGCAGATATTTGATGAAAATTAGACCTGTAATACTTTGTGGTGGTGCAGGAACACGACTTTGGCCCAATTTAAAAAATACTCAAGCAAAACAATTTATTGATTTTGGTGGTTGGACTTTATTACAAAAAGCTTTTGAAAGAATAAATAATAACTCTTACGATTTTCCAATTATCAGCACAAATCTGAAGTATTTAAAAGATGTTAAGAAAACATTGAAAAAATCTAAAATAAAAAAATATAAAATAATATTAGAACCAGCAAAAAAAAACACAGCACCAGCAATTTTAGTAAGTGCTTTAATTAAAGAAATTCCATCTGATCAGCCAATAATGTTTTTTACATCAGATCATTTAATTGAAAACCCAAGTATTTTAACAAGATCTTTAAAAACTAATGTTAAAAATTTAAGTGATGAAAATATATTTATATTTGGGATTAAACCAACTAGACCATCTAATGAGTACGGATATCTTAAAACAAAAAGTACAAATAAGTTAAACAAAGTTACTAAATTTATTGAAAAACCAACAGAGCAAAAAGCTAAAAAGATAATTAAATCTGGAGGCTATTGGAACTCTGGTATGTTTTACTTAAAAAAATCATCAATAATCAATAACTTTAAAAAATATCAGCCTAGTATTTATAAAGCATGTCTAAAATCTTTAGAAAAATCAAAGATTAGAAATAATACATATTTTTTAAATAAAAAATTCTTTGATAAATGTAAGGAAATTTCTTTTGATTATGCAATTCTTGAAAAATCAAAGAATATAAATGCAATAAAGCTTAGTATTCAATGGTCAGATCTTGGTAATTGGTTTGAAATATCAAAAATATATAAAAAAAATAAAAATAAATACTTTAAGAAGAAAAATGTTTTTCATAGACCATGGGGCAGATATACCAACCTATACGAGGGTAAAAACTTTTTGGTAAAGGAATTAGTAGTTAATTCTAAGTCTAAATTAAGCCTACAAAAGCATTTTCATCGATCTGAATATTGGACTATTACTGATGGAAAACCTCTAATTACATTAAACAAGAAAAATTTCTATAAAAAACCAGGTGAAAAAATATTTATCCCAAGAGAAGCAATTCATCGAATAGAAAATAAATTTAAAAAAAAAGTAAAAATTATTGAAATACAAACTGGACCTATTTTAAAAGAGACAGATATAGTTAGATATCAAGATATTTACGGTAGAGTGAATTAATACTCTTTATGGATACATTAGTATTTTCTGTCGTTTTATTGGCAGCACTACTTCATGCCACTTGGAATGGCATGGTTAAAAAACACTCAGATAAAGCTGTTGCTCTAGCAGGTATAATTTTAGGGCATATACCTTTTTCAATTGTTGCAATCATCTTGTTACCCGCACCCTCAATAGAAAGTATACCTTATATCTTCGCAAGCATTGTTGTTCACATCGGTTATCAATGGTTCTTACTTAAATCATATGGGATTGGAGATTTGACAAAAGTCTATCCCATAGCAAGAGGCACAGGCCCTTTATTTGTAACTGTAGTTTCAATTTTATTTTTAGGAGTAGTGTTAAATAAATTTATACTGATCTCTATTTTCTTAATATGTTTTGGAATTTTTTTTCTTGGTATTTCTGATTATAAAAACAGTAGCTTAAATGTAATTAAATTTTCGATAATTACAGGTTTGTTTATTGGATCATACTCACTTGTAGATGGATATGGAGCAAGAGTGAGTAATTCTGCAATATCTTTTGTCAGCTGGTCTTTCATATTAAACGCTATGATTTTCCCATTTATTCTAAGTTTAAGAGGTCAAAAGGATATTATTAAAAGGGTTTATAGAGACGGTAAAATGATATTTTTTTACGGTGTAACATTATCATATGCTAGTTATGCCTTGGCTGTATGGGCATTTACAAAAGCTCCAATACCTGTTGTTACATCTTTAAGAGAAACAAGTATTTTATTATCAATATTTATTGGATATTTTTTATTAAAAGAAAGTATCAATTTAAAAAAAATCATATCAATTTTATTTATTTTAATAGGTGTGATTGGGATTAAATTATTTTAATTAAATTGTAACAATCTATAAATATTTTTGTCATTAAAGTTTATTAAAAATAATTAACAAAAATTTTAAATAATAAAACATCTTCATTTCCTCTTTGTTTAAAATTTTGTTGATTAACTACCTTCCCCTTTTTGTTATAAAAAAGGGGATGGACAATTTTTATACATTAATTATTTACAGACGCAGGACTCTCACTGGTTTTCTTTTTAGCTAATTTTTTTGCTTTTTTTTCGGCAACTTTTTTTTCAATACCTGCAATTTTTATATTAATTTTAGCTAGTTTTTTTTCCTTTAAATTAATCTTATTTTTAAGTTTATCTATTGATTTGATAAACTTTTTTTTTCTTCTTTCATTTTTCTTTAACATCTTACCCATCATCACCTCCTATGAAAAATTAAATTATTATATTTAATTTAAATTTCTAAGTAAAATAATTTGTCTAAAATTTTGTTATTAAAATTATAGTAAAAAATTTACTTTTTTTTGTGAAAATTCAATATCAATCTTATTGTGACATCCAAAATTATCTCCATCAACCTGAACGGGAATTTCAAAATTATTGCAATTAATTTGGATACTTTTTGAATAGGTGGTTATAACAGATTTGTTTCTTGATAAATCTCCATAAATAATTATCAAAATAATATAATACATTAATTTTAGCCTACTTAAATCTTTAAAAACATAAGTTATTAATCTATCATCAAAAATGTTTGACTTATTTATCTTATGATGACCAGCATAATATTTGGTATTAGAACTTAATACCCAATCAGCTTGATATTTTTGACCATCAAAGAAAACATCAAGTTTATTATTTTTCATAAATAAAAAATGCTGAAACCCTTTTAAACCAAATATTATCTTACCAAGTATTTTTTTTATACGTGTATCAATAGAGTGAACAATTTTAGCATCCCAACCAATACCAGCCATTAAAAAAAAATAATTTTTATTTATTTTTATAAGATTAGATTGTTTATAATTATTTGATGTTAAAATATTACAAATATCGTCTACTTTTTTATTTATCGATAACTCTGCTTGAAGTAAATTGGCTGTTCCAGCCGGTATGTACCCAATTGCAAATTTATCATTAAAATCAAAGTCATTTTTTATCAATTCATTGATAGCAAATGATACTGATCCATCTCCACCAGCAACTATCAATCTATCATAATTTTTATTTTTAAATTCCAAAAATATTTCTTTCGCCTCTTTTTCAGATTTGGTTTTGAAATAATCTACAGAGTTGTTAATTTTTAATTTTTCATAAATCTTATTTACAAATTTTATTTTTTTCCCTGTTGAAGAATTAAGGTTATAAATCAAACAATAATGCATAATTTTTTCGTAACTAATTTTTAATAAATCTTTAACATTTCAATGACATAAGAATTAAATGATTCGAGTTACAGTTGTGTTACAAAATAGGTTTTTTTAATGCCTCCGTTATTAAAATATAGGAGTATATTTATATCTGATGTGCATCTTGGCACCAAAGGTTGTCAAGCTAACAAGCTTTTAGAATTTTTTAAGAATTCAAGATCCGAGAACCTTTATTTAGTTGGAGATATAATCGATGTTTGGGCAATGCAAAAGAGTTTCTATTGGCCTCAAGAGCATAATGATGTCATACAAAAAATATTGAGAAAAGCCAGGCACGGGACAAAAGTATTTTACATAATTGGAAATCATGATGAGGTATTTAGAAAATTTATTCCAATGCATTTAGGTGATATTAAAATAGTAAATAGAGTTATTCATGAAACGCAGTTAGGAAAAAAATATTTAGTTGTTCATGGTGATGCTTGGGACGGAGTAATGAAATATGCTAAATGGCTTTCTAAATTAGGAGCTATTGCCTATGAATTATTACTTAAAATTAATGTTATTATAAATTTTTTTAGAAAATTGAGAGGTAAAGACTATTGGTCATTGGCAAAATTTTTAAAATATAAGGTAAAAAATGCTGTAAAATTTATAGGTGAATATGAAAACACACTTTCTTCATATGCAAAAAGGAAAAAATTTGATGGAATAATTTGTGGACACATACATCATGCTGAAAATTTAAATCTTGATGGTGTTAATTATTTAAATTGTGGCGATTGGGTTGAGTCATGTACAGCCTTGGCAGAAAAATATGATGGAACTTTTGAGATAATTTATTGGGATAAAAAAAGAAACGAATATATTTCAGAAAATATTGATAATAACAGGATCGGTTCATTCAAAAAAGCATCTTAAAGAATGAAAATATTAATTGTTACCGATGCTTATTACCCTCAAGTTAATGGTGTTGTAAGAACTCTCCACGAAACTGGTGAAATTCTTAAATCACAAGGTCAAACTATTGAATATATTACTCCTCAACAATTTCTTACCATGCCCATGCCAAAATATAATGAAATTAGATTGTCCTTAAATGTTTGGCCCCGTGTAAGTAACTTAATTAAATCAATTAAACCTGATGCAATACACATTGCAACAGAAGGACCCTTAGGGTTTATGGCACGAAGACATTGCATTAAAAATGGCTTAAAATTTACCACAAGTTTTCACACAAGATTTGATAAATACATGAAACTTTATATGCCTATCATTCCAGCTAAATGGTCAGAAAAATTTTTATGCAATTTTCATAATAAAGCTGAAAGAATTTTAGTAACAACAGAATCTATGCGTGAAGAATTAATTTCTTTAGGTATTGATAACAATAAAATGGTTACATGGACCAGAGGAGGTAATCATGGTGCATTTAAAAACCCCATTAAGAAAGACTTACCTTATAAAAGACCTATATGGATATATGTTGGAAGAGTTGCTGTTGAAAAAAATATCAAAGCATTTTTAGATTTAGATCTTGAAGGTACTAAAATTATAATTGGTAAAGGTCCTGATTTAAACAATTTAAAAAAAAAGTTTCCAAAAGACATTTTTTTAGGTGAGAAAACAAATGGAGAATTAGCTTCTCATTTTGCATCATCTGATGTTTTTGTATTTCCAAGTAAAACAGATACGTTTGGTATAGTTGTCTTAGAGTCTTTAAATTGTGGCACACCAGTCGCAGCTTACCCTGTACCGGGACCTAAAGATATATTAGGGGGTACTAATATTGATACTTTAGATAATGATTTGAAAACCTCTGCTTTAAAAGCTTTGAAGGTAAGTCGTCAAGATTGTCTTGATTTTGCAAAAAAATATTCTTGGGAGGAAACGGCAAAAATATTTTTTGAAAATATTTCACCTAATAATTAAAGACAATATACATTACATTTGTTAAAACATATCCATGTTTTTGGCAGAGTTGATACTTATAGTTATAATAATCATTTTATTATATTTTTTATTTAAAAAAAATATTAAGCCAGAAAACACAGCACCAGTTGTAAACAAGACTAATAAGGATGATTTAGGAAAAAGAGTAATTATTGAAGAATTAGAAGATCAATTCTTTGCTTTAGATAAATATAATTTAATCAAATATCTAAACAAAAGTGCAAAACAACGTTTTGGAGAAAACCTAATTGATAAAAATATTTCAAGTGTAATTAGAGATACAAAATTATTAGAAACGATTGAAGAGGCTATCAAAGATCAAACTACAAAAAATGTCAATGTAGAAATAAATTTACCATCTTATCAACTTTACAAAATCTATGTTATTCCTGGTCCGACCCATTTGTTTCCAGAAATAAACTCTGTCGTATTGTTTCTAAAAGATTTTACAGAAATAACAAAAGCACAAAAACTAAAAACTGATTTTGTTGCAAATGTGAGTCATGAATTAAGAACACCTTTAGTTTCGATTAAAGGTTCGTTAGAAACTATTCTTGGACCAGCTTCAAAAGACCAAGAGGCGCAAAAAAAATTTATGTCTATCATGTCTGATCAAGTATTAAGAATGGAAAACCTAATCAATGATTTATTGATTTTAAGTAGAATAGAATTGGAAGAACATATCAAGCCTAATAAAATTGTGAGCTTAAATGATCTTTTTACAAATATTAAAAGTAACTTTGAATTAATTCTTAAAAAAAAGAAAATCAATTTACATATTGAACTTATGGAACCAACCTTAGTTTTTGGTGATAATGATAAATTGTTAACTGTATTTTCAAATTTAATTGATAATTCAATTAAATATTCACAAGATGGAAAAAATATATACGTAAAAAGTCAAATCAGTGAAGGTAAATTAATTGATAAAAATATTGCCATTATCATTAAAGATGAAGGTGTTGGAATACCTCACCAGCTAATTCCAAGAATAACTGAAAGATTTTTTAGAGTAGATACAGAAAAAAGTAAAAAGGTTGGTGGTACAGGTTTAGGTTTAGCTATAATGAAACATATTATATCTCAACACAGAGGTGACTATGAGATTCTCAGTAAAGTTAATGAAGGTACTGAAATTAAGATATATCTTCCAACAAAATAATTAATTTAAAAAATTGTTTAAAATTAACTCTTATTCAACCAAGATTTAACAAATCTTTTGTTGATTCGTATCTTAGTTTATTTAAAATTAATTTATGATTAAGATATTACATAGTATTTTAATTATTATTTTTTTTTTAATGTCGATCATTACTAAAAGTAATGCATCAGATATTTCTACAATTTTAAGAAACCAGCAATTAACTGTTTTTGATATTGGTATCTTTAGATTACAGGAAGACTTAAAAAGTTCATATCCTGAAATAAAAAAACATAAAGATGTACCGTATGAAGATATATATATAGATGTTCTCAGTTCCTATTGGAGAAATACAGTAGATTTAATTGTTTCAATTCCAGTAAATGAAAATTTAAAAAAAGAGAACTACATGTCAGATTCATTGAGATGTCGAAACATATTTAATTCTGTTAGAGATCATTTACTGAGAAATGAAAATATGAGTAATTATAGGTTTACTATGGCGACAAGCTATTTAACATCTATTTTTTCTACTCCTACTAGTTGGCCAAAATGGCGTTATGACCAAAGTGTTCTTGAGGAATTAGTTAATTTGGTAAAACTGGAAGTTGTCTTAAGACCAACCCCAGATCTTGCTTTTAAGGATAACGTAAATCCAGTTTCATGCAAAGGTGGTCTAGAAACTGAAAATAGTGAGATTATTGTCTCAATGAAATACAACTAAAAAGTTAGGTTTTTAACAAAACTGTAATAATTCTGTAATATTAAAGATTCAATAAATTTATACGAGTCAGGCATCTTTTAATTAATAATTAACGAAAGGATTAAAGATAATGAAAAAACTAACTATAGTGATTGCTTCTTTAGTTGCTCTATCAATAGCAACTGTTGCTCAAGCAAGAGATCAAATTAAGATAGTTGGTTCGTCTACAGTATTCCCTTACGCGACTGTTGTTGCTGAAAGATTTGGTGGTTCAGGATTCAAAACTCCTGTAATCGAGTCGACTGGTACTGGTGGAGGAGCTAAACTATTCTGTGCTGGTGTTGGTGAGCAACATCCAGATATTACAAATGCATCAAGAGCTATGAAAGACAAAGAGAAAGCCCTATGTAAGAAAAATGGTGTAAATGATATTGTTGAGATCGTAATTGGTAACGATGGTATTACATTAGCTTACAGCAAAGATGCAAAACCAGTAAACTTTACTAAAGAACAATTATATTTAGCATTAGCTGCTCATACAGTAGTTGATGGTAAGTTAGTTCCAAATATTTATAAAACTTGGGACCAAATTGACCCTAGCTTACCAAAACAAAAAATTTCAGTAATGATCCCACCAGGAACATCAGGAACTAGAGATGCTTGGAATTCTTTAGTAATGAAAAAAGGTATGACTAAAGAAGCTAAAGCTCTTTATAAAGCAGGTTTTGAAGCTGGAAATAAAAAATACAAAAAACCACAAAAACTTTACAGAGAAGATGGAGCTGCTATTGAAGTAGGAGAAAACGATAGTTTAATCATCCAAAAGTTAACTCAAGATAAAGATATGTTTGGTTTCTTTGGTTTCAGCTATTTCTTAGCTGCTAAAGATAAATTACAAGCTGCTAGCATAGATGGTGGACAACCCTCTCTAGCGAGTATTCAAGACTACAGTTATGCAGTTGCAAGACCATTATTTTTCTATGTGAAAAAAGCTCACGTTGGAGTAATCCCAGGATTACATGAGTTTGTGAAAGAATTCACAACTAAGAAAGCTATTGGAAAAGGTGGTTACTTAGCAGATATTGGTTTAGTTCCATTAGACTCTAAGTTGTATAAAACAACTAGAACTAATGCTACGAAGCTAGTTGCTATGGGTAATTAATTATTACTCTGTTAACAAATAATTAAAAAAGGGGTCTTTTGAGACCCCTTTTTTTTGAAATAAGAGTAAAGTCCTCAATAAAGGAGATTCTTTGAACTTAATATTGTTTACATTTATTGTTCTTCTGGGTTTCACAAGTTATTATTTTGGACGTAGAAAAGCATATACAATTCAATCTACAAATAAAAGATTAACTGCATTACCACAATTTTATGGTTATTATCTTGCAATTTGGTGTGCAATACCAGCTTTTATAATTTTTTCTTTATGGGCAATTTTTGAGCCCACAATTGTAAAATTATTAATCTTAAGTGATTATTCAAATCAAGGCTATCTTGATGATGAATTAAATTTAATTTACGAAAAAACAAAAGCATTGTCTCGAGGACAATTTACCGGAGAAATTACACCTTTTATTGAGGCTTCAGCTGAAAAATATTTAAGTCTTCGATCAATAGCTCAAAGTTCAAAAGCTGTTATAGTATTATCTATAATTATTGCCTCTGTTGCTTACGCTTATAAAAAAATTTCATCTAATTCTAAAACAAGAGAACCAGTTGAAAAATTTTTTAAAGCAGTTTTATTTACAGCTTCTTTAGCTGCAATATTAACTACTGTTGGAATAGTATTTTCACTTATATTTCAAACTATAGATTTTTTTAAAGTAATTCCATTATTTGATTTTGTCTTTGGAACTCATTGGTATCCTGCAAAAGCTTTTGTTAGAGATTCTTCAGAGGCTTTAGATCCGACAATGTACTCCGATACTTTTGGAGCAGTCCCTATTTTTGCTGGCACTTTTTTTATTGCTTTCATAGCTATGTGTGTTGCTATTCCTATTGGACTAATGAGTGGAATTTATTTGGCTGAGTATGCATCAGTTAAAGTTAGACAATACGCAAAACCTTTAATTGAAATTTTAGCTGGTATACCAACAGTTGTTTATGGATTTTTTGCTGCTCTAACAGTTGGACCTTTTTTAAAGGAAATAGGTAATAGCATGGGTTTAGACGTTTCAGCTGAAAGCGCTTTAGCGGCAGGCGGAGTAATGGGCATTATGATTATACCATTCATTTCAAGTTTAAGTGACGATGTGATTACAAGTGTACCTCAAAGTTTAAGAGATGGAAGTTATGCCATGGGAGCAACCAAATCAGAAACAATAAAAAAAGTTATTTTTCCTGCAGCATTGCCTGGTATAGTTGGATCTATTTTGCTTGGTGTTTCAAGAGCAATTGGAGAAACAATGATAGTTGTTATGGCCTCTGGTTTAGCTGCTAATTTAACTTTAAATCCATTAGAATCTACTTCAACAATTACAGCGCAAATTGTTGTAATATTAATTGGAGATCAAGCTTTTGGCGACCCAAAAACGCAAGCTGCATTTGCTTTAGGTATGTCATTATTTTTAGTAACGCTCTGTTTGAATATTGTGGCCTTAAGAGTAGTTAAAAAATATAGAGAAAAATATGAATAAAAATAAAGAACAATTATTAAATAAAAGATATAAAGCTGAAAAGAGATTTCGATTATACGGTCAAAGTGCAATTTTTATGGCACTTTTATTTTTAACAATCTTTATTTTTAAAATTTTTTCGACAGGCTATTCAGCCTTTCAAAAAACTTGGCTTATTGTTCCAGTTACTTTTGATGCTGAATTAATGATGTTAGAGCAAAATCCTTCTAAAGAGGATTTAAAAGATGCTGATTATTACGATATAGCATTAAAATCAATGGCTGATTTGGATCCAAATGCTAATGAGGATCAAGAAAATGAGCTGAAGAGAATGGTCTCTTACTTTTTCGAAAGAGAGATTAAAAGGGAACTTTTAAACGACCCTTCATTAATTGGAAAAACTAAAGATGTTTATTTAACTGCCTCAGATGATTTAGATCAAGTATTTAAAGGCAATTATCCAAGAGATTTACCTGAAGATCAAAGAAGAGTTACGGATTATCAATTAAAGATTTTTGATCAACTTGTAGAACTAGGAAAAGTTGAAAGTAAATTCAATTTAAGTTTTTTTACATATCCTGATTCAAGAGAAGCTGAATTAGCTGGTATAGCAAGTTCATTTATGGGATCAATATTTTCTATACTTGTTTGTTTAATGATAGCTTTTCCTGTAGCAGTTCTAGCAGCTATTTATTTAGAGGAATTTGCTCCTAAAAACAGATTTACTGATTTTATTGAGGTAAATATAAATAATTTAGCAGCAGTACCTTCAATTGTTTTTGGTCTTTTAGGACTGGGTATTTTACTTGCTGTATTTCAATTACCTAGGTCAACACCTCTAGTCGGTGGAATAACTTTATCGTTGATGACTTTACCAACAATTATTATTGCTTGTAGAGCATCTTTAAAAGCAGTTCCTCCAAGTATAAGAGAGGCAGCACTTGCAATGGGTGCTAGTAAAATGCAAACTACAATGCATCATACAGTTCCGTTATCTATGCCAGGGACTTTATCCGGTACAATAATTGGTTTGGCCCAAGCTTTAGGCGAAACCGCACCATTGATATTGATTGGCATGGTGGCTTTTGTAAATACAATACCAGGATCTCCTTTAGATCCAGCTGCAAGTTTGCCAGTGCAAATTTATATTTGGGCAGAGAGCGCTGAAAGAGGTTTTGTCGAGAAAGTTTCTGCCTGTATTATGGTTCTATTAGGATTTTTAATTATAATGAACTTATTTGCACAAATAATTAGACATAAATTTGAAAAAAAATGGAGTTAAGATGATAAAGATAAATTCAAAAAATGTAGATGTTTTCTATGGAAAAAAACAAGCTCTATTCAATATAAATCTAGATATTGAAGAAAATCAAGTTACAGCACTGATTGGGCCTTCAGGTTGTGGTAAATCTACTTTTTTAAGATGTCTAAACCGAATGAATGACGTAATTGATATATGTAGAGTAAAAGGGCAGATTATAATTAATGATTTTGATATCAATGATAAAAGTTGTGATGTTGTTAGATTAAGAGAAAAAATTGGTATGGTTTTTCAAAAACCAAATCCTTTTCCTAAAACTATTTATGAAAATATTTCTTATGGTCCAACAATTCATGGTATGGCTCAATCAAAGAATGAAATGGATGAAATAGTTGAAACTAGCTTAAAAAAGGCAGCATTATGGGAAGAGGTGAAAGATAGACTTCATGAACCAGGTACTGGTTTGTCTGGTGGTCAACAACAAAGATTATGTATAGCAAGGGCAATTTCAGTTAAAC
The DNA here is from genome assembly GCA_902580505.1 of uncultured Pelagibacteraceae bacterium. GTDB lineage: Bacteria > Pseudomonadota > Alphaproteobacteria > Pelagibacterales > Pelagibacteraceae > Pelagibacter. The sequence continues at coordinate 21,400 of CACHLB010000013.1, forward strand.
CTGAAGTTATTCTAATGGACGAGCCTTGTTCTGCTTTAGATCCTATTGCTACAGCTCAAATAGAAGAACTAATTGATGAGTTAAAAAAAGACCATACTATTATAATAGTCACTCACTCAATGGCACAAGCTGCAAGAGTTTCTCAAAATACAGGTTTTTTTCACCTTGGAGAATTGATAGAACATGGTTCTACTGATAAAATATTTAAGAATCCAGAAAACAAAAAAACTCAGGATTATATCACAGGGAGGTTTGGATAATGACCGAAGCACCACATACAGTAAAGTCTTACGAAGAAGAACTTAAAAATTTAAATAGCAATATAATTAAAATGGGTGGATTTTGTGAAGAAGCTTTGGGTAAAGCTATTCAAGCAATTACTACAAGAAATAGTGATAATGCTGAGGCAGTAATTAAAGATGATGAAAAAATTGATAAATTTGAGACTTTAATTGAACAGCAAGTAGTAAATTTAATTGCTTTAAGACAACCTATGGCCATAGATCTTAGAGAAACAGTCACTGCTTTAAAGATATCTTCTGACCTTGAGAGAATAGGTGATTTAGCAAAAAATATTTCTAAAAGAACTCTTTTGTTAAATGAAAATTTACCAAAAAATTTAGTAGATGCTATTATAAGAGTATCTTCGGATGCTCAAAAACAATTGAAATCAATATTAGATGCATATTTAGAAAGATCTTCGAGTATGGCAATTAATGTATGGGAAAGCGACGAACAAATTGATGATTTAACAAATTTATGCATGCAAGAAGTGATTAGATATTTAAAAGATAACGAAAATAACTTAAGTGATGGAACCCACTTATTATTTGTAACTAAAAATATAGAGAGAATAGGTGATCATACAACCAACATTGCTGAGCAAGTATATTATTTAGTTAAGGGAGAATATCTAGAGGGTGATCGACCAAAAGGCACAGAACCTATTGTCACTGGAGAAAAGTAAAATATGTCGGCTCACATTTTTATAGCTGAGGACGAGGCTGCTATAATAACTCTACTAAAGTATAACCTTGAAAAAGAAGGTTACAAAGTAAGTTTCTGTGAAAATGGTGAAGATGCGCTTAAACAAATTAAAGATAAGCTTCCTGACTTAATATTAATGGATTGGATGTTGCCCGATTTGTCAGGCGTTGAAATATGTAAAAATTTAAAAAAAGACAAAAAGCATAATGACATACCAGTAATAATGTTAACAGCAAAAGGTGAGGAGGAGGACAAATTAAGAGCTTTTGATACAGGTGCAGATGATTATGTAACAAAACCATTTAGTCAAAAAGAACTTAATGCAAGAATTAAATCTTTACTCAGAAGATCAAAACCACAATCCACCGTTGATGTTGTTGAGTTTACAGATCTAAAAATAGATAGAATAACAAAAAGAGTTTATAGAAATAACATTGAAATATCTCTAGGACCTACAGAATTTAAATTATTAGATTTTTTTATCAAAAATCCAAAAAGGGTATATTCAAGAGAACAACTCTTAAACAATGTTTGGGGAGAAAATATTTACGTTGAAACTAGAACTGTCGATGTGCATATCAGAAGATTAAGACAGGCTATTAATATAGATAATACTAAGCCTTTAATTAGAACTGTAAGATCAGCAGGTTATTCTTTAGAATCTTGAAGGTCTTTAGGTCTAGTAAATTCTTTAATTAAACCATTTCCATCTAATTTATTCCATTCATTAAAATCAAAATAAATTTTTGCAAATGCCGATGTCGGAAATTTGTAGTTTAATAATTTAAAATGGTTGTTGTTGTGATTTTTTATCAGTGATCGTATTAGATTTCTAACAGTAGGTTCATGGTTAATTAAAAGCACTGATTTATATTTTTTTGGTATTTTTTTTATTATATCTATAATTTTATCTTCACTTGATAAGTATAATTTTTTTGAAGAAATAATTTTTTTTGGTTTATCTATTTTTTTTAATAAAATTTTTAGGGTTTTCTTTGTTCTTTTTGATGATGAAAGTAATATGTAATCAAACTTATAATTTTTTTTAACAAAAAATTCACAAATCTTTTTTGCATTTTTCTCGCCACGCTTACTTAATGGTCTTTCATGATCATCAAGATTTGGGTGGTCCCAGCTAGATTTTGCATGACGCATAACGTATAATTTAAGCATAAATTTTAAATATATGACTGCATTAAAAAAACAAGATAAAGAAACACTAAAATCTAAATACATAAATAGAGAGCTGTCTTGGCTAAAATTCAACGACAGAGTTCTTCTTGAGGCCCAAAATTTTGAAAATCCTCTTTATGAAAGAATTAAATTTTTATCTATAGCTGGATCAAATTTAGATGAATTTTTCATGGTTCGTGTTGCAGGTTTATATAGTCAAATCAAACAAGATGTAGATTCACTTAGTTCTGATGGTCTTACTCCTGATGAACAAATGAGTGAAGTTATTTTGGAAACAAATAATCTTCTTAATAAACAAAATAAAATATTTAGAGATTTAATTCTTCAATTAAAAAAAGCAAATATAAGTATAGTTAAACCTGAAAATTTAAGTAAAACTGAACAAAAAAGATTATTTAAAATTTTTAATGAAGAAATTTACCCTCTGCTAACCCCATCAGCAATAGACCCAGCTCATCCCTTTCCATTTATTGTAAATCAAGGAAGAGCATTAGTTATGAGATTAAATAAGAAAAATAAAAAAAGGACTTTAAATGCAATAATAGTAATTCCAAAAGCTTTATCAAGATTTATTGAAATAGATGGAAATAAAAGTTTTAAAAAATTTTTAATTATAGATGATGTTATAAGTTTTTTTGCCTCTGAAATATTTCCTGATCATGATTTAGATAAAAAAATGTTATTTAGAGTTATAAGAGATAGTGATGTAGAAATTCAAGAGGAGGCCGAAGATTTAGTAAGATCTTTTGAATTGGCTTTAAAAAGAAGAAGAACAGGTGACATAGTACGTTTAGAAATTTTAAAAAATAGTAATAATGACTTAATTAAGTTTATAACCAATAAGTTAAACGTAAAATCTGAATACATCTATGAAATTGAAGGCATTGTTGGAATTCAAGATATAGACCAAGTTTGTAAAATTAAAAATTCTAAATTAAGATTTAAAAATTTTAATCCCAGGGAGGTTGAGAGATTAAAGGAGTTTAATAATAATTTTTTTGATACTATAAAAAAAAAAGATTTAATAGTTCATCACCCTTTTGAAACATTTGATGCTGTCGTTGAGTTTTTAAATCAAGCTGCATATGATAAAAAAGTTATAGCAATTAAACAAACTCTATACAGAACAACGCTAGATTCTCCAATTGTTAAAGCCTTAATAACAGCAGCTGAAAATGGAAAGACAGTAACCGCTTTAATAGAGATCAAAGCAAGATTTGATGAAGAAGCAAACATTCAACTTTCAAGAAGTTTAGAAAATGCAGGAATTCAAATAGTTTATGGTTTTGCAAAATATAAAACACATGCAAAATCATCTTTAATATTAAGAAAAGAGCAGGGAAAAATTCAAACTTATATACATCTGGGAACTGGTAATTATCACCCAGTTAATGCAAAAATTTATACTGACTTATCTTTATTTAGCTCTGATAAAAAAATAGCAACTGATGTGGAAAAATTTTTTAATTATGTAACTGGTTATTCAAAACCACGAAATCTTAGTAAAATATCTATATCACCAATTAATCTTAGGGAAACCTTGAACAAATGTATTGCTAACGAAATAACAAATGTCAAAAAAGGTAAAAAAGGTGAAATATGGGCCAAAATGAATTCCTTGGTAGATCCAGCGATAATTGATAAATTTTACGAAGCTTCAAATGCTGGAGTAAAGATATTTTTATTTGTAAGAGGTGTTTGTTGTTTAAGACCTGGAGTTAAAGATAAATCTGAAAATATAATAGTTAAAAGCATGATTGGAAGATTTTTGGAACACTCAAGAATTTATTGTTTTGCAAATGGAAAAACAATGCCTAGTAGAGATGCAAAAGTTTTTATTTCATCAGCAGATTTAATGCCAAGAAATTTAAATCGAAGAGTAGAACTTCTAGTTCCAATTGAAAACCAAACAGTCCACGAACAAGTTCTTGATCAAATTATGTTAGCTAATTATTTAGATAAAAAACAAAGTTGGGAACTTGATGCTAGTGGAAATTATAAAAAAATTAAATATAGTGAAGATGATTCTTTTTCAGCCCATGATTATTTTATGAATAATCCTAGTTTATCTGGAAGAGGTAAAGCTAAATTAAAAATGAAACCGAAAAAATTAAACTTAAGACTTATTAAAAGTGGAAATTAAAGTTTTTAAAAATAAACAAAATTTAAAATTAAAACCTGCTAAATTAGCAGTTATTGATATAGGCTCTAATTCTATTAGGATGCTAATTTATGAAGATTTTAGCTCTTCTCGTGTGCCTTTTTTCAATGAAAAAGCTGTTTGTGAACTTGGTAAAAATTTAGATAAATCAAGAAAACTTCATAAGTCTGGTGTTGATTATGCTCAAAAAGTATTGAAGAGATTTTCAGAGATTTTAAATGTTTCTAAAATTTCTAATTTAAAAATAATAGCAACTGCAGTTTTAAGAGAAGCAACTGATGCAAAACCATTTGTTGAATACGTAGAAAATCTTTTTAAGAAAAAAATAGAAATCTTAAGTGGAGAAGAAGAAGCAATTTGTTCAGCTGAAGGTGTTAAAATTGGATTTGATAATGTAGATGGGTTAGTTGCTGATCTTGGTGGAGGTAGTTTAGAATTAGCTCGAGTTGAAAATGGTTTGATCACTAATAAAACATCTTTACCCTTAGGTGTTTTAAGATTAATTAATAATCCAATTGTAAAAAAGAGAAACCTTTCTAAATATATAAAAAAACTTTTGAGAGATGAAAAATGGTTATCTAAAAAAAAATTTGAAAATCTTTATTTAGTTGGCGGAACATGGAGAGCTTTATTTAAACTTCATCTTTTTCAAAATAAACACCCTGTCCACATAATCCATCAGTATTCAGTAAATTATGAAACTTTATCAACATTTATAGAAAAAATAGCATCGTTCAATAAAGCAAAACTAAAAACAGTTGAATATATATCTAAATCTAGAACACCTTATCTACCATATAGCTCTATAATTTTAGATGAGATCATGAGAGCAACAAATCCAAAAAACATAATATGTTCCATAAGCGGTATTAGGGAGGGATCTTTGACGAAAGATTACTTTAAAAATATTGATAACTCTCAAGTTTTTGAAAAATCATTAGAATATATTTCTAAGAAGAGAGGTGATTTGGGATTAACCTACAAAAAGTATTATGAATTTATCAAACCTGTATTTGATGGTAATGAACATTTTGATGAAAAATTGCTTAATTTAGCTTGTGTTTTAAGTCATATGGATTGGGGACTTGGTGCTTTTCAAAAAGCAGAATTAGTTTTTCAAGAAACATTAAATACTCCATTATTGAGACTTTCACATAAAGAAAGAATTCAAATAGCTCTTTCATGTTATTGGAGGTACTGCAGCATTAAATACAACCCTAAAATAGAATATTTAACTTTTTTAAATAATAATGAAATTTTTTCTAGTAAACAAGTTGGTGCAGCCTTAAGATTTGCACATTCACTTACATCTATTTCAACTATCTTCTTAGAGGAATTTAAATTGTATAAAAGAGGTAACTCTGTATTTTTAAAAATTCCAGCACAACACCAAGAAATAATTTCTAAACAAGTTACAAAAAGATTTAAAGCTCTGGCGAGAGAATTATTTTTAGAACCAAGAGTAATTTATTCAAATAATTAATATATAATTTAATTTATTACAACTTACAGGTTAGTGATTTTTCTTCTTTAATATATTTTTAATTTTATTGAAACATATCTTTAATCCAAATGTAATATTCTTCTGTGATTAAATTGTAAACATTAAACCCCTGAAATACGCTCGGTATTATTATTGAGCGTATTTCTTTTTATAAAACAAATACATTCCTATATGAGATGCATTGTTAAATTTACCATTCTCAATTAATTTAATTATTTGATGATCTGAAACTATGTGGATTTTAATTCCTTTTTCAGGCTTTGAAATTTTAATAAGATTATTACAAAAAAAACCAGTAATTTTAGTGGTGAGTCGACCTGGTTCAGAATAAAATGAAGTAATTTTTCTTAATTTATTTCTTGATTTATATCCTGTTTCTTCAATTAATTCTTTTTTAGCAGATATTAAAGCTGTTTCATGTTTTTCAATTATACCAGATGGAAACTCAAAATTAATTTGATTTATAGGAATTCTTTTTTGTGAAACCAAAATATACTTGTTCTTAATTTTGGGTATTACTATTGAAAGGTTTGAGGTTTTTAAAAAATGATAAAATTCTTTTTTTTTAAATTTTTTATTAATTAATTTAATATTGTTTGTTAGTTTTAAATTTTTCAATCTTTTTCTAAGAATAATTTTTTTGCGATATAAACAGCAATTAACATACCAATTAATTCTGCAATTATATAAAAAGGAGTGTTTAAATAACTTATACCAGTAAACGACTCTGTGAATGTTCTTGCTATTGTTACAG
>CACHLB010000014.1 GCA_902580505.1 uncultured Pelagibacteraceae bacterium
TATCTTTATTTTCGTAAATTTCTTTAAATACTTCATCCTCATTTACGAACTTAAAATTGTTTCTATTTTGTAATTTTATTTCATTTTTTCTAGCGATATCTTCTAAAGAAAATTCATTTAATATATCATTTTCAATTTCATCAATTTTTTTGTAAAAATCCTCATTAAATTCGTTGATTTCAATTAGATTTGAGGGTTCAACTTTAGCATAACTAAAATCAATGTATGCTTCTTTTAGGTTTTCCTCATTTTCGATTATATAATTATTAATTTCGACGTCTGAAATATTTTTATCGTAAGCATATTCAAGATCGTAGTATTGAATATTTATTTTTTTGTTTTCATTTATGTAAATCTTATTTTGTAAATAATATGGTGATTTAATACCACCACCAATATAATCAAATAGTCTTTTTCTTAACTCAGAATTTTTTAGTCTATTTTCAAATTCAGCAGCAATGATATTATTCTCTAAAAGAAATTTTTCATATTTTAATCTTGAAAAATTTTTGTCATCATCAAGAAAATTTATGTCGTTTTGTAAATTTAATTTTAATGACCTATCTGAAACTTTTACATTTAAATCTTTATACTCCATTGACATTAAATCTTTTGATATAAGGTCACTCAAAATTCTTTCTAAAATATTGTTATCTAAATTTTCTTTTATATAATCAGGATTAATTCTTGATCGGTTTATATGATCAATGAAGTCTTTCGTTGAAATTGAATTATTATTTATCTTAGCAATATTATTTGTGTTCCCACCACTAAAGACACTTCCCATTCCCCAAAAAACAAAAGGAACAATTATTATAGCCACTAGGACACCTGCCAATTTACTATTTGTAAAACCTCTTAATTTTTCCAACATGAGTAATTCTTTATATATTGATTATAAAAAACAAACCTATAAATTAAATTATCTAAGATGACAAATAATAATATGATCTTTATAGCTAATTGGAAGATGAATGGAGAAAAAAGTCATATCTCTGGCATCAATAAAACCATAAAATTTTTAAAAAAATCAAAAAATAAAAAAAATCAAATAATTTACTGTCCTCCATTTACCCTAATTTCATCGGTTAAAAATAAAGTAAAAAACACTAAAATTAAAGTAGGTGCTCAGAACCTTTCTCAATTAAACGATTATGGTGCATTTACAGGATCTGTAAATTCTAAATTAATTAAGTCAGCAGGAGGTGAGTATGTAATTGTTGGTCATTCTGAAATTAGAAATCAGGAAAATGATATACTAATAAATAAAAAAATTCATTCAGCACTCAAAGAAAAATTAAAAGTAATTCTTTGTATTGGGGAAACATATAAAGAAAAAAAAAATAATAAAACTCTCTCAGTACTTAAAAGACAAATAACCATTGCATTAAAGAATATAAAAAAAATTAATAATATTATTTTTGCATATGAACCTAGATGGGCAATCGGAACTGGAAAAATACCAAAATCACCTGAATTAAGAAAAAACTTTAAAGACATAAACAATATAATTAAAAAATTAAAAAAAAATCAAAAATATAAAATTATCTATGGAGGATCTGTTAATTCTAAAAATGTATCAGAGTTAAAAGAAATTAATGATTTAAAAGGATTTTTAATAGGAAGCGCTTCTTTGAGGGCAAAAAATTTTATTGATATAATTAAAAAATCAACTAATTAAACCTCGTGGAAAATATACTTTTAATAATTAATATTATTCTTGCAGCTATTTTAGTTGTCTTAGTTTTATTTCAAAAATCTGAGGGTGGTGCATTAGGTATTGGAGTGTCTCAAGATAACTTTATGCTTTCAAGATCTGCAGGAAATTTTTTAACCAAAGCTACAGCAATAATTGCTACTCTATTTATAATATGCAGTCTGTGTTTAACGATTCTTTCCAGAGGTGAATTAACTCCCACAACATCAGTTTTAGATAAAATAGAGGAAACTGATGATGCTCCAAAGGTTCCAGATAGCAATAATTAATACTTTGAATTTTTAAGTTTTAGGTCTATAAGATACTTCCATGGCGCGATATATCTTTGTCACTGGCGGCGTGGTATCATCACTTGGAAAAGGATTATCCTCAGCATCACTTGCATATTTATTAAAGTCACAAGGTTATAAAGTCAGGATACGTAAGATGGATCCATATTTAAATGTTGATCCAGGAACAATGAGTCCTTTTCAGCATGGAGAGGTATTTGTTACTGATGATGGGGCAGAAACTGATCTAGATTTAGGACATTACGAAAGATTTACAAATATTTCATCAAAACAATCAGATAATATTACTACTGGTAAAATTTATAGCGATGTAATCAAAAAAGAGAGACAAGGGGGCTATCAAGGTAAGACAGTTCAAGTCATTCCACACATAACAGATAGAATAAAAAAATTTATTAGCAAAGATATAAGTAACGAAGATTTTGTAATTTGTGAAATTGGTGGAACTGTTGGTGACATAGAAAGTTTACCGTTTCTAGAAGCTATAAGACAATTCTCAAACGATCATGGAAGGTCTAGAACATTGTTTGTTCATTTAACTTTAGTTCCATTTATGAAATCTTCTGATGAGATAAAAACTAAACCTACACAACATAGTGTTAAAGAATTAAGAAGTATCGGTATACAGCCAGATATTGTTATATGTAGATCAGAGCAACATATACCTTTAGAGCAAAGAAAAAAAATATCTTTATTTTGTAATGTTGATATTGAAAACGTTATTGAGACTGTTGATGTTAGAACAATTTATGAAGCACCAATTAGTTTTTATAACCAAAAATTAGATAAACAAGTTTTAAAATATTTTAAAATAAAATCAAAAAAGAAACCCAATTTAAATCCATGGAAAAATATCACCTCTACTGTTCTTAAAAATAATAAGGTAATTGACATTGGAATAATAGGTAAATATGTGAACTTAAAAGATGCATATAAATCCTTAGATGAAGCATTAACACACGGCGGCATAGCAAATAATGTAAAAGTTAATTTGGTAAGAATTGAATCTGATAAACTAAAAAAAAATGAAATAAACAAAAAACTTAGAAGTGTTTCTGGAATATTAATTCCAGGTGGATTTGGCAAAAGAGGAACAGAAGGCAAGATTGCTGCAATTAAATATGCAAGAGAAAAAAAAATACCCTTTTTTGGTATTTGTTTTGGTATGCAAATGGCAATCATTGAATTTGCTAGAAACAAATTAAATATAAAAAATGCTGGTTCTACAGAGCTTGATAAAAAATGCTATCCTGTTATTGGATTAATCCATGAATGGAACAAAAATGGAAAAATTTTTAAGGGTACAGAAAAAAACTTAGGTGGGACAATGAGATTAGGTCTTTATACAGCTAAATTAAAAAATAATTCTGCCATAAAAAAAATTTATAAATCAAATGAAATAAAAGAAAGACACAGACATAGATATGAAGTTAATACTAACCAAAGATCAAAATTTGAAAAAAAAGGATTAATATTTTCGGGCATGTCTCCAGATAATAAATTACCTGAAATAATCGAATTAAAAAATCATCCCTGGTTTATTGGCGTTCAATTTCACCCAGAGTTTAAATCAAGACCATTATCACCACATCCATTATTTAAATCTTTTATAAAAGCTTCAAAAAATTATTATGGAAAATAGAATTGTTAAGTGTCAGGATTTAAGTATTTCTAACTCAAATAAAATTTGTTTAATAGCAGGTCCTTGCCAGCTAGAAACTGAGCAACATGCCTTAGATATGGCAGGGGAAATTAAAAATATTACTGATAAATATGACATTGGTTTCATTTATAAAACTTCATTTGATAAAGCCAACCGAACAAGTCTTAAAGGCAAAAGAGGAGCTGGCTTAGAAAAATCCTTACCAGTTTTTGACAAAATAAAAAATCAAATAAAAGTTCCTGTACTTACCGATGTTCATAATGAGGAGCAATGCTCAATTGTTGCACCACATATAGACGTTTTACAAATCCCAGCCTTTTTATGTCGACAAACAGATTTATTAGTTGCTGCTGCAAAAACAAAAAAAATTATTAATGTCAAAAAGGGTCAGTTTTTAGCTCCATGGGATATGAAGAATGTAACAAAAAAAATTTCCGAATCTGGAAATAATAATATTCTTGTGACAGAGAGAGGGGCAAGTTTTGGATATAATACTTTGGTATCTGATATGAGATCAATACCTATAATGGCAAAAAATGGTTATCCAATTGTTTTTGATGCCACTCATTCAGTTCAGCAACCAGGTGGTCAAGGTGATAAAAGTGGTGGACAAAGAGAATTTGTTGAGCATTTATCTAGAGCAGCAGTTGCAGTGGGCGTTGCTGCAATTTTTATAGAGACGCATCAGGATCCCGATAACGCTCCTTCTGATGGACCAAATATGGTTCCACTTAGTAAATTAGATAATCTTATAAATCAGATTGTAGAAATAGATAATCTTATAAAAAAAAATAATGTCTAAAATTTCTAAAGTAGTTGCAAGACAAGTTTTTGATAGTAGAGGAAATCCAACTATAGAAACAGAAGTATTTGTAAAAAATATTAGTGCATCAGCAATTTGTCCTTCTGGAGCATCTACTGGAACTTATGAAGCTTTTGAAAAAAGAGACATGAATAATAAAAAATATCTTGGAAGAAGTGTTTTAAAACCTATTGAATTTATTAATAAGGTAATATCAAATAAGTTAAAAAATTTTAATGTCCATCAACAAGAAAAAATAGATAATTTATTAATAAGACTTGATGGTACCAAACAAAAAAAACGAGTTGGAGCTAATGCAATTCTCTCAGTTTCAATAGCTGTCAAAAAATTATCATCTAAAATTAAAAAAATTCCAATTTATAAAAATCTACTAATAAATAAAAATTTTAAATTACCCTATCCTTTAATGAATATAATTAACGGGGGTGCACATGCAAATAATGGCCTTAGAATCCAAGAGTTTATGATAAGACCTGATAAAGCAAAAAATTTTTCTGAGGGTGTTAGAATGTGTTTTATTGTTATTAATAAATTAAGAGATCTAATTAAGAAGATGGGTCATTCCACTTCAGTTGGAGATGAGGGTGGCTTCGCTCCAATGATAAATGATAATGAAAGTGCACTAAAACTTATAGTAAAAGCTATAAATTTGTCAGGTTTTAGAAATGGAAAAGATGTAGTCATATGTTTGGATGTAGCAGCAAATGAGTTGCTTAAAAATAAAAAATATTCAATTCACTCTAAAAAATATACTAGTGTAGACAAATCTATATATAATTATCTTAAACTAATAAAAAAATATAAAATTATGTCTATTGAAGACCCATTTGGTGAAAATGATTGGTCGGCCTGGACAAAACTTTTGAATAAAACAAAGAATAAAATACAAATTGTCGGTGATGACTTATTTGTTACAAATTTAGAACGTTTGAAAATTGGCTTCTTAAATATTTCAGCTAATTCAATATTAATTAAATTAAATCAAATTGGCACAGTTACAGAAACACTTGAAGTTATAAAATTTGCAAAATTAATTGGTTATAAAACCATCATCTCACATAGATCAGGTGATAGTGAAGATACTTTTATTGCAGATTTTGCAGTCGGTACTGATTCTAACCAAATTAAAACAGGATCTTTGGCCAGATCAGAGAGAGTTTCTAAATACAATCAATTGTTAAGAATTGAACATGAACTTGGAAAAAAATCTAAAATGCATAGTATTTATTAATGTTTGATAAAATAAAAAAAAATTACTTTATTTTAATTATAACCTTTTTATTTATTTATTTTTTTTTCAATTTATTAGGCGGTGATAGAGGTTTAATTTCCTACATAAAAAAAAAAGAGATTTACAAAGATTTAAAAAATAAACATAAAGATCTACGAATCAAAATTCAAGATTTAGAGCATAAAAACTCATTATTAACTGAAAATATAGACCTTGATTTTATTGAAATTTTAATACGAGACAAATTTTTATTTGGAAAAGAGGGAGAGACTACCTATATAATAAAACACAATGGAAAAAATTAAACCAAGACATCCGGAAAAAGTAAAAAATCCAATAAATCCGATTAAAAAGAAACCAGAATGGATTAGATCTAAACTTTCTGATAGTAAAGAATTTTTTCTTACCAAAACCGTAGTTAATCAAAATAATCTTGTTACTGTTTGCCAGGAAGCAAACTGCCCAAATATAACGGAGTGTTGGAGTAAACGACACGCAACATTTATGATTATGGGAGATACTTGCACAAGAGCATGTGCATTTTGTGATGTCAAAACTGGAAAACCAGAAAAATTAGATCCTTTTGAACATGTTAAAATTGCAAATGCAGTAAATAAATTAAACCTGAGACATGTTGTTATTACATCAGTTGACAGAGATGATTTACCAGATGGTGGGTCAAATCATTTTAAAGAAGTAGTATTGATGACTAGAAAAAAAAATCCAAATACTACAATCGAGGTTTTAACTCCAGATTTTTTAAGAAAAGGTGAGTCTTATAAAACTATATTAGAGTCTAATCCTGATGTTTTTAATCATAATATTGAAACAGTACCTAGACTGTATGTCAAAGTGAGACCAGGTGCTAGATACTTCGCATCCTTAGAACTTCTTAAGAATGCAAAATTAAACAATAAAAAAGTATTTACTAAATCTGGAATAATGGTTGGTTTAGGTGAAGAGAGAGATGAAATAATTCAAGTTATGGATGATCTAAGATCAGCAGATGTAGATTTTTTAACAATAGGTCAATATTTACAACCATCAGTAAAACATCATCCATTAGAGAGATATTACCATCCAGATGAGTTTAAAGAATTAGAAGTGATAGCAAAGTCAAAAGGATTTTTATTGGTATCTTCATCCCCTTTAACTAGATCATCATATCACGCAGATGAAGATTTTGCTAAATTAAAACAAAACAGACTTAATTAATTTCATGCCAAAAGCATCTGTAACGCGACATATAGAACGCGATAAAAAAACACTTATAGATTTCGTGTTGGATATTGAAAAATATCCAGAATTTATTCCTTTCTGTATTGACTCGAAAGTATATGAAAAAAAAGAGGAAAAAGATTTTATTAATATAATTGCAGATTTAACTATTGGTAAAAGACCTTTTACGGATACTTATAAAAGCGATGTTAGATTTGATAAAATAAATGATCATATCCATGTCACAAATATTGATGGACCACTAAATTATCTTGAAAATAACTGGAAATTTATTGAAAAAGATAATTTTACAGAAGTTCATTTTGATGTTGATTTTGAAATAAAAAATAAATTCTTAAATATTATTATGGCAAAATCATTTCAATTTGGTCTCAATAAAATAGCAGATGCTTTTCAAAAAAGAGCGGAAAGTTTGTGATATTTATGTGTATTAAATAATATCTTGAATTAACTTAATACACTTTTCAACAGTTTTATTTTGTATTGATTTTCTATCTTTTTTCTTAAAATAATTTTTTAAAACTATAGTTTTATTTTTTTTTGTTAAACCTATATATACAAGACCAACAGGCTTATCTTTTGTCCCACCATTTGGTCCAGCTATGCCAGTAATAGATATATTAATTTTACTTTTTGATATTTTTGATAATCCTTTCACCATAGCTCTACAACACTCAGGACTAACAGAACCGTATTTTTCTATGATATTTTTGTTAACTTTTAATATTTTAATCTTTGCATTGTTTGAATAAGTAACCAAACCCATTTGGAAATAATTAGATGAACCACTTAACCTGGTAAATTTGCTTGATAACAAGCCTCCCGTACACGATTCAGCCATCGATAAGGTAATATTTTTTTTTATTAATTTCTTATGTAGCTTTTCGATATTCATTAAAATTTTAGACTTATTAGGTAAATTAATATCATAGTATATAAACCTGCCATAATATCATCCATTATTATCCCAAAAAAGTTTTTATGTTCTTTGTCGAAATAACTAACTGGAAAAGGTTTTACTATATCAAAAAATCTAAAAAAAATAAATGACAGTAAATAATATATCTCAACAGAGATACTTATTAGATTTTGTGAGGAAAGGTATACAATCAATATTAAAGGCATTGCTTGCCCCAAAACTTCGTCAATTACAATTTGTCTAGGATCTTTATTTTCAAACTCGGTTTCCGAGTCCATTACTGCATAAAAAGAATAAAAAAATATGATCGAATATAATATTAAAATATAATTTAAATTTTTAAAATTAAGTACCTCAAAAAGTACATAAAGAATTATTAATGTACTTAGTGATGTAAATGTTCCAGGAATTTTTGAAATATATCCATTTCCAAAAAAAGTTGAAATTAATACGTTAATTTTTTTCATCTCGATAAAGAGCAAATGACTTCACATGCAATTGCTTGTTCTTTTCCAATTATACCTAATTTTTCAACTGTTTTACCTTTTAAATTTATCAAACTTTTGTTTAATGATAATAAGCTTGATATTGATTTTATTACTTTTGCTCTAATTTTAGAAATTTTTGGATTTTCACAAATTAAATTTATATCTATGTTGTTTATATAAAAATTATTATCCTTTAATAACTTGAGAACAGGCATAAGCATATTTTTGGACCTGATATTTTTAAATTTATGTGAATTGCTTGGGTAAAGAGTTCCAATATCGCTTTTTCTCATAGCTCCTAATAAACCGTCAATTATTGCGTGGAGTATTACATCTCCGTCAGAATGTCCTTTAAGCCCTGAGTGAAATGGAATTTTAACCCCTCCGAGAAAAAGTTTTTTATTTTTAATTAATCTATGTATATCAAAGCCAATCCCATAATAAGTTTCTGATTTAAAGTATTTTAAATCATCCACAGTTGTTATTTTAAAATTATTTTTATCTCCATGAATAAATTTAATTTTCTTATTATTATTTAAGTAAAGACTTGCTTCATCAGTAATTTTTTCTTTATTATTTTTATATAAATTAAAAAGTTCATTGAAATTAAAACATTGAGGTGTTTGAGTTAATAAGACTTTGTCACGGTTTAAATTATTTATTTTATTATTACTTTTATATTTTACTGAATTTTCTGAAATTAAATATGGAACCACGGCACTATTTTTTTTTAAATTATTTTTTAAATTCTTCAATAAGTTAATTGATAGATTTGGTCTTGCAGCATCATGAATATATACATTTTTAATTTTTTTATTTTTTAAGTATTTAAGTGCATTTTCAGTCGAATTGTGTCTTTCATTGCCTCCCTTTATAATATTTATATTTTTAGAATAATTTTTATTAATTTTTTTATTTGTCACAATCAAAATTCTTTTAAAGAGTTTTGAATTTATTGCAGTTTGTAAAGAATGTTCAAATAAAGGCCTATTTCTATAAGTAATAAATTGCTTATTAATTTTTGATTTAAATCTCTTACTTTTCCCTGCACTTAATAATATAAAACAATCACTCATGTATTTATTTATAAATTTTTATATATATTCATAGTTTATGATAGCTTTCATAAAAAGAAATTTATTTATTATAATAATATTCCTACTAACAATATTACTATCTTTTATTACCTTTCTTACATTCATTAACAGAAGTTTTATAGAGTTAAATGAGCAGAATCTTCAATTAGTATTAATTATAAACATTTTCTTTTTGTTGTTATTTTTTATTTTGATTTTTATTGATATTAAAAATTCTATTAGAAATAATATTAATGTAAGAGGATCAGTTGCTAATAGGAAATATATAGTTTCTTTTGGATTATTTACTTTAATTCCCTCTTTTCTTATTGCAATTTTTTCACTTTTTATTTTTTCATTTGCACTTGAAAAATATTTTGATAAAAAAATTACAACTGCAGTTAATAACTCTTACGAAATTGCAAAAAATTATGTTGATGAAAAAAGAAATAAAATTCAGTCAGAAATAGTCCTAATCGCATTTGATTTAAATAAGTATCATAATATTTATAGATCAGACCCTAATAGGTTTAAATCTTTTTTAAATACTCAAAATATTGTGAGAGATGTAGATCAAATATTTTTGATAGACGCAAATGGTAAATTAATTTTATCAGCAAATAATTCTAAATACGTAAAAATTGAAAATCAAGCAATGAACATGGTTAGAGATGATGATAGACCTTTAAAAATTATAAATGCACAAGAAAATAAATCAGCAGCAGTTATAAGATTACAAAATTTTGAAAATACTTATTTGTATGTTGTAAAAAATCTAGACAAAAAAATTTCTAATTATCTAATCGAAAGCGAAGAAGCAATAAATTTTTATTATACAGTTGAAAATCAAAGTTTAGGCATAAGAATTTCATTTGCAATTATTTATGTATCAATAATTACACTTTTACTATTTTTATCTATTACTATTGCAATTAGGTTTTCTTCGAGATTTTTTATATCAATAAATAATCTTATCACAGCATCTGAAAAAATTGGAAAAGGAGATCTAGACGTCAAAGTTCCAGAACTTAAGGCTGATAGGGAAATGGAATTATTAAATAAAAATTTTAATTCAATGATTGAGAAATTGAAAAATCAACAAGAAAAACTTTTATCTAACGAAAGGCATGAGGCATGGGAAACAGTGGCAAGAAAAATGGCTCATGAAATTAAAAATCCTTTAACTCCTATACAACTTACTATAGATAATCTTAATTCTAAATATTTACCAGAGTTACCGGAAGAAAAAAAAAATAAATATCAAGATAATTTAAAAACAATATTAAAGCAGATCAAACAAATAGAAAATTTAATAAATGAATTTTCTGATTTTGCAAGAATGGCTAAACCTCATATAAAAAAAAATGATTTAATAAAAGTTCTTGAAGAAAATATTGAACTCTTAAAAAAGATAGATACTTCTATAAACATTAAAGTTAATAATAAAACAGGTAAGGATGTTATAATTAGCTTTGATAATGAGCAATTTAGTAGATTATTTTTTAATTTGATAAAAAATTCAATAGAAAGTATCACAGAAAAAGCTAAAAAAACCAATAAATCATTGAAAAATATTGATATAGAAATTAATCAAAGAAGAGATTATATAACTGTCAACTTAATTGATACAGGTGAGGGTTTTAAAGAAAAAAAAACCAAAGATATTATTAAACCATATTATACAACAAAAGAAAAAGGAACTGGCCTAGGATTGTCGATAGTGGACAAAATAATTAATGACCATAATGGATCAATTAAATTTTTAAATACTGCTAATGGAGCTAAAGTTCAAATTATAATTCCAAAATAATTATGACAATTGAAATATTAATTATTGATGACAACGCGGATATTAGAAATATCCTTGATGAGCTCATTCAAGATGCTGGTTATAAAACAAGATTAGCTGCAAATTTTAATCAAGGTCTTTCCGAGATAGATAAAAAATTACCAGATGTTGCTATTATAGATGTAAAATTAGACAAAGGAGACAATGACGGCATCCAATTACTTGGACATATTAAAACGAAAAATACAGACATTCCAGTAATTATGATTTCTGGTCATGCAAATATTGAAATGGCTATTAATTCTCTTAGATCCGGAGCCTTTGAGTTTATACAGAAACCCTTCGACAAAGAAAGACTTTTGAATTTTGTGAAAAGAGCTGTTGAAAATTTTAATTTAAAAAAAGAAAATAAATCTCTTTCAAATAAATTATTTCATTCATTTGAAATAGTCGGCAAAAGTTCAAATATTACTTCTATAAAAGATCAAATTCAGAAATTATCACAGTCTGAAAGCAGAGTATTTATAAACGGACCAACTGGATCAGGAAAAGAATTAATATCTAGGAAAATTTATAAAAATTCAAAAAGGTCTAAAGGACCATTTATTATTATTAACGGTGCATTATTAGACTCAAAGAAATATGAGTTAGAGCTTTTCGGTGAAGAAAGAAAAGATGGTTCAATTGTTTATGGAGCATTAGAAAAGGCTTCAGGTGGTGTTTTATTAATTGATGAAGTTACAGAAATACCTTTAGAAACTCAGTCTAAAATATTAAGAGTTGTAATAGATCAAAAATTTAAGAGAATAAATAGCAATCATGATATAAAAGTTGATGTAAGGATAATCTGTGCATCTAGTAAAAACATTAATAGTGAGATAAAAAATGGTAATTTTCGTGAGGATTTATTTCATAGGCTTAATGTTTTTAAAATTCAAATTGATCCTTTAAATAAAAGAATTGAAGATATCCCATTGTTAGTAGAATATTTTATTGAAAACATATGTAATACTTACAACTATAAAAAATTTAAAATCAAAGATGATAATTATCTTCTAAACTATGATTGGCCGGGCAATGTTAGAGAATTAAGAAATCTTATAGAAAGAATAGCTATACTCTCCCCAGGTAATGACGAAGAAAAGATATTGGAAATTATCAAAGAGTCTTTATCTAAAACTTCTAATGAGACTTTTTCGGTTACAGAAAATCTATCAGTACCACTAAGAGAAGCTCGAGAAAATTTTGAAAAAGAATATTTAATTTCGCAAATTAAAAAATTTGGTGGAAATATTTCTAAAACTGCTAAATTTGTTGGAATGGAAAGATCTGCACTTCACAGAAAACTAAAATTGTTAGGTGTTAAGGACTTAAATTAATGAATATAATTATTTGTGGTGCAGGTAGAGTAGGATTTACCATTGCTAAATTACTAACTGAGCAAAATCATTCTATAACTGTGATTGACCAATCAAGTGAAGATATACAAAAAATAAACGATTCGCTTGATGTAAAGGCTATTGTTGGTAAAGCCACTTCTCCTGAAATTTTAGATCGTGCTAATACCTCTGATGCTGATATGTTAATAGCAGTGACAAGAAATGATGAGATAAATATGCTTATTTGTCAAATTGCACATTCATTGTTTACTGTACCGAAAAAAATTGCAAGAATAAGATCTCAAGAATATTTAGATCCTAAATTCTCTACACTTTTTGATAAAGAAAATTTACCTATTGATTACATTATTTCACCAGAATTAGAGATAGCAAAATCATTGCAAAGAAAACTAGAAGCTCCCGGTGCTCTTGATAATGTACCTTTTGCTGAAAATAAAATTAGATTATTGGAAATTTTAATCGATGAAGAATGTCCAATACACGATACTAAATTAAAAGAATTAACAGTTAAATTTCCAAATTTAAATGCTTACATATTGGGCGTTATAAGAGAAGATAGTTTTAAAATATTAAAAAAAGACGATAAGCTTCAGCATAATGACAAAGCTTATGTAATAGTAAATTCCAATCAAATGGAAGAAACACTTAAAGTATTTGGTCATAATGAAAAAATAGCAAATAAAATTCTTATTATTGGTGGTGGCAATATAGGATTTAACCTTGCATCAAATATAGAAAAAAATTTTGATGAGGCTAGAGTAAAGATAATTGAAAAAGATAAAGATAGAGCAGAATTTATTGCAAACTATCTAAATGATACAATTGTGATCAATGGTAATGGTTTGGATGAAGATGTATTAAATGAAGCAAATTTAGAGGAAGTTGAGACAGTATTGGCTTTAACAAATGATGATGAAGATAATCTTATGGTCAGTGTTTTAGTTGAAAAATTTTCAAAAAATAAGAGAACTATGGCATTGGTAAATAAACCTAATTATTCACTACTACAGTCATCTCTAAAAATTGATGATTTAATTGACCCGAGAATGAGCACAGTTTCTAGTATTTTAAAACATGTTCATAAAGGGACTATTGAAAACGCTTATACAATTTTAAATGGTGAGTATGAAGTTATTGAAGCTGATATTTTAGAAACTTCAGAATTAGTTAATAAAGAGTTAAAAAATGCAGATTTACCTGATGAGATCCGTGTTGGAGCAGTTTTAAGAGACAACAAGTTTATCCTCCCTTCTTCTAAATATATATTTCAAAAGGACGATACAGTTGTATTATTAGCTAAAAGAGACCAATTGCCTTTGGTAGAAAATTTATTCAGAATTAGCTCGATATAATAAATGAATATTTTCAGCCTAAAATTTTTTGGCATTTTTTTTCTTATTATAAGTTTTTTTTCATTTTTTAATATTATTTATTCTTATTATTTTAATCTTTTAAATAACCTCAGTAATTATATTTTCATATTTACAATAACTCTCATTATTGGCCTTTTTCTTTTAATATTTAAAAAATATAAATTTGAGAAAATTAGTTTGTTTGAGAGAATTCTAATTGTATTTCTTGGTTATCTAATTTTACCCATCCCAATATCTTTGCCTTATTATTTTAATATAGATAATTTAGGTTTAATTGATTGTTATTTTGAGGCTATTTCTGGATTTACTTCTACAGGTTTTACAATCTTTAATGATTTGAGTAAATTAAATCAGACATTAATTTTATGGAGATCTGGTTCACAATGGATTGGCGGTCTATATTTTTTATTTTCAATATTATTACTTATAGATTTATTTGATGAAAATTTAAAAAGATCATTGACAAATTATATTTCATTAAATTCTTCGGAAATATTTAAACAAGTATTTAAAATAATAGTAATCTATATATCTATGACAATTTTAATATTTATAATGTTAAAATTTGTAAATTTAAGATCCTATGATGCTTATAACTATTCACTTTCGATAATATCATCAGGTGGATTTTTACCAAATAATAATTTTGATTTAACATTTGCGTCAGACATAAGTAAAATTATTCTATCTATATCAATGTTATTTTCATTTTTTAGTCTTTTTTTTATTTTTAATTTAATTTTTTTTAAAAAAAAAAATATTAATTATTTAAGTGAAGATATTAATATTTTAATTTATCTATTAATTGTAATTATATTATCATTTATTTTTTTTAATTATGATAATAACTTTTTAAATATACTAGTTTCTATTTCAAGTAGTGTTTCGAATATTGGAATTTCATTTGAACAAGTACCCAAAAATCTTGTCTTCTTTTTTCTTATACTTGTAATTCTTGGTGGATCTTTTTTTTCAACTAGCTCTGGGTTGAGAGTTATAAAAGTTTTAACTTTAATAAAATTTTCTTTAAATAATTTATTATCTCATTCAAAACCAAACCAAATTTATTCAAACAAATTATCTCTAAATAAAATTAGCGCAGATATTAATGATATTAATAAATATTTTTTTGCAATATTAATTTTTATATTTTCTCTTTTTTTAGTATCAATATTACTAACTTTTTCTAATTTAGATTTTGAATCATCTTTTAAATTAGGTAT
>CACHLB010000015.1 GCA_902580505.1 uncultured Pelagibacteraceae bacterium
TCACCTTTGTAAGCGTACCAAGCTCCAGATTTCTCTACGATATCTGCTTTGGCACCTAGGTCTATTAGTTCCCCTACTTTACTAATTCCTTTTCCATACATTAAGTCAAACTCAACAACTTTAAATGGTGGAGCAACTTTATTTTTCACAACTTTAACTCTTGTTGTGTTACCAACGATATTATCTTTATCTTTGATTGCTCCAATTCTTCTAATGTCCATTCTAACTGATGAGTAGAATTTTAAAGAATTTCCACCTGATGTTGTTTCTGGGCTTCCAAACATAACACCAATTTTCATTCTAATTTGGTTAATGAAAATAACCATTGTATTAGTTCGTGAAATTGAGCCTGTTAATTTTCTTAATGCTTGAGACATCAATCTAGCTTGCAAACCAACATGAGTATCACCCATATCGCCTTCAATTTCAGCTCTTGGCGTTAATGCAGCTACAGAGTCCACAACAAGAACTGACATTGAGCCAGATTTAATTAATGTATCGGTAATTTCTAAAGCTTGTTCACCTGTGTCTGGTTGAGAAATTAGCAACTCTTCAGTATTTACACCTAATTTCTTTGCATACACTGGATCTAAAGCGTGTTCTGCATCAACGAAACCACAAATTCCGCCTGCCTTCTGTGCTTCTGCAACTACTTGTAATGCTAATGTAGTTTTTCCTGAAGACTCTGGTCCATAAATTTCAATAATTCTTCCTTTTGGTAATCCACCAATTCCTAAAGCAAGATCTAAGCTTAAAGATCCAGTTGAAATAGACTCAACATCCATAGCTTTTTGCTCACCAAGCTTCATTACTGAGCCTTTTCCAAAGCTATCTGTAATTTGGCTGATTGCTGCGTCTAATGCTTTATTTTTCTCTTTGTTTTCCAATTCTTTATCTTTTCCGGTTTTCACCACTTTTAGGTTATTTTTAGTCATTTTTTGCCTCTTTTTTTGCTTTTTTTAACACTCGAATCATGGATTTAAATGTACACATTTTGTTCTCATTGGCAATATATTTTTCAAAATAGTTTAAAATCGTTAAATTACTTAAGTTTTAGGTATTCGCTATTCAATAAACCAATAGCTTTTAGAACATTATATTGGGCGATAAGATTATTTCTCTCAGATTCTGCTAAGGAAATTTTCGCAGCCAACAACAAAGAGTTAGATTGAATAACATCTAGCGTTGTTCTTGAACCTCTTTCATATTCTGCAGCTATTCCTTCGTTAGCAATTTTTGCTGCTCTAACTTGAGATCTTACAGAATTTAAAAAACTTTTTGATGCTTCTAGATTTGACCAAGCGCTTCCAACATTCTTTTCAGTAGTTTTTACAGCATCCTCAAATAATAAAATTTTTCTAGTTTTTAGATTTGTATTCTTGTTTATTTTTGCACGTTTGCTCCCGCCTGAATAAAATGGCCAGCTAATTGTTGCTTTAAGTGTATCCTTTTCTCTTTGGTCATAAGTTGAACTAAAATCCTCAGCATATGATCTTTCTAAAGATAAAGATGCGCTAGGTTTTAATTCACTTTCAGAAATTGCAATATCCATTTCGGACTGATTTAATTCTATTTTAGCGATCATTATATCTGGGTTGTTCTCTTTTGCTAAATTGATTGCTGTACTAAGTTCACTTGGAACTCCTACAATTGCTCTATTGGTCTTTTTTAATACATTTGTATTTAAGAGTTTGCCAATAATATTTTCGTAATTTAATTTGTTAATCATTAATTCACTTCTTGCTTGAGTTAGTTGAGCGCTTGCTCCGGCAAGTGAGGATTCAGTTTGTGATAAATCTGCAGTTTTTATTTGTCCCCTATCTAATCTAACTTTATCATTTTCAAGTTGTTTAATAAGTAAGTTTAAATTTTGCCTATTAATCGCAACTTTTTCTCTTGATAAAATTACAGATGTAAAAGCTTCTATGGCACTGTAAAGAACATCCTGTTCTTTTTTAAATAATTTTGCTTTTGAAAGTTCTAAACCTATTAAATTCTTTTCGTAATTAAGGTCTCTTCCAAAATCTAATAAGGTTTGTTCTAATTTGATAGATGTGGTGAATGGATCAGAGTCGCTAATTGTTGCATCACCTCCACTCTGGTTGGTTAGTTTATTTGTTTCTTCAAGGCTCTTGGACCCAGTTAAACTCAAAGAAGGCATATAATCAGCTTTAGAAATATTTAGATCTTCTTCTGATGCTTTTATATTTTCTCTCTCAGCATTTAATTGTTTATTATTGTTATAAGTTTCGTTTAATGCTTCATATAATGTTACAGCTAGCGATTGAGATGTTAAGCAAAGAAAACTAACAATTATTATTAATATTTTTTTCATTAGTTGTACTTTACAGAATTAATTTGATGATTAGAATTTAATTTAATGACTATAGATGCGTATTTTGGCGCATATTTAAACATATTCTGTGTAATTCTCTGGTAAGTTTGCATAAAGTTTAAAACTTCCTTTTTTGTCATAATTTTTTGTTTTGTTTTTTTATTCTTATTTTTTAATTTAAGTTTTTTTTCCTGAATAACTCTCCACTTTTGCAATAAACTAAAATTTTCTGCCCTTAAAAATAATAAACAATCGAGCTTACTATAAAGTTTTTTATATCCTTTTTTTAGCTGGTCATTAACGTGTTTTCTCCAGATTAATTTATTATCATCATTTTTTTCCATCGAATTTACACTTTTTTTTAATGTTTTTAAGCTTTCAGGTCTTGCTCCAACACACCAGCCTTCAAAAATGATTACATCTGGTCTGGTGTTTACTTTGTACCAATTTTTTTTTGTAAATCTGTCATCAATTGCCTTATCGAACTTGGGTAATATAATTGATCTAAATTTTCTAAAATTTACTTTTTTAATAAAGCTAGACATATAATTTATATCATGGGTTCCTGGCACACCTCTTGTTAATAATAATGGATGAACTTTCTTTGATAACTTTATTCTATCTTTTTTAGTTTTGTAAATATCATCTATTGATATTTTGAAAACTTTTAACTTGAAGTATTTTTTTAAAATTATCATTAAGATAGAGCTTATAGTAGTTTTTCCAGTTCCTTGTCCTCCTGTTAAACCAACAATATAGGGTTTCTTAAAATTTGTTTTTTTTGCAATCCAGATACTCATAGGAACAAGATAATCTTTAAGCATCTTGTCTTTGTTTTTAAATTTATCCGAAGATGTTTCTTGTGTTTTAATAAACTTGTAGCAATCTTTTTTTACTTTATTTAAACAATCCTCAACTAAATTCATTTATTCTATTTTTTGTCAAGTGGATGGTTTAAACCATCAAAGAAAACAACATCTTTTAAATCGTCGACTCTAACTTCATCTACACACCCTAAATTAAATCCAGTCATGGCGGGTGCACTTCTTGGGTTATGATGTGTGTAAATTCCACATTCAATACAAAAATAATGATTAGCAACTTTTGTATGGTACTGATAAAGCTTCAATTTATCTTCTCCCTTAGTGACTTTAAAATCTTCATTTTTTACCATTCCCATTGTTGCATTTTTTCTTTTACATATAGAACAGTTACATCTTACAATTTTTGGTAATTCATTGATTGGAACATTAATTTCTGCTTCTACACATCCACAATGACATGTTAGTTTCGGCATTAATTATTCTCCCCATTTTCCATGAAACTCATAAACAACTGCTGGCTTATCACCAACTACCCAGCCGTCATGACCTGGGTCAATTGAATATGCATCGCCTGCTTTATATGTTAATTCTGTTCCATCATCATGTTTGGCACAAACTGCTCCTGAAACTATTACGCCAAGATGTTTTGCTTTACAGCTATCAGTGCCTACAGTTGGTTTAATATCTTGTGACCATTTCCATCCTGGCTGCAAAACTAATCTCATTACTCTTTGATCTCCTACTTTTACAATATCCATTTTGGCATTGTTGAAACTGGTATTGCTTTCATCTGGATTATCAAAACTTTTAACTTCAATTGAACTCATAGCCTTCTCCTTTTATAATTAAATTAAGATTTTAGACTACTAATGGTTTAAGTTATCCACAATAGCACAAAATATGGTTTTGGATGTTCACGTTTTGATTCACTTTTGATTCACTTACAGACTCAAAATACAACCTAATTGACACTATTGTATAACTCATGTACTAATAAGAACAAAACAAGAACATTTATGAAGCTAACAATACCTTATTATTTACATAAAGCAGGAGCTGGTTTTCCTTCACCTGCAACTGATTACATAGAAGAAGATATAGATTTAAACGTACATCTGATCAAGAATGTTCCAGCAACTTTCATAATAAGAGTTCAAGGAAAATCAATGGTGGATGTTGGAATAAATGATGGTGATTTATTAGTTGTAGACAAAAGTTTAACTCCAAAAAATTTTTCAACTGTCATAGCAAATGTTCACGATGAACTCGTCGTTAAAACTTTGGTTAAAGAAAAAGATAAACAATTTTTAACGTCAGGATCTAAAGAATTTTCTGATCGAATTTTAATTAATGAAGAACAAGATATTTTTATTTGGGGAGTGGTTACCTATGTCATACATTCAGTACACTAAAAAATTAGCACTAGTTGACTGTAATTCTTTCTATGTCTCTTGCGAAAGATTATTTAATCCAAAAATAAGGAAAAAACCTGTTGTAGTTTTATCTAATAATGATGGCTGTATAGTTTCAAGATCTACTGAAGCAAAAGCCTTAGGGATTAAGATGGGTGAACCTTACTTTAAAGCAAAAGATATTATTATAAAAAATGATGTACAAGTATTCTCATCAAATTATTCTTTGTATGGAGATTTATCTAGAAGAGTAATGAGAACTTTAAAAAGATTTAACTCTGATATTGAAGTTTATTCAATTGATGAAGCATTTATGGATTTATCAAATTTTTCTGACAATGAAGTAGAGCAAGTTGGAAGAGAAATTAGAGAAACAGTTTTAAAGTGGACTGGTATTCCAACAAGTATAGGAATAGCTAAAACTAAAACTTTAAGCAAAGTTGCAAATCATATAGCTAAGAAAAAACAATCAGGTGTTACAAGTTTAATTGGAATAGAAAATCTTGATCCTATTCTTGAAAAAATTGATATTAACGATGTTTGGGGTGTTGGAAGACAAATGACAAAGTTTTATCAAAAAAACGGAATTTATAATGCCAAACAATTAAAAAATAAATCAAACACCTGGATTAAAAAATCTTCAAATGTTCTAAGTTCAAGAACCGCAATGGAACTTAGAGGTGTACCTTGTATTGATTTAGAAAAAACTGAATCAAAAAGAAAAAGCTGCGTAGTATCAAGGTCATTTGGAAAAAGAATAGAAAAATTCCAAGAACTTGAAGAAGCTGTTGCTAGTTATTGTTTAAATGCATCAGAAAAGATAAGATCTGAAAACCTTGTTGCAAAAGCCGTTATGGTATTTGTTAGAACAAGTCCTTTTCAAAAACAATTTGGTTTTTATTCAAACTCCAGAACTGTTGATTTTCCTATAGCAACTAACAATAGTATAGAGATCGTAAAAAACGCTTTATCTGTCTTAAAAGTAATCTTTAGAAAAGGACATCGTTATCAAAAAGCAGGAGTGATGCTAACTGGATTAACAGATGCAGAAAATAATGAAAACTTATTTTCATCAGCAAAAGACGAGAGAATTAATAGACTTATGAGATCAATTGATAATACAAATTATAGATATGGAAGGTCGACATTAAGTCTTGCAAGTGCTGGGGTTAGAAAGTCCTGGAGCATGAAAAGGGATTATAACTCAAAAATAGATACTGCTGATTTCTATTGTTTGCCAACAATTAGAGCTTAAAAAATTATTTTATCGTATCAATACTTTCAATATTGCTAAGAGAATTATTTAATTCCTCTAAATTTTCTCTTCTTCCAATCATTACAACTGATAATCCAAATGCGATAATTAGAGCTAAGGGAATAGCTGTAACAAAGCTTATGTACTCAGCCATTAAGATTAAATAAATAGCATAAAATAAAATTGATCGAATAATAACTGTAGATTTAAAAACAGCTATGATTGCTAAAGAATGCTTAATTAAATTTTTAAAACTCATTTTAGAAGGACCAAAATATCTTGTTCCTCTTTCTGAAGGAGATGAAGATCTATCTTTTTCTAATTTTGCCAATGCTCCAGAAAAGCTGCACCAAGTAGATTTATCGTTTATTAATTTCTCAACAGTTGACTTTGGGAGACACGTATAATTTCCAAATTTTATAGAATGACCAGTAAATACATAAGTTATTATTTTATGTAAATGGTAACAAGTTTTAAAAATGAAATTTTCAGATCTTTTTACTCTTTCTCCAACAATTGGTTTTCCTTCGTCATATTTTATGTATTCTAGAAAACTTTTGATTTCTTCAGGTCTATCTTCACCATCTGAATCCATTGGAATTACGTAATCAAATTCTTTATTTTGAAATATATGTTTAAGTCCTGTTGCAATACTTCTTCCATGTCCTTGATTGTTTTTAATATTTAAAATTTCAACAGATAATAGGTTTTCTGTATTGGAAATAGAGGTTGGTTTTTTCTCACTTGATGCATCATTGACAATAACAAGAGAAAATTCTGCATCTAAGTCTTTTACAATTGTATTTATTTCTTCAATTAATTTTGAAGCTGATTTCCAGTCATTATAAACTGGTGTTAAAATAGTAATTTTCATTTATTTAACTTGCAAGCAACCTCAGCAAAGAGGCTACGATACCATGTCCAGACAACTCTATTATTATAACAATAAAGACTATGAATAGTATGTTTTTATTGAATTTCATATCTAAGACCCTACGCAAATCTTATCAATACACATATATTTTTCAAATGAATTCAATTTTTCCTTTGTAACAAAGCCTTTCCAAATAGGCCTTGAATTAATGTGGTATGATAAATTTCCAGCTGCCCATTCATCACCAAGGACATATTTAATAGGTTCATCATGTTGTTCATGCCATGCCATTTGAACTTTTATAGCTATATCTTTTCCAGGATAATCAGTCCTTTTATCAGTCTGAGATATTGAGACATAACCATACAAAATTGGAGATAATAAAAATAAAAATACAAATCCTATTAAAAAAGAATTTAGTTTCTTAATGTTTATTTGAGTTTTCAAAAGGTAAATAAATAAAGTTCCAAAGAATAGGTAAAAAGGGGTCATCCACATAGTTCTAATTTTTGATCCGGTTATTAAAGCTGTCATAAAAACCAGAACAATTGGGACTACATTAATAAATATTAAAAATAAAAGTTTTTCATCTTTTAAATTGAATTTTTTTGGAATTTTTTTTATTAGTAGCCAGACTAGAATTAAAAATGGCGCTAAAATACCAATTTGTTTTAATGTGAATATTAATGGATATTTAAGATGATTTATTATCTGTCCTTCATCTAAACCTGCACGAGTAAAACCATATTTAATAGTAATAAAGTCATTATTGAATAACCAAATTATATGCGGAATTAAAATTACAAAAAATACTTCTAAAGAAACTAAATATTTAAAATCGAACTTTTTTGATTTTTTAAAAAATATTAAATATGCAAACAATAAATCTATTGCAACTAATAAATAAATAAAAAGATACTTAGATAGAATTCCAAACGCTGCTGCAGCTCCTAACAAGATACAATCATCAAGCTCAATTTTTTTACTAATATATATTTTCCAAGTGTAATAAACGGTTAAACACCAAAAAGGTAATTGGCAAACATTTACATTAAATTCTGGAGTTGTGAAATTATAGAAGTATATCCCTTCAATAAGAAACACTGATAACAAACTCAAAGTGCCATCATTAAGAATTTCTTGCGATAATTTAAAAATAATGAAAAAAGATATCACTACAAAAATTTGACTTAAAAAATAATAAGCCCAATCTTGTGGCCCAAATATTTGAAAAAAAACTTCTGGAAAAAACGCACTTAATGGAGGATGTTTGTTAAATCCCCAATCTAAATTACTACCCCAAGCCAATGCTTCAATTGTATCCAAAGGTAAATTTGAGTTTGTGATAGTTGGAACAACTGTCCATAGAATTAAGTGAGTCGTTACAAAAATATAAAAAATATTATTTATATTTCTTTTGTTTAAGGCCATTTTCATCAATCTATATGAATAAACCGTTCTTGACACTCATTTATTCATGAATATATTCACCAACTCAAAATAGCTAAGTATGGTAAGAATTTCAAAAACTTATACTCCAAAAGAAAAAGAGAAATACATGTGTGCTAAACATTTAGCATATTTTAAGATGAAATTAATGGAGTGGAAAAAAGATTTAAAGAGATCTAATAATGAGGCGATTTTTCAGGCGTCAATGGATGATAATAGTGCATCAGCTGACATAGTTGATCAAGCAAGCTCATACACCGAGAAGAATGTAGAGATGAGAGCTATTAATAGGCAAATCAAATTAATTTCTAAAATAGATGGCGCATTAAAGAAAATTCAAGATGGAACTTATGGTTTTTGTGAAGAAACTGGTGAGCCTATTGGTTTGAAAAGATTAATGGCAAGACCAGTTGCAACTCTTTGTATTGCAGCTCAAGAAAAACACGAAAAAGACGAAAAAGTTTACGCTGACGATTAAGGAAAATCTATTTCAGCATCTTTATTTAGTGCTTTAAAACCTTTTACTACAGCTGGGCGTTCAGCAATTTCAACAAACCACCTAGATAGGTTTTCAAAATTATTTAATCCAATATCGTGTCTTTTATGTCTTGCAATCCAAGACCATGTAGCAATATCAGCTATAGAATATTTATCATTTGCTAAAAACTTACTTTCAGCCAATCTAGTCTCAAGATCTTCGTAAATCTTTCTGGTGATTTTAAAGTATCTTTCTTCTCCCCACTCACTTTTTCCTTGATGATAATAATGAAATTGGTGATGTTGGCCAATCATTGGACCCACGATAGCCATTTGAGCCATCAACCACTGATTTATCTCTAGCCTGTCTGCTTCAGGATAGAGTTTCTTGCTTTTCTCACCTAAATACATAAGTATAACTCCAGACTCGAATACGGTCTTATTATTCTCGTGATCTATAATTACAGGAATTTTATTAAATGGACTTATTTTTTTAAATTCTGGTTTAAATTGATCTCCACTCAAATTAACTTTTGTTAGTTTGTATTGAAAATCAATTTCTTCGAGCATTATGCTAATTTTCCACCCATTAGGAGTATCAGCAGTAAAGAGTTCAATCATTCTTTAACACCCAATCTATCTTTGATAGTGCTGGATGCAGTTGTAAATTCAAATCTATATTTTTCATCAGGTCTTGCATATTTAAAGCAGCCTCTTGCAGCTAAAGCTCCTTCATGAAAACCTGAAAGTATTAACTTTAATTTGCCTGGATAATTACAGATATCCCCAATTGCAAATATTCCTTTTTTATTTGTTTCAAAATTCTCAGTATTTACGGGAATTGTTTTTTTATCTAAATTTAAACCCCACTCCGCGATTGGTCCTAATTGCATTATTAATCCAAAAAAACCTAAGACATAATCAGCTTTTATAACCTTACTTTCACCTGACTCACTTTTGATTTCGACACTTTCTAATGAGCCATTTCCTTTAACATCTTTGATTGAATATTTAGTAATTAAATCAATAGTTTTATTATCACTTAATTCTTTTATTTTTTGAACACTTGCGGGAGCTCCTCTAAACTCATCTCTTCTGTGAACAAGTGTTACTTTTGATGAATTAGATAATTCTATAGCCCAATCAAGAGCACTATCTCCACCTCCAAAAATAACTACTGATTTATCTTTAAAAATAGTTTTGTCTTTTATTGAATATAAAACTGATTTTCCATCATACTTTTCAGCACTTTTAGTTGGGAATTTTCTTGGTTCAAAAGAACCTACGCCACCTGCTATAACAATATTAGGTGTTTCAAATTCTTTACCATTTAATGTTTTAACAAACCATTTATTGTTTTCATTTTTTAATTCTTGAACTCTGTCACTTAAATGAAAGTTAAAATTAAAAGGTTTTATTTGTTCAATTAAATTATTTGTAAGTTCTTCTCCTGTGCATTTAGGAACTGCAGGAATATCATAAATTGGTTTGTCTGGATAAAGCTCAATACATTGTCCTCCAATTTTATCTAGATTGTCTACAATTTCACATTTTAATCCGATGATGCCTAATTGGTGTGCACAGAATAAGCCTGTGGGTCCTGCTCCAATAATTACTACATCTGTTTTAATCATTAAACTTGTTTCTCCGGCATATGGACTGTCAATCCATCTAAATCATCAGAGACGATTAATTGGCAACTTAATCTGCTATTAGATTTGGGTTCAAAGGCTTGATCTAACATATCATCTTCACCCATTTCTTTTTCAGGCAGTTTTTTAAACCATTCATCATCATTAATATATACATGACAAGTTGCACATGACATTCCACCTCCACAATCTGCATCTATGCCTGGAATATCATTTTGTATAGCACCTTCCATTACACTAAGACCGTTTGCAACATCTGCTTCGTGTTCTGTACCATTAAATTCTATATATTTGATTTTTGCCATATTAAATAAATAATTCTTATAAACTAATTTGCGACTGCGGCAAATTTTTGAAATTTAGCATTTTCTATTTTTAGTCCAAAAAAAAAGGCAGGTATGTTTTAGCATACCCGCCTCTTTTTAATATTAAAAGCTAATTATCTAGCTCGTGCTCCACCTTGTGAAACTGCTGCTGACCAGATTACTAGACCAAAAGCAATTTTGTTGATGAAGTCTGCTAAGTTGTAAATCACGTTCAATGAGTTAGCGTCTACTCCACCTACTAGGTATCCAAAAATGTAACCTAATGGGTAAATAGCCCAACCAATTGTTACGATCATTCTCATAGCACCCCATGCAGTTGCTAATGGCTTGTTTCCAGTTTTAGCTGCAATTTTTCCAGCTTCACCAGAGAATACTTCATATAAGATGTAGATCCATCCAGCCATACCGACTATGAAACCAAGCATAGCATTGATGTAACCTGCTTCTCCTAAGTATCCACCAATTAACATCACAAGCGAACCAATTAATAATCTCCAGAAGATTGCTCCTGGGATTTTCTTAACTGCTGCTAGAATTAAGTAAAACTCGATCATCTGTAATGGTACAGTGATTAACCAATCAATATATCTATATACTGTTGGAGAATCTCCAGTCATTACCCATACATCTCTCATGTACATGTAGTGAATGAATGCAACACCAGTTACAAGACCAGCTACTGTTACTGAAGTTTTCCAGCCTGCTGCAACAGTATTTCTTTCCATGAAGAAGAATACTGTAGCTGCTGCCATACCCATTGCGATTACCCAAAAGGAAATCCCAACGAAGTCGTCAGAAGCTAACATAGCAGTTGCTGCGTTTGCTGCACCAGTAAGACCAAATAGAGCCACTGCTGCTAATGCAAACATTTTAAGTTTTTTCATAAAAAACTCCCTCTCGTTAGTTTTTTTTAGTTTAAATTTAAACTACGGACAAACCACAAAGGTTTCTCCAAAGTTAGGGGCTTAATATCAAATTAAATTAGTTTGTTGAAGACTTTTTGCCGCGTTATAAGTGTTGATTTTACTGACTTTTTAAAATTAAATACAACCTGTTGCATAAATTCAATAGAAAAATGACACCAAATAGCAAATCAAAATGAATAGAAATTACAAAGAAATTTACGACGAATCTCTAAAAAATCCTGAGGAATTTTGGCAGAAAGTTTCTGAAGATGTGTTTTGGTTCAAAAAACCAACTAAGATTTTAAAAAAAGACAACCCTCCTTTCTATAAATGGTTTGAAGATGGTGTAACAAATACATGCTACAACGCCTTAGACCTTCACATTGATCAAGGAAGAGGTGATAAAACTGCTTTGATCTATGACAGTCCTATAACAGAAAGTAAAGCAAAGTTCACTTTCAAAGAATTAAAAGAAAAAGTTTCAAAATTTGCAGGCGCTTTGGATAAGCAAGGAGTTAAAAAAGGAGATCGAGTAATAATTTATATGCCGATGATACCAGAAGCGGTAGTTGCGATGCTTGCATGTGGGAGGATTGGAGCAATTCACTCTGTTGTATTCGGTGGTTTTGCCTCAAATGAATTAGCTAGCAGAATTGATGATAGTAAAGCTAAAATTTTAATTACAGCATCATGTGGATTTGAGCCTGGAAGAATAGTTGAATATAGACCACTTGTAGATGGGGCTTTAAAATTAGCAAAACACCAAGTTGAAAAAGTAATATTATTTCAAAGAATTGGACACGAGGTAAAATTAAATAAACCATTAGAAATAAGTTGGGATGAAGCACTATCTGGAGCAGATGATAAAGATTGCGTTGAGATGGGTGCCAATGATTATGCTTACATCCTTTATACTTCAGGAACTACTGGTATTCCAAAGGGGATTGTTCGAGATATTGGTGGTCACATAGTTGCTCTTAAATGGACAATGAAAAATATTTATAACATTGATCAGGATGATGTATGGTGGTCAGCAAGTGATATTGGTTGGATAGTAGGACATTCCTATATTGTCTATGCTCCATTATTCAAAGGTTGTGCAACTCTTTTATTTGAGGGCAAACCTGTTGGTACTCCTGATGCTGGAGTGTTTTGGAGAATAATCTCAGAATATAAAATTAAATCTTTATTCACAGCGCCAACTGCATTTAGAGCAATAAAAAAAGAAGATCCAGAAGGTAAGTTTTTTTCTAAATATGATTTAAGTTCATTTAAATCATTATTTTTAGCAGGTGAAAGAGCAGACCCTGATACTATTAAATGGGCTGAGAATTTACTTAAAGTTCCCGTAATTGACCATTGGTGGCAAACTGAAACGAGTTGGGCTATAAGTTCAAATTGTACTGGAATAGAAATGCAAGAAACAAAATATGGATCCGCTTGCAAAGCAGTCCCAGGTTATGATGTAAAAATAATTAAACCCGATCAAACAATAGCTAAAACAAATGAGATGGGAGATATTGTGGTTAAACTTCCATTACCGCCAGGTACGTTCCCAACTTTGTGGAATGCAGATGAGAGATATAAAGAAAATTATATGTCAAATTATAATGGCTACTACCAAACTTATGATGCAGGGCATATTGATGATGACGGATATATTTGGATTATGTCGAGAACAGATGACATAATAAATGTTGCAGGTCATAGACTTTCAACAGGTGCAATAGAGGAAGTTTTGTCTGAACATCAGTCTGTTGCTGAATGTGCAGTGATAGGAATAAAAGATCAGCTGAAAGGACAATTACCAATTGGTTTAATTGCTCTAAAAGCAGGAGTTTCTAAGGATAATGAGACTATTTCAAAAGAGTGTGTACAAATGGTTAGAGATAAAGTTGGACCTGTTGCAGCTTTTAAAATAGCAATTGTTGTTAAAAGATTACCCAAAACTAGATCTGGAAAAATTTTAAGAGGAACAATTAGAAAAATTGCTGACAAAGAAGAATATAAAATGCCTGCAACGATTGATGATCCTGCAATCCTTGATGAGATAAAAGAAGACTTAATAAATAGCAGTATTTTAAAATAATGCTTAAGACATATCTTTTTTTAGTAGGAGCAATCATTTGTGAAGTTTGTGGGACAATGCTTCTTCCTGTTACTCAAAACTTTACAAAATTAACACCAACAGTATTTTTGGCTATATTTTATTTATTTGCTTTTTATTTACTCACTTTTGTTGTTGATAAGCTACCTATAGCTATTGTTTATGGAACATGGAGCGGACTTGGTATTTTTACAATTGCAATATTGGGATATATTTTTTTTAAACAATCTTTAAGTTGGCAAGCTATATTGGGGATGTTTCTTATTGTAGTTGGAGTAACACTTGTAAACATGTATTCAAGTAAAACTATATAACTCAATCAAAAAGAATTGGTTTGCCAGATGGATCTCCTAAAATTTCATCTTCTTTCATTTTAATATCTCCATTAATAATTGTATAAACAGGTGAACCTTTAAATTTATAGCCATCAAACGGGCTCCATCCACATTTACTGTGAATATTTTCGTTTTTTATTTCAATTGTTCTATTCATATCTATTATTGTAAAGTCTGCATCATAATCTTTTTTGATAAATCCCTTATTTTTAATACCAAATACTGAAACTGGATTTTCACAAAGAAGTTTGATCAGCTGATTTAAAGTAAGTTTTTTGTCATTCACATGATTTAGCATTGCAGGTAATAATGTTTGTACACCTGGCATACCAGATGGTGATTGAGGATATTCTTTTAATTTGTTTTCTTTTAAGTGCGGTGCATGGTCTGAACCGATAGTATCATTATAGTTATTTCGAATAGCGTACCACAATCTATCATAATGAGATTTGTCTCTCAAAGGAGGGTTCATCTGCGCAAATGTTCCGAGTTTCTCGTAACAATCTGGTGCATATATTGTTAGATGTTGTGGAGTAATTTCAAAAGTTATGTTTCCTTTATTTTGAGAAAGGAAATCTACCTCTTCTTTTGTTGTAACATGTAATATGTGTGCTTTTTTATTAAGTCTTTTAGCAATCCTAACAATCCTTCTTGTAGATGACATTGCACATTCTTCATTCCTCCATACAGGATGTGTATGAACATTGCCTTTTTCAATTAATTTTTTTCTTAAATTAATTATTTCTTCATCTTCAGAATGAACTGCAACTATTTTTGAAGTATTTTGGAATACCTTTTCAATATCTTCTTCTTTATCAACTAATAAATTTCCAGTTGAGGAACCCGCAAAAAGCTTTACTCCACAACATCCATCTAAACCTTTAAGCTTTGCTAAATCAGTTGAAT
Organism: uncultured Pelagibacteraceae bacterium; assembly: GCA_902580505.1. GTDB lineage: Bacteria > Pseudomonadota > Alphaproteobacteria > Pelagibacterales > Pelagibacteraceae > Pelagibacter. The sequence goes on from CACHLB010000015.1 coordinate 14,858, forward strand.
TATCAGGAGTTGC
>CACHLB010000016.1 GCA_902580505.1 uncultured Pelagibacteraceae bacterium
AATGTTTTGCATATAAACTGGGATTACTCGTAATATTTTTTTTTGCAATATCTAAAAAATATTCATCTAAAAAAATTTCGAATTCTTTTAAATCATACTTTGATGAAAAAAAAATGTTTAATATTTTTTTATCTGTCATATCTATGTTAGACCCATTAATATTAAGTTCGTCATTATTTCCTCTCCATAAATTATAACCAAAAGACTTTGTGAGAATAATTTGATCAAATTTTTTATAGTTTGAAACTATTTTTGGAGAAACAATACATACCACCATTAATAAACATAAAATAATTTTTATTATTTGTTTTGGGTTTTTTAAAAGTTTAAAAATTATTAATATTAAAAATAAAGGCCAAAATTCTCCTCTTATTAAAATTAATAAACCTGAGAATATTCCCAAAATTATAAATTCTTTATATTTTTTTGGACTTATAATTAGGTAAATAAAAATTAGAAATAAGAATACTTGAAGAGTAACTGATGAAATTTGACTTGGCGCATAAAAATTTAGTGGGAAAAACAAATAAATCAATGAAACGACTCTAGAAATATATTGATTAAAAAATTTGGATAACAACTTAAAAAAAATTATTATTGAAAACGATGAAATTATACACTGTATTAATAATATTAATTTTACAGTTAAAAAATTGTCTAAACCTAAAAATGAAAATGAATACAAAAAATATGTATACAAAGGTGGCATATAAACAGTTGGTATTCTCTCACCTTCAATTACATAATAGCTATACGATCCATAATTTATTAAATTATTATTAATAATATTCCATTCCATATCTATGGAATTATCACCATAATAATATGAGAGTAATATTTTTATAAATGTAGAAATTAAAATTAAAATGTAAAAGTAACTTTTGTTAATTAAAATCACAAATTATTTTATTTTTTGTTTTTAAAATTTTTAATATACGTTTTTAGCTGTATTTTTCCTACACGCCTATAAACTTTATATGAAATATTTTTATTAATAATTGCTGACTCGTATCTTTCTCCTTTTCTTTCTGGTATATATATAATTTTTCCACCAAACATTTTTGCAACTTGAATTATTGAATAACTTTTATTAGAAGCAATACTATAGTGTTTATTCTCATTTTTTTTCCAAGCCTCTAAACACACTTCTATTGTATCATTTATGTGTGTGAAACGTCTTTTTTGAGAACCAGGTCTTACTATAGTTAATGGTTTATTATTTTTAATTTGTTCTTCAAATATACCAATAACGGTTGCCATTTCTCCTTTATATATTTGGTTAGGTCCATAAACATTATAAAAATAAATAACCTCGTACTTTAAACCAAACCAACTTTTAAAATTATCCAATAATTCTAAGTTTTTTGCTTTGCTGAATGCATATGGTGATAAATTTTTATCATTACCTCCATTTCCTAAACTTGCTGAAGTTGCTGAGTATATTAGTTTGATATTATTTTTAAGACAAAATCTGAATACTTCTAAAGTTCCTGCTAGGTTAGACTCAAAACATTTACCTAAATTATTAAAACTTTGATGAATTCTGGCAAACTCACCAAAATGAAATATAGTCTTTATATTTTTCCTATATCTTTTGAGAACTTTGTTTATATTTTTTGTATGTGATTTTATGTAGTTTACACTAGAATTTTTAAAATGATTTTTCTTTGTTCCGCTAGAATAGTCGTCTAAACTTATAATTCTATATTTCTTTAATTTTAATAATTCTCTTATTAAGTTTGATCCTACAAATCCGGCTCCACCAGTAACTACAATAATTTTTTTTTTCATAAATTATTAGATTTTATATTATAAGATAAATGTTATTTGAATTAATAGCTTTTTGTAAATCTATTTGTATTATCTCCAGACTTTATTTGATCAAATATCCATTTATAAGTTTTCTCCAAGCCTTTTTTAAGTCCTGTGCCTGGGGACCAATTAAAATCTGCTATAATTTTATTATTATCACTTGATCTACCCCTTACTCCTTTTGGTTTATCTAATAAATATTTTTTTTTAATCTTATAATCAGCAATTTGTTCTATAATATCTATCATTTGATTTATTGAAACCTGCTCATCGCTACCTAAATTATATATATCAAACTTTTTTGAGTTAAAAATTTTTTTAGTCCCTTCAATGCAATCATCGATAAACATAAAACTTCTAGTTTGTTGCCCGTCTCCCCAAACTTCAATTTCGTTTAAATTTTTCATCTTAGCTTCAATAATTTTTCTACACAAAGCTGCAGGAGCTTTTTCTCTTCCACCACTGTACGTTCCTAAAGGACCATAAACATTATGATACCTGACAACTCTAGTTTCTAAGTTAAAATCCTCGTAAAAATGTCTACACATTCTTTCGCTAAATAATTTTTCCCAACCATAACCATCCTCTGGATCTGCAGGATAAGCATCGGTCTCTTTAAGTCCAGGAACAAAAACTTTAGATTGTTTACTTGAATTATAAACACATGCGCTTGATGAAAAAAAATATTTTTTTACTTTATTTTTTAAGCATGCCCTTAACAAGTTAGTATTAATTAACACTGACAACATGCACTCTGCTTTATTATTTTCTATAAAACCCATACCTCCCATGTTGCATGCCATATTATAAACGTAGTCAACATTCTCTGTTACTTTTAAACAACTTTCATACTCTTTTAAATCTAAAGTAAAATTTTTAAATTTCTCATTTAACTGAAACCAATATTGAGGAGGCTTAATATCAGCGCAAATTATTTCAAAATTTTGCTCTGATAAATCTTTTGCCAAATGCCCTCCGATAAATCCACCAGCGCCAGCAACTAATACTTTCATAAACTCTTAATACATCATCCTTTTTTCTACGCAACATAAATACTTATTAATAAGTGTATTAGATTATATAATAATAGTAAAAGAATAAGCTTAAATAAAATATCAAAAAGGTATGAAAATAAGTAAATTATTTTATTCTAAGGTAATTAAATAAATTTTGTTTTAACTTTTCCGTTTCAAAAAATTTATAAAGGCAAATTATAGATTTATTTATAAATTCTTTTAAAAATTAATTGTTTAAATATTTTTCCCAAAATAAATTTGTTTTTATACTTTGGTAAACATTTTTTTTTGGTTTCCATGTTTTAAATAATTTTTTTAAATAAACATTATCGGCATATATTTTTGGTATTTCTCCTTTTCTTCTTTTTGAATAATTAATTTTGATACTTGTTTTTGAAATTTGAGAAAATAACTTAATGACCTTTAAAACTGATAGTGGTTTAGAATAGCTACAGTTTATTATATTATTTTTCTCTTTTAAGTTTTTAATAATTAAATAATGTATGTTTGCTATGTCTAATACATCTATATAATCTCTAATTGCAGATCCATCGGGTGTCTTAAAATTTTTTCCATACACATTTATATTATTTTTATTTTTTTCTAAATTTTCAGATAAATTTTTAAATAAACTACCCTTTTTTAATGGCCCTGTTTTATTAAAAATATCAGCACCAACAACATTAAAGTATCTTAATATTGTATATTTTATGTTATTATTTTTACATTCATCTATGATTAAATTTTCACAAATTAATTTTCCTAAGCCATAATTACTTATTGGTTTCAACTGATCTTTTTCATTAACTTTTGTTTTGTTTGATTTGCCATACACAGCAGCTGTCGATGAAAATATAAAATTCTTAATTTTATATTTTATGGCAAATTTTAAAATATTTTTGGTCATTTTTACGTTATCAATTAAATATTTTTTTGGGTATTTTTCTGATTCTGTAACATCAATATTTGATGCTAAATGAATAATATGAGAAATTTTATATTTAAAAATTTTTTTATTTAAAGAATTATAATTTAATAAATCTACTTTTATAAACTTGCTTTTTTTATTTATAAAAGATTTTTTACCAGATGATAAGTTATCAAGAATTAGGATTTTATATTTTCTTTTTAGTAAATAGTTTGCTACTGTTGATCCAATATAACCAGCACCACCAGTAATTAAAATATAATTATTTTTCATTTCTGTAACTATTATAATACAAAATGAACATCATTGAATTAATCAAACTTAAAATGAAAAATATAATATTAAAATCATTTAACATAAAAATTAATAAAGAGAGGTTTATAATATTTATTATGATGCTTATATAAAACACTTTCTTATGTAATTGTTTTTTTTTTATTGGAAGTAAAAAAAAATAGTCGCTTAATTTAGCCCATGGGTAATGGCCTTTTAATGTTTTTCTTATCAACGTAATTGTGCAATCTAACAATGGGTAAGATAATAGTGTCAAAATATAAAACAATTTATCAATAAGTATAAACTCAAGACTTACATATCCAATTGAGTATCCTAAAATTATACTGCCAGTATCTCCCATATATGCATTTGCTCTGGGATAATTTAAAAAAATAAAAAATATAAGTGCTGTAAATAAAATTATACTGATAAATAAACCAAATGTTTCAATTTTAAAATAATAACTTATTATAATAATTCCCAGTAAGAAGAATATTGAATGAACTGCACAATGCCCGTCTGAACCATCTATAAAGTTAATTATATTAATAATATAGACCCAGAATAATAAACAAAAAAACATAGACAATTTGAGTGGTAAACCCAAGTTTAATAATTCTAAATTTGTTAGTGAAAAGTAAACAATGCATAATTGAATAATTAATTTTAATTTAGGATCAATTTCTAAAGTATCGTCTAAAAAACTTAATATTGTTAAAATGAAGATTGAAATATAAAACAAATAAAATCTATTTGGAAAATATTTAGCTAAATCATAGTAAAGATAAAAAATGATTGAAATGAGAAATAAACATAGTGAAAATGAAACGCCCACAGATGTGATTACATTTTTTTGGTCACTTAAGGAGGATGTATTAAGATCAATTTTATTAATTTTTTTTAAAATGTAATAGGAAGAAAAAACTGACACAAATGAAATAAAAATAATTAAAAGAAAGCTAGTTAAGTTAAAGAGATGCATTTTAAATTATTAACACTAATTTATTTTTTCACAAATAAATTAAAATATTATTCTTTTGTTTTTTTGTTAAATATTAAATAATACCCAACAGTAGATGCTAGCATTATCAAGTTAAAGTTTGTATATAAACTTCCATGTGGTTTTAAAGGAAAGAAATAACAAAATATAAAAACAAGAAAGTAATTTTTTTTCAAATCTGTAAAAATAAATTTATTTAAGTTGGATAAGTTATAAATTAAAAATAATAAAAGTATAAAACCAATTATTCCTTGCTCGGATAAAATTTCTAAATAAACATTATGCGGATGTGTACTACATCCATCATAACCATGATTGTTAGTAATTTTTAAATATTCTTTTTTATATTTTAAATTACTACATTCATTCCTATAACTTTTATATGTAGTACCAAATAAAAAATTATTTTTTAAAATTACATAAGACTTAAATATCATTCCGTAATATGGCCATCTTTTTAGTCCTTCATCATTTTTTTCTTTCTTAATATCATTTACAATATCTTTAAAAGTATTTTCGTACTTATATATGGAGGAAAGATTAACTGCTTTTGTATAATGTAAAATAGTAAATGAAGATAAAATTACTGAAACAAATAATAATAAAATTTTTATTTGCTTAGATTTCACAAAATCTTTAAAATTTAAAATAAAACAAATAAATAAAAATAAATTAATAACTATAAATGGGGTTCTATCACCTGATAAAAAAATACCAAAATATATTAATGATAGTAATAATAATTTTATTGGTGTGAAGGTTTTAAAAACTGCCAATAAAATGGTAAATATAAAAAAAAGATAACTCCCTGCAATAAATTCGTTACCAAAAAAAGAAGTGACTCTTGCATAATCATTCATTAATTCATTTCCAAAAATATCGTAATTAAATATTGCTTGAAAATATAAATTAAATGTAAAAATTAAAATAGGACATAAAAAAAGTATTTTGAAATTTTGATCTAATAATTTTTTATCAAAATTCACGCATAAAGGAAATAGTATGAATAATGGAAATCTAATTAAAGCAATAGATTTTAAAAAAAGTATTTGATTAAAATTATTTATTACTAAATTAAATGAGATATAAAAAACAAACACAAAAAAAAATACTAAAATTTTAAGATATTCAGAATTTTTTGACTTAATCAAATAAGCAAGTGTATAAAACGCAATTAAAGATAAAAAAAAATCTGATAGGAATTTGGAAAAGAAAATAATTGACGGTGTCATTATGAAAAAACAAATAAATATTTTTTGTGTAAACACATTAAATAAAATAAATTTATTTTTATTCATATTAATTTAGTTTAAATAATTGTTTTTGAGATGATTAGACATTATAGATTTATAAAGCTTTAAGTATTTTTTAATTACAATGTTTGATGAATATTTTTTTACTGCATCTTTATGAATTTTTAACTTTAATTTTTTATAATTTTTTTGATAAATATATTTATCCATAATCCTTTTTACTTCCAATTTACTTGTATTTTTTAATATATTTCCATTAAAGTTATTTTTTATTACCTCTTTAACACCGCCTATATTAAAAGAAATTAAAGGCAAACCACACATAACAGCTTCCAAAGCAGTTTGAGGCAGATTATCTTTTGTTGATAATAAAAAGAAAATATCTGAAGAATTGTATATTTTTACGATTTTTTTTTCATTATTTAATAAACCAAAATGAGTAGTATTTTTTGGGAAAAGATTGAGAGCCTCAATATTATATTTCCCAACTGTAACAAAGTGAATTTTATTTGGATAAAGATCATTTAATATTTTTGTGACTTTTCCAAAATACTCAAGTCCTTTTCTTTTTTCATATAAGTATTTTGCTGAAAATAAGACAATAAATTTATTTTTTGGAATATCTTTATGTTTTTTATTATTTATTTGAAAACTGTAAATCCTTGGATCAATAGGAGTGGGTATAACTGTTATGTTTCTATTTCTCATCAAAAAACTTTTTCTTGCTTTTTTTGCTAACCATTTTGAAGGTGATATTATATAAATTTTCTTCTTAAGTAACTTTTTCTTTTTTTTCCAAGTTATGAAATCTAAATCAAATATTTTTTGATTTATTGTTATATTTTTATTCCATTTATTTTCATCAGTAAAATGCTCGATACCAACGAATGGCCACATATCAGATAGACGCCAAATAAGAGGTTGTTTTATTTTCGAGATATCTTCTATTGATAAAAAATTATTTATCCAATTTATTTGAATTAAATCTAAGTTTAGTGAATTTATTATTTTTGAGTAATTTGTATTAAATAAGTCTAAACTTACAAAACCATTTTTAGCCTTTTTAAAACAAAATATAATGGTTATAAGTTTACTTAAGTAAAATTTAATATGAAATAATAAATCATTAAGCAATCCCTTTTTTAAAATTATACTGTTTTTATTTTTTTTTATATTTACGTATAAATTACTTTTAATTCCTGATTTTTTTAATGCCGAATTAATTTTTACTGCTGCTAATCCTGCACCACTATGATCATAAGTAGAGAAAATTCCTATTTTCATTTTAATGTTTTTTTTTATAATTATTTATTGAAAACATTTTTTTCGTACCAAAATTGAAAGATAAAAAAAGTCCAGGTTTTTTCAGTCAGATTTATATTTTTATTAGATGAAAAAAAATTTTTTAGTAATTTGTCTAAATAACTATAAGAAAATATTTCTTGTTTAGATAAAAATTCTTTTGATGCAAAATAAATTAATTGGTTTCTAAGCTCTTTTTTTAGCCAAGATTCTTTGGGTAATACAAAACCTTTTTTTTTTCTATTAATAATTTCATCTGGAATATATTTTCTAGCTATATCTTTTAACAATATTTTTGAATTAGTCATTTTAGTTAAATATTTACTTGGTACATTTTTTATATAGTTTATCATCTGATCATCCAAGAAAGGTGTTCTAGCTTCTATTGAATTAAGCATTGATAATCTGTCTGTAATATATAGAAATTCCCAAGGTAACTGTAAGTTAAAATCTATTTCTTGAATATTTTTTTTCGGGTCAAATTTTTTATTTTGAACCAGTGAATGAATTATTAAATTTAAATCGTTTGAGTAATTATGATTTTTTAAAATAAGCTTATTAAGTTCGTTTTCATAAAAAATTTTTTTATACATATATCCATAAAAATGTTTAATATTTTTTAAATTTTGATTAAAAAGATTTTGAAATATATTTTTAATAAAAAAATCACTAAATAAATAATTCTTCCATTTGCCGTAATTACCAAATAATTCGTCTGCTCCTGTGCCTGTAAAAATTACTTTTTTATTACTTAGATTCTTATAAACATACCAAGATGCTAAGCTACCAGCGTAAGGCTCACATAAATTCTCAAATATTAAATCCATATCTTTTAAAAAGTTATTTGAATTAATTACTATTTCATGGTGATAACTATTAATATTTTTTGAAATAATTTTGGCAAAATTTCTCTCGTCTTGATCTTTATTTACATCATCAAAACCAACAGTAATAGTTTCTATTCTTGTTTTTGATGTATTAGAGTAGATTGAAGAAATTAAGCTTGAGTCTAAACCGCCTGATAAAGAAAAAATAATTGGAACATCACTTAATGACCAGTTTTTAACTGATTGTTCTAACGCTTCTCTCCCAGCGATGATTACATCTTTATATGAGTTGAATTCAACCTTATTAATTTTTTTTGAATATTTTTGAATATCAATTTTTTTTGATTTTAAATTATATTCAAAATAATTAGAATTATTTAATTTTTTTATATTTTTATATATTGTGTCACCAAAGGGAATGTATTGAAGCTGAAAATATTTAATTATTGAATTAAAAGAAAGTTTGTCGTCAATATTTTCTAACTTTAGTAGAGGTTTAATTTCAGAAGAAAATGCAAAATTATTACCTGATAAAGAATAATACAATGGTTTATTTGAAAATTGATCGACTGCTCCAAATAAAATATTTTTTTTAATATCATAAATTACAAATGCAAACATACCATTTAGTTCGTTTAGCATCTCTGCGCCTTTGTAATCATATAATTTTAAAAGTACTTCTGTGTCTGAGTTTTTTGTTTTAAAAGAATATCCAATCTTTTCTAAATTATTTCTAATTGTTGGAGAATTAAAAATTTCACCATTATATACAATTACTTTATCATTATAAATCATTGGCTGATCTCCGTACTGAAGGTCTAAAATACTTAATCTATTATGAATTAAAGTTACTTCATTATTTAAATAATAATTTTTAGCATCTGGACCTCTATGATTTTGTAATTCAACAAACTTTTTTATAAAGTTCTGATCCTTTGATTGATTAAGGCCAAATATTCCACACATCTAGTTCGAACTCCATTCATTACATGGATCTTCAAAATAATCTGAGTCAGTATTGTCCATCCAATTATTAAATTTTATTAATTTATCTCTGTAAGATTTTTTATCAAACTCCTGATAATTAATTTTTAGATTTAGATCTGCAATATTATTTTTTTTGTAGAAAAATCTTGCAGGATTAAATTGTATGGTTTTACATATAAAAGATATATAGGCAAATTTTTCAGCATTAGATTTAATTTCAGTATTATTGTTTTTAAATAAATGCAAATTAGATATCATTTCAAAATATTTTTCTTTGTTATCAAAGTTAATAGTAAATCCTCTATTATTATATCTTCCAGTTCCAGCTGTGATGACTATTTTGTTTTTTAAAGCAGCCTCAATACCAACTGTTCCTCTAATTGTAAAACAGAAATCTAAAATATCAAAAAGTCTAATAGAACTTATTTTAGATTTTGAACTTAGATATTCAAAATGATCAGGGATATCTCCAAATAAATCGTATATAATTTTGAGCTCTGGGTCGATTTTTTTATTTGATATCTTTTCTCTATTATTTTTTATTATATTGCTTGGATGAGATTTTATAATCCATTTTAAATGTTTATTTTTATTAGCAGCGATTAAAGTTTCTTTATACCATTCTATATAATCACCAAATAAGTCTTTACCAAAAAAGAATGTGCCATCCCAAAATATATGTGGAAATATAATTGCAATTTTTTGACTTGCATTTACATTCAACTCAGTTTTAAGTTCTTCTATATTTAAAACTTTTTTTCCAACTGTAGTGCCTGCTGAAGGAAACCATGAATTATTTTCATATTCTGAGAGAATTTCATTTTGCAAATAATCAGATTGTTTACTGGTTATTTTTATATTCTGATACTTTTCCCACAAATTTTTTGAAATAGCGCTAGGATGATCATCTTTATTTATTGAATTATATTTTTTTAATAGAAGTAAATTATTTTTATATGATGCTACAAATTGTACACATTTAATGCCTCTTTTAATAGATTCATCATATAATTCACCTGCACCAACATAGCTTTTGTCATTAAATACCGCACATTCTACATCTTTATTATTTTTAAGAAAATTAATAGACGCATCAGCAAAAATTATTGATTTAAAAAAGAAAAATTTAACTATGAAGTAATGATATTTGTTTTTTAAACTAATTTTTGGTGTTTTTAGTTTTCTAATGGATGAGCTAATTGCATATTTTCCACATTTTATATCTTTGAATTTAAAATTAAATATTTCATCATATGTTTTTTTCATCAGGTTATTGGTTATTTTATTAACTTCAATAAATGAAATTTTAGAATAAAAATTTAAAGGTTTTGTAAATTCAATTTTTTTATTCTTAGAGTTAAAATTAACTTTAAA
>CACHLB010000017.1 GCA_902580505.1 uncultured Pelagibacteraceae bacterium
AAAAAAATAAAAAGAAAAAATTTAGGGTTGTTGCAATAGATTATGGAATTAAAAAAAATATCCTTAGATATTTCTCTGACTTTGACTGTGAAGTTAAAGTCGTTTCTTGTAAAGAAAATGCCGACAACATAATTAATCTAAAACCTCATGGAATTTTTTTATCGAACGGACCTGGTGATCCTGCCGCAACAGGAAAATATGCGATTAAAGTAGTAAAAAATTTAATTAAAAAAAATATTCCTTTATTTGGAATATGTTTGGGTCATCAAATATTAGCTTTGGCATTAAATGCAAAAACAAAAAAAATGAAATTAGGGCATAGGGGTGCAAATCATCCAGTTAAAAATTTAATTACAAAGAAAGTTGAAATTACCAGTCAAAATCATGGATTTGAAGTTGTTAAGGAAAGCTTAAAAAAAAATACAGAAATAACTCACCTATCATTATTTGATAATTCTATAGAAGGAATAAGATTAAAAAATAAACCAGTTTTCTCAGTCCAATATCATCCTGAAGCTAATCCTGGACCGCAAGATAGTAAATATTTATTTAGTAATTTTATTAAAGAAATAAAAAAATATGCCAAAAAGAAGAGACATTAAAAAAATTTTAGTTATTGGAGCTGGTCCTATTATTATTGGTCAAGCTTGTGAATTTGATTATTCGGGAACACAGGCCTGCAAAGCGTTAAAGGATGAAGGTTATAAAGTAATATTAATTAACTCAAATCCAGCAACTATAATGACTGATCCTGGTGTTGCCGATAAAACTTATATCGAACCAATATCTTTAGAAGTACTAGAGGAAGTCATCAAAAAAGAAAAGCCTGATGCTATTCTACCCACAATGGGTGGTCAAACAGCATTAAATCTTGCAATAAATGCAGAAAAAATTGGTTTATTAAAAAAGTATAAAATTGAACTTATTGGAGCAAACTCGAAAGCAATAGCAAATGCTGAAGATAGAAAAAAGTTTAGAAAGAATATGTCTGATATTGGTATTGATTTACCAAAGTCTGAGGTTTTGAATAAATTTTCAAACGCAAAAAAATGTTTAAACAAAATTGGTCTTCCTGCAATTATAAGACCTTCATTTACATTGGGTGGATTAGGTGGAGGAATTGCAAGAACAAAAAAAGATTTTTTTAAGATTGTTAAAGAAGGAATGAACGAGTCTCCTCAAAATCAGGTACTAGTTGAAGAATGTTTAGATGGTTGGAAAGAATTTGAGATGGAGGTTGTCAGAGATAGAAATGATAATTGTATAATTATCTGTTCAATAGAAAATGTTGATCCAATGGGAACTCATACGGGTGACTCTGTTACTATAGCTCCAGCATTAACATTGACAGATAAAGAGTATCAAGTAATGAGAAATGCATCTATTGCTTGTTTAAGAAAAATAGGTGTTGAAACAGGAGGTTCAAATGTTCAATTCGCCATAAATCCCAAAAATGGAAGAATGGTAATTATTGAAATGAATCCTAGAGTTTCAAGATCATCTGCATTAGCTTCAAAAGCAACAGGCTTTCCAATAGCAAAAGTAGCAGCAAAATTAGCAGTTGGTTATACTCTAGATGAACTACAAAATGAAATAACAAAAGTAACACCAGCTTCTTTTGAACCAACAATCGATTACGTTGTAACAAAAATTCCAAGATTTACTTTTGAAAAATTTTCAGACACAGAAGCAATTTTAGGAACATCAATGAGATCTGTTGGTGAAGCAATGGCAATTGGAAGAAATTTCAAAGAATCTTTTCAAAAAGCCCTGGTTTCGCTTGAAACTGGTTTATCAGGATTAGATAATATTTTTAACTATTCAAAAAAAGAAATCCTAAAAAATTTAAAAATTAATATTCCAAATAAATTGCTATTAATTGCTGAAGCTTTTAGAAAAAAAATTTCTTTAGATGTTATTTATAAATTATCAAAAGTAGATCCATGGTTTTTAAATCAAATTAAGGAAATAGTTGATGAAGAAAAAAAATTAAATTCGAAAGGACTGCCCAAAACTTTTGAGGAATTTAATAGAATAAAATCAATAGGTTTTTCTGACAAAAAGATATCTCAATTAACTGATCAAAAAGAAATAATCGTCAAATCTAGGAGAAGAGGGCTAAAAGTTATTCCTGTTTTCAAGAAAGTTGACACCTGTGCCGCTGAATTCAAATCTTTCACACCTTATATGTATTCTACGTATCAAAGAAATTTCTCTATTAAAACTGAATGCGAAGCTGAGCCAAGTAATAAAAAGAAAATAATAATTTTAGGTGGGGGTCCAAACAGAATTGGTCAAGGTATAGAATTTGACTACTGCTGTTGCCAGGCTAGCTTTTCTTTAAAAGAAGCAGGCTTTGAAACAATAATGATAAATTGCAATCCTGAAACTGTTTCTACAGATTATGATACAAGTGATAGATTGTACTTTGAACCTTTGATTGAAGAGTATGTTGAAAATATAATTTTGAAAGAAAAATCAAGAGGAAATCTAATTGGGATTATTGCACAATTTGGAGGCCAAACCCCTATCAAATTAGCTAAATTTTTAGATGAAAACAAATTACCTATTTTAGGGACACAATTCAAATCGATTGATTTAGCAGAAGATAGAGACAGATTTAGAGAGTTGCTCATAAAGCTTAAATTAAAACAAGCTGAAAGCGGAATAGCCTACAAATTCGATCAAGCTATTAATGTTGCCGAAAAAATTGGATTGCCTGTAGTTGTTAGACCTTCTTATGTTTTGGGAGGAAGAGCTATGGAAATTGTTCATGACAAAAGTCAATTGAAACAATTTATAAATGAAGCCTTCAAAGCATCAGATCAAAATCCAATCTTAATTGATAAATTTATAGATAATGCGATGGAAGTAGATGTAGATGCGATTTCAGATGGAAAAGATGTTTATGTTGCTGGAATAATGCAACACATCGAAGAAGCAGGAATTCACTCAGGAGACTCTGCTTGCTGCTTGCCACCGGTATCAATAAAGGCAAATCTTTTAAGAGAACTTAAAATACAAACAAGAAAATTAGCTCTGGCTTTAAAAGTTAAAGGATTTTTAAATATTCAATTTGCAATTAAAAATGATGAAATTTTTGTCATTGAAGTTAATCCTAGAGCAAGCAGAACTGTACCCTTTGTTTCAAAAGCAAACGGTATTCCGCTCGCAAAAATTGCATCAAGAATAATGTCTGGGGAAAAGTTAAGTAATTATAAATTAAAATATAAAACCAATAAAAAATTTGCTGTTAAGGAAGCAGTATTTCCATTCAATAAATTTCCAGATAGTGATTTATTACTTGGCCCTGAGATGAAGTCTACTGGTGAGGTAATGGGTTTTGATGATGATTTTGGAATGGCTGTTGCTAAAAGTCAAATTGCTGCTTCTAATTCATTGCCAACTAAAGGAATGGCATTCTTATCAGTAAAAGACTCTCACAAGCAAGAAATAATAGGTGTTGCACAAAGATTAATAAAACTTGGATTCACACTTTCTGCAACCAAAGGAACTGCAGAGATTTTAAAACAAAATGGAATGAAATGTAAAAAAATTAATAAAGTGAGCAGTGGTAGACCACATATAGTAGATGTTTTAAACTCTAAAAAAATATCTTTGGTAATAAATACTGGAGGTGGAAATTCTGAACACAGGATTAGTGATGCAAGAGCATTAAGAAGAGGAACTCTTGCAAACAAAATTCCTTATTGTACGAATATGTCTACAGCCTATTCATTTTTAGAAGCAATAAAATCTTTAAAAACAACAAAGTTAAGAGTTAAATCTTTGCAAGATAATTAATTTTAATTAACTTTCCAATCTGTCTCAAATGTAACATAATTTACTTGAAGACATCTTCTTTCTTTTACTATTTCTTTTTTTTCCATACCGTGCCAAGTGTTAGGGCCACTTGAAAAGAAATAACCATAATTATCCTTATAAGGAACAGTTTTTGCTAATTTTAGATTTTCATCATAAAAATCTGTACCTAAATCTTCTTTTTCATTATGTTTATTTACGAATAATAAACATGACATCAGTTTCTCCTTAATATCGCAATGTGGTTTTAACCAGAATCCTTTTCTATCACAGATAACTTCAACTCTTACATATGAATTTGAAAGATCTTTATTTATCATTTCAGAAATTTTTTTATAAGTTGATGGATTTTGAAGTTCTTTAATAAATTCAACAAGATTAGGAAATTGATTTGAATTTTCTTTTGTAACGAAACATCTAAATTTTAATGCTTTGCCTCCGTCTGATATACCTTCTCTAAACTTACCTTCACCTCCATCAATTGCTCTTGTGCCATCATAGTTTAAATTATGTTCTATCGGATTAGCTATATCAGCGTTTACAATTTCCTGAACTTGGCCGTCAGTTAGAGGTTGATTTAATTCCCAATGTTCAAAAGGAGTTTTATGATTTGACGAATTTTTTAATATTGAATTTAAAAATGCCATTATAATTGAATTTTATCTTTAATGATATTTGCTACTCTATTCGTTTCATCTAATTTTTCATAGTTCCAATTTTCTAATTTTTCTCCTAATTCTCTAACAATTTTCATTTCTTGAAATAATTTTCTAAAATTTTTAAATCTTTTATCGCTTTTTTTAGGTGGAATAGTGGCAATATAAATTGGCTTACCTGTTAAAGCTGCCTCTGAAATCATGGAGCTTGAATCGCAAGTAATAACTAAATATTTTGATTGTGAAAGAGCACTTAAATAGGCTTTTTTATCAACACCATCTAATACTAAATGATCATTTCCAAAATATATTTTCGCATGTTCTATAGTACCCTTTGGCGTTCTCATAGAAGGGATAACTACTAAATTAAGATTATTTTCTTTAACTAAATAATTTACTTTTGAAAAAATTTCTTGGATATTTCTATCCGAATAATCATAATACTGGGTAGGGCCACCAATTATTAATGAAATAATATTTTTATCCCTCAATTTGCTTGAAATACTAAACAAATATTCTTTGTCTTTTTCAATTTCTTCGCTTGTTAAATAATGAATAGCTCCTTTTGTTTTTAAAACATTATCTCCATCAAGATTATCGTGCTCTGGCACTACAACTAGATCAAAATTATCTAGTTTTATCTTTGGGTTTTGAATATGAATGTTAAATACTTTTTTCATTGAATTTTTTTTTAAGAATAATGATGGAATAATACTTTTTCTCCCACATGAAATTATTAAATCAATATCTTCGCATTCAATTTTTTTAAAAACTGAGTCGGATATTGGAGTGAATTTCGGTGGTATAACTTTCCAGAAACCTTTTGTTTCAACTGTGTGGTGAGAATAATTTATATCTAAAGCTTTAGCCAAACCTTCTACTTGGCTAATCATCCCATGCATACCTTCTGTTAATAATATACCTTTCAATTTAGTCATTAATCATTATATAGCTTTCATATGAGTGAAAATCCAACTAAACACACAAAAGTGTTAATAATTGGGTCGGGTCCCGCCGGATATACAGCAGCAATTTATGCTGCAAGAGCAATGTTAAAACCAATATTAGTTCATGGTATGGAACCTGGTGGCCAGTTAACAACTACAACTGATGTTGAAAATTTCCCTGGATTTAAAGATGTAATACAAGGGCCGTGGCTTATGGATCAAATGAAAGGTCAGGCAGAAGTTGTTGGAACTGAAATGATACAAGATCATATAGCGTCAGTAGACTTAAAATCTAAGCCATTTAAAGCTGTTGGAGATAGCGGCCAAATTTATGAAGCAGACTCAATTATTATTTCAACTGGAGCTCAAGCTAGATGGTTAAATATTGACTCTGAACAAAATTTCAGAGGTTTTGGTGTATCTGCATGTGCAACATGTGATGGATTTTTCTTTAAAGACAAAATTGTTGCTGTTGTAGGGGGGGGAAATGCTGCAGTTGAAGAAGCTATGTTTTTAACAAAATTTGCCTCAAAGGTTCAACTTATTCACAGAAGAGATAGTTTGAGAGCAGAAAAATTACTTCAAAAGAAATTAATGGAAAATAAAAAAATTGAAATAATTTGGGACACTGTTGTTGATGAAGTTATTGGGGATAATGATCCTAAAAATGTAACTGGATTAAAAATTAAAAATGTTAAAACAAATAAAATAGACGAACTAAAAATTGATGGATTGTTTATAGCTATAGGGCATGATCCAGCAACGTCATTATTTAAAGACCAACTAGAAATGGATAATGAGGGTTATTTAATAACAAAACCAGAATCCACAGAAACAAATATACCGGGAGTTTTTGCTGCTGGTGATGTAAAAGATAAAATATTTAGACAGGCCGTTACAGCTGCTGGTATGGGATGTATGGCTGCATTAGAAGCTGAAAAACATTTATCCGAATAAATGAATGAAACAGTATTGTTAACGGGTATAAGTGGATGGATCGCTAAACACACCGCAATTGAACTATTAAATTCAGGATATAAGGTTTTAGGAACTGTCAGAAACTCCAAACTAATTGATCAAACAAAAAAAACCATAAATAAATATGCATCAATTGATAAATTATCATTTGTCGAATTAGATCTTTTGAAAGATGAAGGTTGGGACGAAGCATTAAAAGGTTGTAAATATGTAATGCACGTTGCTTCCCCTTTCCCTTTAAAAACTTCTAGAGATCGTGAAAGCCTTGTTCCAACTGCCAAAGATGGGACCATAAGAGTTTTAAAAGCTGCTGTTAACGCGGGAGTCGAACGTATAATTAAAACATCGTCAATTGTAGCAATGTTTAGAAAGCCTAATAGGACAAATCCATATACATTTGGTGAAAATGATTGGAGTGACGAAAATTGGCATGGTTGTAATGATTACTTTGTTTCAAAAATAAAAGCTGAAAAAGCTGCTTGGGAATTTATGGAAAATAAAGGTTTAAAAAATAAGTTGATATGTATATGTCCTGGAGGTGTTTTTGGTGACGCTTTAGATTCAAAAGAAAAAACTTCAATAAGCTATATAAAATTATTTCTTAAAGGTAAATATCCGGGCGCTCCTGATTTTAGTATCTTGGTATCTGATATGAAGGATGTTGTAAAAGCTCACATCAATTCTTTAACAAGACCAGATGTTGGTGGAAGACGACTAATAATTGGCTCAGAGGTCAAAAGAATGATAGATTTTTCTAATATTATGTCTGAAGCATTACCTGAATATTCAAAAAAACTTCCAAAAAGAGTTTTGCCAAACTTTTTGATAAAAATAATCAGTCATATAGATACAAGTGCAAAAATGATGGTTCCTGACCTAGGAATTCAAATGCAAACCGATGCTTCGTATGCTGAAGATTTATTGGGATTTAAATTTCAGCCAGCAAAAGGGTGTATCGAAGAAGCAGCAAAATCAGCAGTTAGACTCGGATTAGTATAATATCAGTAATTTACAAGCTATTTCAATATAGAATAAAAAGTTATTTTAAATTATAAAAGAATGTAAATGGAAAACATTGTAAAGCAAATCCAGCTTGTAGCATTAGTAATCATTTTAGTTAGTACAGTTATTGCTTTTGGGCAAGAGATGTATCAGATGATACTCGTGCAAAGAGTTACTTTAGCAGATCTGCTTTTACTTTTTCTATATCTTGAGGTGCTTGCAATGGTTAGAGTTTTTTGGGAGAGCCAATCAATTCAAATTACACTGCCGTTATTTATTGCTATAACTGCACTTGCTAGATTTATTATTTTACAAGGAAAATCTCTTAATCCAGAAATATTACTATATGAAGCTGGTGCTATTGTTTTAATTGCTTTAGCAATTGTAATCTTAAGATTTAGAAATTCTTCACTAATTGGACTAAACAAAAAAAAATAGGTTTATCCTAAATCCTCACAAAACTTTTTAATTCTAGACATTGCTATTTTAAGTTTTGCCATTGAAGTTGCATATGAAATTCTAAAATATCCATCTAAACCAAATGCTGAGCCTTGAACAGCAGCAACATTTTGTTTTTCTAAGAGTTGTTGGACAAAATCAGTATCTTTTTTAAGTTTAGTTCTTTTATTTAGTAGTTTTTTACAATTTGGAAATACATAAAATGCTCCATTAGGTTTCAAACAGCTTATACCATCAATATTATTTAAACTTTTGACAACAAAATCTCGTCTTTCTTTAAATGATTTTGCTCTTTTCTTAATAAAGTCTTGTTTGCCATTTAAAGCTTCAACAGCTGCTGCTTGACTAATTGATGACGGATTCGAGGTAGACTGAGACTGAATTTTTCTAATTTCTTTTGGTCCAGCTGCATAACCAATTCTCCAACCTGTCATTGCATAAGATTTGCTCACTCCATTCATTGTTAATGTTCGAGATTTTAATTTTGAAATTTGAGCAATAGTAAAAAATTTAAAATTATCATATTTAACATGCTCATAAATATCATCGCTCAAAATGTGGACTTTTTTGTTTTTTATTAAAACCTTTGCTAATTTTTGAATTTCTGATTTGCTGTATCCAGATCCGGTTGGATTAGATGGAGAATTAAGGATTATCCATTTCGTTCTTTTTGTAATTGCGGCTTTTAATTTTGCAGGTGTAATTTTAAATCCATCTTTTTCATCACATTTTACTATTTTTGGTTTTCCTCCTGCTAGGAGAACCATATCTGGATATGAAACCCAGAATGGCGCAGGAATAATAACTTCGTCTCCTTTATTTAAAGTTGCCATAAAAGTGTTATAGAGAACTTGCTTCCCTCCAGTTCCAACTGTGATTTCGTCTAGTTTATAATTTAGTTTGTTTTCTCTTTTAAATTTTTTTAAAATTGCTTTTTTCAATGCTGGAGTTCCATCAACTGCAGTATACTTTGTATCTCCGTCTCTTATTGCTTTAATGGCGGCATTTTTAACATTGATAGGAGTATCAAAATCTGGTTCCCCTGCACCAAGTCCAACTACATCTTTTCCTGCAGCTCTTAATTCTCTTGCCTTTTGAGTAACTGCAATAGTTGGAGATGGTTTAATTCTTTTTAAATTATTAGATATTATGCTCATTGAATTATGAAATTATTCAATTACGTTGTTTAATATATGGAGAATACATATCAAGACCTAATTACAGACATTCAGAGTAAAAACCCAAAAATCGGTGGAAAACTCGAAGGTGGAAAAAAATTCAAAATAAAGTCAGATTTTACCCCAGCTGGTGACCAGCCAGATGCAATTAAAAAGCTTGTCCGAGGAGCTAAAAAAAATGAGTTTAATCAAGTATTATTAGGAGTAACTGGATCTGGAAAAACTTTTACAATGGCAAAAGTTATAGAAGCTACGAATAGACCAGCGTTAATATTGGCACCAAATAAAACTTTGGCAGCTCAACTTTACGGTGAGATGAAAACTTTTTTTCCAGATAATGCAGTTGAGTATTTTGTATCTTACTATGATTATTACACTCCAGAAGCCTACGTGCCAAGATCAGATACGTATATAGAAAAAGAAGCATCAATAAACGAGCAGATTGATAGAATGAGACACTCTGCAACAAGATCTCTTCTTGAAAGAGACGATGTTTTAATTGTTGCAAGTGTTTCCTGTATTTATGGTTTGGGATCAGTTGAAGCTTACAGCAAAATGACTTTAACCCTACAGAAAAACTATGAATATAATAGAGAGCAAATAATAAAATCTCTTGTTGCTCTTCAGTATAAGAGAAATGATCAAAATTTTTTTAGAGGAACATTTAGAGCAAGAGGAGAATATTTAGAAATATTTCCATCTCATCTAGAGGATAGAGCATGGAGA
>CACHLB010000018.1 GCA_902580505.1 uncultured Pelagibacteraceae bacterium
ATTAATTATAATTTTATTTTTTATTTTTTTTTTATTTATTATTATAAATTTTAAAACCTCATACGGACCATTATTAGGTGCTCCATAAATTATAAAATCTTTGTCAATATGATTTGATAGGTAATGCTTATCCTTTTTATCAATATCAATACCCAAAACTTGACTGTCTCCAAAAACTTGGGTGTTATCCTTTTTTTCATTAAAAAATCTGCCTCCAAATTTATCTGTTTTAAAATTTAAATTTTTGTTTCCGTATTTAACACAAAAATTGCTATTTACTGGAAGGTGTACATAAAAATCATTATGACCAAATGGTAAGAAATTAAGACATTCTTTTGATTTTAAATTATTAATAGGTAAAGTCGAAAGGATAAAGATTATTACAATGTTTTTAATACCAAAAAATAAATTGGAAAAGTTTGAACCTTTTAGATGCTGCTTTGTTTTAAACGAATTTTCTGCTGCTGAATTTGCATCAGCTCTAGAAATGTTATTTGCTGCCAAAAATATAGATGATATAAAATTAGTAAAAGGTTTCATAAGACATTCTTTAGACGAATATAAACATTTTTCAATTTTTACAAATATCAAAAACCAGATTTCATTAGATCACGAATTAAATAATAAAGAATTAAGATTTGTACCAAATCATCTGTTTGCTAAAGGATACATATACAAAGATAAATTTATTTTTGAAAAAAAAAAGATAAAAGATTTTGCAATTTTTATTGGATCAAATGAGAAAATTGCAGAAAGAAAATTAGACGATTTTCTTAAAAATATTAGAATCTTTAAACCAAATCATGCCGAACAGATTGATAAAATTTTATTGGATGAAGAAAGACATGCCAGATATTCACTCGCTTTTGCGAAAAAAAATAATTCTAAATTTGCCTACCATTTTAAATGTTCCAAAGAAAGTTTAATAAGTAAGTTAAGACATATTTACGCAAATAGTTTACATAAAGTTACAAAAATTTTTAATCCTATTTTATATTCATTGATTTTAATTATATCTTTGCCTGTAAAATTTTTAGAATTGGATAAGTCTAATACAGATAACGACGTTTTGAAAAATATTAATCCAAAATCAATACTTTAATTTTAATGTTTTATATTGGTATTTCAGCGTATTACCATGAATCTTCTGTTTTCTTGACAGATGGGATTAATATTAATTGCTTTGTTAAAGAAGAATATTTCACTAGAATAAAAGGTGATAAAAATTTTCCAAAAAGAAGTTTAGAATTTTTAATTCAAAAATATTCATTAAATGAAAAAAATATAAAATTTGTTTGCTTTTATGAAAAGCCTTTTAAATCATGGTGGGAAATATTTATTTATTCTATTAAGAAACCACTAGAAAATAAAAAATTTTTAACTCATCATTTAAAAAATTTTAATTCAGGTTCAATATTTTTTTATACTCATTTAAATAAGACAATTAAGATATCTAAAGAAAAAATTTTATACTCATCTCATCATCTTAGTCATTGTTTGTATGGTTCTTTATATGTAAATAATATTGATGAATACGCATTTATTAGTTGTGACGGTGTTGGGGAAGGAGAGACAATGACTGTATACACAATAAATTCTAAAAATTTAATAAAGAAACATTGGACAAATTTTTATCCTAATTCAATTGGACTTTTTTATTCTACAATTACTGATTTTTTAGGTTTTGATATTAATGATGGAGAATTTAAAGTTATGAGTTTAAGCTCTTATGGTAATCCAATTTATGAAAAAGAAATGGACAAAATTTTTGATTGTGAACGATTAAAAATAAATTCTTCATACTTTGAATTTCAAAAAAATCCTGAAAGATCATTTTCAGATATTCTTATTGAGGTCTTTGGTGAGCCTTATTTAAATTTAAGTATAAAAAAAAATTTTCAAAAGTATTGTAATATAGCGAGTTCTGCACAACTGTTATTGAATAAGTCTCTTAGAAACCTTATTTTAAAAGCAAAAGAACTAACAGGTAAAAGCAAAATAGTTTTAACAGGTGGCGTCGCATTAAATTGTAAGATGATACATGATTTATCAAAACAAAATATATTTGAAGAATTGATTGTTCCTCCATCGCCCGGTGACTCAGGCTCAGCAATTGGGGCTGCAAATTTTTCATATTTTTATGAAAATAAAAAATTTATAAATAATGTAGGTTTATTTCCTGGGCCAAATAAGAACGATTTGAATGAAAAATTTAAGTTAAAGGAATTTTTCGAAAAAGTTTCGAATGATGAAAACTCTTTAGAAGTAGCAGCTGAGTTGATTACTAAGGGAAGCATTCTTACAACCTATATTGATAAGACAGAAACAGGACCAAGAGCTTTAGGAAATACATCAATTATATGTAATGCTAAGGACAAATTAGCTGTTAAAAATTTAAATAACAAAATAAAAAAGAGAGATTTTTATCAACCTCTTGCTCCGATTTTACTTGAGGAGAATTTAGAAAAATATTTTATTTTTCAAAAAAGTGTTAGGAAAAATTTATATTCGATGGGGTCTTTATGTGAAGCAAAAGAAGATTTAAAAATTGATTATGAGTCTATAATACATACCGATAATACCTGTAGAATTCAAATTATTAATAATAAAAATTCATTTATTTTTAAACTATTAAAAAAATTATCTGAAAACAATATTAACATACTAGTAAACACATCTTTTAACATCTCAAAAGATCCAATGGTATTTGATTTGTTTGATGTCTATACAAATATGAAAAGAATGAATATTGAATATGTTGTTATGAATAATGGTATATTTAAAGTAAAAGAAATATGAAAAAAATTTTAAATTATATTTATCTAATCAATGATTTTAAAAAAAAATATGGTTATGTTAAGTTATTATTTTTTATAATATTTATTTTTTTAATATTAATTTTTTCTATTTTTGTATTTGTTCAAGTTTTTATACCTTTTACTTACATAGCAATTTAATATAACCTAATTATATGCAGTATTGGTTACTTAAATCAGAGCCTAATGTTTGGTCTATTGACCAGCAAATGAAGTCAGGATCTAAAGGTGCTGACTGGGATGGGGTAAGAAATTATCAAGCAACAAATAATTTGAAAAAAATGAAGAAGGGTGATCTTTGTTTTTTTTACCATTCAAATATTGGTAAAGAAATCGTTGGAATTGTTGAAGTAATTAAAACAGCATTTATCGACCCAACAGATAAAGAGAAGCGATTTGTTGCAGTAAAAGTTAAGTATAAAAGTAAACTAAAAACACCAGTTTCTCTCGAAAATATTAAAAAAAATAAAGATTTAAAAGATATTGCGCTAATAAAACAAAGTAGACTTTCTGTCATGCCAATAGACACTAAATGCTGGAAAATTATTTTGAAGATGAGTAGTATCTAGAAAATTTATAATACATGCCTAAAAAAAAAATAAAAAAAAGAAAGAAAAAAATAATCACAAAAAAAAAAACTAATTCAAAGTCTTTAGCTCCAAAACAAGAAAAAGAACTTATATATAGAACAAAGAAAGACTGGATTAGCAAAGCTCTAGTAAATAAATCTCAGTATGAAAAAAAATATAAAGCTTCAATAAAAGATAATGATGGATTCTGGAAAAAAGAAGGAAAAAGAATTAATTGGATAAAACCATATACGAAAATTAAAGATGTTAAATATAGTAAATCAGATGTTAAGATAAAATGGTTTTACGATGGTACTCTTAATGCATCGGCAAATTGTATTGATAGACACTTAAAAAAGAATAAAGACAAAACTGCAATTATATGGGTTGGGGATGATCCAAAAGTTCAAAAGAAAATTTCCTACAAAGAATTACACAAAGAAGTTTCTAAAGCTGCAAATGGTCTCAAAGAATTAGGGGTTAAAAAAGGCGATAGAGTAACAATTTATTTAACTATGATACCAGAACTTGCATATACTATGTTAGCCTGTGCAAGAATAGGAGCAGTGCATTCAATAATTTTTGGAGGCTTTTCTCCCGATAGTATTTCTGGACGAATAAACGATTGCGAGTCTGATTATCTAATTACAGCTGATGAAGGTGTAAGAGGTGGAAAAATAATACCTTTAAAGTCAATAGCTGATGAAGCTTTAGTAAATTGTCCAAATGTAAAAAAATGTGTTGTTGTTAAAAGAACAGGCAATAGAATAAATTGGGATGAACGAAGAGATGTTTGGTACCACGAATTAACAAAAAAAGTTTCAAATAAATGTGAACCAGAAGAAATGAATGCAGAGGATCCTTTATTTATTTTATATACATCAGGTTCAACAGGTAAACCAAAAGGGGTGATGCATACAACTGGTGGGTATTTGGTTTACGCATCGATGACGCATCAATATATATTTAATTATAAACCTAAAGATATTTATTGGTGTACAGCTGACATAGGTTGGGTAACTGGTCATAGCTATATTATTTATGGACCATTATCAAATGGGGCAACAACAATAATGTTTGAGGGAATTCCAACTTATCCCGACAGTTCAAGATGGTGGCAAATAGTTGATAAATATAAAGTAAATATTTTTTATACTGCTCCGACAGCGATAAGAGCTTTAATGAGAGAGGGTGACAAGCCAGTCAAAAAAACATCAAGAAAATCGCTAAAATTATTAGGAACTGTAGGTGAACCAATCAATCCCGAAGCATGGGAGTGGTATTATAAAACAGTTGGAGATTCTAATTGTCCAATTGTTGATACTTGGTGGCAAACAGAAACGGGTGGAATATTAATTAGTCCTCAAACAGGTGCTATAAATTTAAAACCAGGTTCAGCAACAAAACCTTTTTATGGAATAAGACCTGTAATAGTAAATAAAGACGGAAAAGTTTTAAAAGGAGAAGCTGAAGGTCGATTATGTATTGCACAATCCTGGCCAGGGCAGATGAGGACAGTTTACGGTGATCATCAAAGATTTATTGATACTTATTTCTCTCAATTTGATGGAAAATATTTTACAGGAGATGGGTGCAGAAGAGATAAGGATGGATATTACTGGATCACAGGAAGAGTTGATGATGTAATTATTGTTTCAGGACATAACCTTGGAACTGCTGAAATAGAAAGTGCATTTGTTGCTCATCCAAAAGTAGCAGAAGCTGCTGTAGTTGGATATCCTCATGATATTAAAGGTAATGGCTTATATTGTTACGTAACTTTAAATGTGGGAGAAAAGTCGACTTTAGATTTAGAGAGAGATTTAAAACTTTGGGTTAGAAAACAAATTGGTCCAATAGCAACACCAGATTTAATACAATTTTCTCCTGGTCTTCCAAAAACTAGATCAGGTAAGATTATGAGAAGGATACTTAGAAAAATTGCTGCAAATGAGCATGATCAATTAGGTGATACAACTACCTTGGCAGATCCAAGTGTAGTAAAAAGTTTAGTGGAAAATAGAAAAAATACTTAAAAGTTTATTAATTCAATAAATTCTTTTTTAACATTATCCCATTTTAAAATCATTGAATTTAAAACTATTTTTTTGTCTAATGATTTTAACTCTTCGGCTATTGGTGACCATTCATATAAAGATAAAGCACTGGTATTAAAGGGTAATGTTTCATGATATTCGTTCCAATTAATTTTTTCATATCTCTCAAGAAATTTTTTTTTTGCATTTTCATATATTTCATTTGGCATTTGATTTTTTTGAATTTCATTATCTAAAATTTGAAAATATATTTCTTTTGCTTTTTCAGTGTCATGTTGGCTTCTGATATTTTTTAGGAAAGAGATGGTATAAAATGTTAAATCCTGTAAAGCAGTTGAATAAATATTCCATTTAGCTTTATTAATTGAACCTAAAAATATCTCATCTTCAAACATCAATACATATTTTGCTCCCATTCTTGTTTTAAGATATCCATATAGAGTGACTTGGCTTACCCATGCAGATTTTTTTTGAATGAATTCTTTTAAATCGAGATAATTTTCGATTTTCTTTGTTTTTTTGAAATATTTTAAGAATGGAATAAAATATTCCTTTAAATACTCAAATTTCAAATCTTTGAGCTTTAATTTGTATTTAATGCCCATTTTGAACCGATATTACAACTTTTACTATAAATATATGCCATTTTTTACTCTTTAATTATCACTTTAAATGAGTATGAATTATATCTTTAACCTATAGGGAGGATTAAAATAATGTCAAACAAAGAAAAGCACTGGGAAAAAACCAAAGGATTGATGATTATTACATTAATTATTTGGTTTGTTTTCGGTTATCTGATCTTCATGTTTGGTTCAGACCTAAACACTTCAAGTTTTATGGGATATCCATTAGCGTATTACATGTGTGCGCAAGGTTCCATCATTGCATTTGTGGTCCTAATTTTTTGGTTTGCAAATAGACAGGAAAAAATCGATGAAGAGTTTGGTTTTACCGAAAAGGAGGATGATTAATGTTTAAAGGCAATTTTATTGACAACCTACCAAAAATTTACGGAACATACACTGGGGGCTTTATTGTATTCATCATATTGATGGCTATAGCTGAACAAGCAGGTATGACCGCTAAAACAATTGGTATTTTGTTTGTCGCCTTCACAGTTTGTATATACGCCTTGATTGGATATTTATCTAGAACTGTTCAGGTCGATGCTTACTATGTTGCTGGAAGACAGGTGCCAACAGTATTTAACGGAATGGCAACTGCAGCTGACTGGATGTCAGGTGCATCATT
Organism: uncultured Pelagibacteraceae bacterium; assembly: GCA_902580505.1. Classification (GTDB taxonomy): domain Bacteria; phylum Pseudomonadota; class Alphaproteobacteria; order Pelagibacterales; family Pelagibacteraceae; genus Pelagibacter. Next base: position 6,697 of record CACHLB010000018.1, read on the forward strand.
CGTTGCAATGGCTGGGGGTATTTATTTTGGTGGTTATACTTATATGGCTTTCTTGGTCGGATGGACTGGGGGATACGTTTTAGTATCATCACTTTTAGCACCATACTTAAGAAAATTTGGATGTTATACCGTGCCAGATTTCATTGGAACAAGATACGGCGGAAACTTTGCAAGGTTCTGTGCTGTAGTTGTTTTAACATTGGCTTCTTTCACGTATGTGACAGCTCAAATTAACGCAACAGGAACAATTGCATCAAGAGCACTAAGTATTCCATTTGAATTAGGAGTTTGGGTTGGACTAGTAAGTATTTTACTTTGTTCAATGCTAGGCGGAATGAGAGCTGTAACTTGGACACAGGTTGCACAATACATAGTATTGATTATTGCTTATCTAATTCCAGTATTCTGGATTAGTAACAAATCTGGATTTGGTTTCTTTCCACACTTTATGTTAGGTGAGGAAGTGGCTAGATTAGGTGATCTTGAAGCCCAATTTGGATTAGTCAAAAATGCTGCTGCAGACGTCAAAGCTGCAGGTGTACCAGGTGGTCTAAAATCTATCGCTGTATCACACGCAGGTGTGCCAGAAGGTGGAATGGCTGCATGGAAGTTTATTTCATTAGCACTATGTATGATGGTAGGAACAGCTTCTTTACCACACATTTTAATGAGATACTTCACTACTCCAAGTGTTAAAGCTGCAAGAAAATCAGTGGCATGGTCACTATTCTTTATTGCATTGCTTTATACTTCAGCGCCAATGCTTGCAACATTGTCCAAAATATCACTAATAGATCCAAACTTACCAACAGGTATTATTGGAAAACCAATTGCTGAAATTATGCAAATTGAGTGGGTGAATGCTTGGATTAATGTAAAACAAGCCTTCATAGCAGACTTTAACGGAGATGGTATTCTTCAGTTAAATGAATGGTTTATGAGAGGTGACGTAGTTGTATTAGCAACTCCTGAAGTTGCTGGATTACCATACGTAATCTCTGGACTAGTTGCTGCAGGAGGAATGGCTGCTGCGATGTCAACTGCTGATGGTCTAATTCTTGCTATCGCAAACGCTTTATCACATGATATCTACTACAAAATCATTGATCCAAAAGCGGATGTAAGAAAAAGATTATTAGTTGCTAGGGCACTTCTAATAGTTATTGGTGCTGCTGGGGCATACATTGCATCGATGAGGATCACTAGTATCCTTGGTGCAGTTGCTTGGGCATTTGACTTTGCAATGTCAGGATTGTTCTTCCCATTAATACTTGGTGTATGGTGGAAGAGAGCAACAAGACAAGGAGCAATAGCAGGTATGATAGCGGGTCTTGCATCAGGAACAGCTTATTTAATTTATGTGTATCCTAAGTTTATGGGTAATGCACCTTGGTTAGGTATTGACCATTTACGTTTCGGTATAATCGGAGCGTCGGTCTGTTTAGTTGTAATGGTTGTAGTAAGTTTAATGACTGAAGAACCAGATAAAGCTACACAGCAAATGGTAGACGAAGTTCGTGTTCCATCAGGTAAGACAATACTTGGTAAGCAACACTAAATTAAACTTTTTGGGGGCGGATACCGCCCCCATTTTTTCAGATAAATGCCTTTATATATTTTAGTAATAGACTACATTTTAGGTATCATTATGTGGACATTGATTGGAAGATCCGCAATGAATATTTTTCAAAAAGAAGATTCTGAATTCTTTTTTATGAAAGTATTTGTGAAATACACAAATCCAATTATTAAAATTTTTAAATTTATAACTCCTAGTTTCATTATAGGACCATTGGTTCCACTTTATGTAGCGTGGTTTTTTTATATGTTTAGATTTTATTTAATGCCTTATTTAATGGGTTATTCAGTAATGGGAATGTTATCGTTTCCATTAGAAAGTGAAATAGCGGCGGAAATTTATAAAATATTTGGTAAATAATAATTCAAATATATTCAAAAATTGATAGTACTAGTTTTTATTTATTAATGAAAAATATACAAATATCGCCTTCAATACTCTCAGCAGATTTTAGCCAATTAGGCAAGGAAATTAAAAGATTAGAAGATGGTGGTGCAGATTTAATTCACGTTGATGTAATGGATGGACATTTTGTTCCCAATATAACAATTGGGCCCCCAGTGATAAAAACATTAAGAAATTATACTAAATTACCTTTTGATGTACATTTAATGATCTCACCAGTGCATAAATATATTAAAAACTTTGCTGAAGCTGGATCAGATATAATAACAATTCACCCTGAGGCCACTGATAATTTGATTGAGTCAATTCATCTGATAAAACAATTAAAGAAAAAAGTAGGTATATCTTTAAATCCAAACACAGAGATAGATGTCATAGAAAAAACTTTAAAAGATATTGATTTAGTTTTGATAATGAGCGTATACCCAGGGTTTGGTGGTCAAAAATTTATACCAGAGGTCATTGAAAAAATTAAAAAACTTTATCAAATAAAAAAGAATAGCAACTTAAAATTTGATATTGAGGTAGATGGTGGAATAAATTTTTCTAATTCAAAAGAAGTTATAACAGCAGGAGCAAATATATTGGTTTCTGGAACAACCATATTTAAAGAAAACAACGGCGATATTAAAAAAAAT
>CACHLB010000019.1 GCA_902580505.1 uncultured Pelagibacteraceae bacterium
AGAAGATTTTGATAATTCAATTGTTGATTATTTACTATCAGAATTCAAAAAAGAAAATGGTATCGATTTAAAGTCTGACAAATTAGCATTACAAAGACTTAAAGAAGCTGCAGAGAAAGCGAAAATAGAATTATCATCTGCTACTCAAACTGAGATAAATCTACCATTTATCACTGCTGATAAAACAGGTCCAAAGCATATTAACTTAAAAATGACAAGAGCAAAACTTGAGGCTTTAGTTGAAGATCTAATTTCAAGAACGATACCGCCATGCAAAACTGCTCTAAAAGATGCTGGCTTATCTGCAAGTGAAGTGGATGAAATAGTACTAGTTGGTGGTATGACTAGAATGCCAAAGGTTATAGAAGAGGTAAAAAATTTCTTTGGGAAAGATCCTAACAAATCTGTAAATCCTGATGAAGTTGTTGCAATGGGAGCTGCAATTCAAGCAGGTGTGTTACAAGGTGATGTAAAGGATGTGTTACTTTTAGATGTAACTCCTTTATCTTTAGGAATAGAAACATTGGGTGGTGTATCAACAAAATTAATTGATAAAAATACAACAATTCCGACAAAAAAGAGCCAAGTATTTTCAACTGCCGAAGACAATCAACCTGCGGTATCGATCAGAGTTCTTCAGGGTGAAAGAGAAATGGCATCAGATAATAAAGTTTTAGGAAATTTTGAATTAGTTGGCATAGCTCCAGCACCAAGAGGTGTTCCTCAGATTGAGGTAACATTTGATATTGATGCAAATGGTATAGTTAATGTATCGGCCAAAGATAAAGGAACTGGTAAAGAGCAAAAAATTCAAATTCAAGCATCCGGAGGATTGAGTGATGAAGAAATCAATCAAATGGTAAAAGATGCAGAATCCAATAAAGAAGAAGATAAAAAGAAAAGAGAAGCTGTTGATGCAAGAAATCAAGCGGATACATTAATACACTCAACTGAAAAGAATTTAAAAGAGCATGGAGGTAAAGTTTCGGATGCAGATAAAAAAGCTATTGAGGAAGCATCAGCAAATTTAAGAAATTCCCTTAAGGGAACTGATGTTGAAGAAATTAAAAAGAAAACACAAGATTTAGTTCAGGCATCTATGAAATTAGGTGAAGCGATCTACAAATCACAACAAGGTGCAAAACCTGAAGATGCTCCAAAAGACGCAAAGAAAGAAGATACGAAAGACGATAACGTTGTTGATGCAGATTTTGAAGAAGTAAAAGACGAGAACAAAGAAAAAAGCGCCTAATAAAACAACTGTTTGTCTATAACATGTTATGGCAAAAAGAGATTATTACGAAGTTTTAGGTGTAAACAAAGCCTCTTCCGCAGATCAAATAAAATCAGCTTACAGGAAACTCGCGGTCAAATATCATCCAGATAAAAATAAAGGTGATAAAGGTGCTGAGGAAAAATTTAAAGAAGCATCAGAAGCTTATCACGTATTATCCAACTCTGAAAGAAAACAAAATTACGATAATTTTGGTCATGCTGCTTTTGAGAATGGAGGAGGTGGAAGAGGAGGATTTGGAAATTTCGATTTTTCAAATCATTTTTCTGATATTTTTGAAGACTTTTTTGGTGAAGGTTTTGGTGGAGGTCGTAGATCAAGAAGATCGAATAATAGAGGGTCTGATCTAAGATATGATTTATCTATATCCTTGGAGGAAGCATTTTCCGGAAAAAAACAAGACATAAAATTTTCTACATCTGAGAAATGTGATACTTGTAATGGCTCAGGTTCAAAACCTGGACATCAAGCTGGAGCATGCTCAATGTGTAGTGGTCATGGTCAAGTAAGATCGAGTCAAGGTTTTTTTACAGTGCAACAAACATGTCCTCAATGTGCTGGTGCAGGAGAAGAAATTACTCATCCTTGTTCTGGTTGTAATGGACAAGGTAAAAAACAGGCTTCAAAAAGATTATCAGTTTCTATTCCAAAAGGTGTAGATGATGGAACCAGAATTAGGCTTTCAGGAAAAGGTGAGGCTGGGTCTAGAGGCGGAAGTAGTGGAGATTTGTACTTATTTATTAATGTTCATTCTCATGACTTGTTTAAAAGATCAGATGAAAACTTATTTTTTGAATGTCCAGTATCAATTGCTGATGCAGCTCTTGGAACATCAATTGAAATTCCAACAATTGACGGAGGAAAAGCCAAAATTAAAATTCCAGCTGGAACACAAAGTGGAAAACAATTTAGATTAAGAGGAAAAGGTATGCCATACATGAGAGGTAATGATTTTGGAGACCTTTATGTACAAGTAAACACTGAAGTTCCAATATCACTAAATAAAGAACAAAAAGAATTATTAGAAAAATTTAGAGAAATAGAAAATGAAAAATCTAATCCAAGTATTAAAAAATTCTTTCAAAAAGCCAAAAGTTTTTGGAAAAACTAGTTAGTGGTGCTAATCTATTTTATATTAAATAGATGTTTAATTTTATTTTTCAAAGAGTTGTAAACTACTATGTAAATAAAGAAAAAAGTAAATTATACTATTTTTTTTTTTCTTTATTTAAGTTTTTAACTAAAGATCCAATTATCTTAGATTTTAAAAAATACAAATTTTATTCATATCCGAGTAAAAAAGATTTAAGCAGGTGGATGCTAAAAAACCTTAAAGAGTGGGATAAAGAAAATATAAATATAATAATAGATTTAATAAAAAATGATGATTTTACTTTTATAGATTGTGGGTGTAATTATGGTGCATATTCAATACCCATTGCAGCACATAATCCAGCTATAAACGTCTATGCATTCGATGCGTCTAAAAAAATCATAAATAGATTAACAGAAAATGTAAAATTAAATAGTTTTAAAAATATTAAAATATTTAATTACGGTATAGGAGATAAAAATGAATATCAATTATTTGATGAAAATTTAAATAATAATAATAATTTCGGATCCTTCAGATTTATAAATGATAATAAAAATGAAACTCAAAGATTAAAAATTTATTCTTTAGATGAACTGGTTAAAAACAAAATCATTAATTTATCCAGAAACTTAATTGTTAAAATTGATATTGAAGGATATGAATTTAAAGCATTAAAAGGAATGGAGGAAATAATAAAATATCATAATATTTTTATATTTTTTGAGTTTTCAAAAATGTTGATCGACAACGAAGAAAATTTCAAATTTGAATTTGATAAATTTTTATTAAGAAATAAACTTAATTTATTTGATTTAAATTTTAAAAAAATTCAAACTACAAAGTTATTTGAAATTTTAAATAAAACTGATACTAGATATCAAACTATTGGTGATTATATTTTGACAAATAAACATAATGAAAAAAATTAAATTAGCAATAACTGGATGCATGGGCAGAATGGGTCAGCAGCTAATCAAATCTGCCAAAAAAGATAAGTCCACTAAATTAATCTCTCTAACAGAAAATAGAATAATTAATAAAAAAATTAATGGTATTAAACCTGAGATGAACTCTGAAAAATCACTAAAAAAAGCAGATGTTATAATAGATTTTACTGTACCTAATTGTACATTTGAGGTCCTAAAAATTGCAACTAAAATAAAAAAAAAGGTAGTCATAGGTACAACTGGTTTCACAAAAAAACAAGAAAGTCTAATTGAGAATTATTCGAAAAAAATTCCAATTTTAAAAGCTGGAAATATGAGTCTTGGAATTAATTTGCTTATGTATCTGACCGAAATAACATCGGCATCACTTGGCAATAATTATCTAAGTAAAGTTTTTGAGGTTCATCACAAACACAAAAAGGATCATCCATCGGGCACGGCTTTGATGCTTGGAAAAGGAATTGCTGTTGGAAAAAATAAAGACTTTTATAAAATGATGGGTAAAAAATATTATAATAAAAAAAATTTTCCTTATGGAAAAAAAATTAATTTTAATTCAATAAGAAAAGGTGAAATTATTGGTGAACATGAAGTTACTTTTTCAAGTGGGAAAGAAATAATTTCATTAAACCATGAAGCATTTGACAGAGCTTTATATTCAGAGGGAGCAATTACAGCAGCTAAGTGGTTGATGAGTAAAAAGCCTGGTCTCTATTCAATGAGAAATCTTTTAAACTTTAAATGAATAGAAGAAAATTTTTAAAGTCATCATTATATTCATTAGCTTTTTCGACTGTTCATGGTGCTAATCGTAGTGGAATAAGAGCAGCTACAGATCTTTTTATATCTTCAGCGTTAGACTAATTTGATGAATGAAGCACAAAGAGCAAAAATTGTTTTAAAAATACTCAATAGAACATATCCAACAACACCTATACCACTAAAACATAGAAATATATTTACACTTTTAATATCTGTATTACTTTCAGCTCAATGTACAGATGTAAATGTTAACAATGTTACCAAAGATATTTATCCAAAATATAATAAACCAGAGCATTTCGTTAAACTAGGTCGAAAAAAAATTGAAAAATTAATAAGAAGTATTGGAATTTTTAGAATTAAAGCAAAGAGTGTTTATAATTTATCTAAAACTTTAGTTGAAAAATATAATGGCAAGGTTCCAAAAACTTTTGATGAGTTAGAGGAACTACCTGGTGTTGGGCACAAAACTGCAAGTGTAGTTATGTCCCAAGGTTTTGGATATCCTGCATTTCCAATAGATACCCATATACATAGGCTTGCTCAACGATGGGGTTTAACTAATGGAAAAAATGTTATCCAAACAGAAAAAGATTTGAAAAGATTATTTCCAAAAAAATATTGGAACAAACTACACCTTCAAATAATTTATTATGGAAGAGAATACTGCAAAGCACGCGAATGTTATGGTATTTCTTGTAAAATTTGTACTTCTTGTTATCCTAAAAGAAAAAAACCAATTAAAACAAAGAAAGCTTAAAATGAAAATCTTAGGAATAGGCAATGCTATCGTTGATGTCATTTGTAAAGTTGATGATAATTTTATTGTTCAAAATAATTTAACCAAAAGTACTATGAAGCTCATTTTTGATGAAAAAGAATTTAAATCACTTTTATCAAATTTAAACATCGAAAAAACAATATCAGGTGGATCAGTTGCTAATTCGATAGTTGGACTATCGCAATTAGGCAATAAAGTTGGTTTTATTGGAAAAGTTAGTGATGATGATTTAGGTAGTAAGTATGAAGATGGATTAAAATCTGAAAATGTTGAATATTTTTACAAAAAAAAGGAGGAAAAATTACCGACAGGGACATGTTTAATATTAGTAACTCCTGATTCTGAGAGAACAATGTGTACATTTTTAGGAACAGCTGGAAAAATAAATGAAAATGATGTGAATACAGAAGTCGTTAAACAATCAGAAATGATACTCCTTGAAGGATACCTGTGGGATGAAGGTGCACCAAAAAAGGCATTTGAAAAAGCTATAGCTAGTTCGAACAAAGTTGCTATGTCGTTATCAGATCAATTTTGTGTAGATAGACATAAACCACAGTTTTTAGATTTAGTAAAAAATAAACTAGACATTACATTTGCAAATGAACAAGAAATAATTTCTTTAATTGATGCTAAAAATTTCAACGAAGTAATTGATTTTGGAAAAAATCTTAAAAAACTTTTAGTCATCACTCGTGGTGAGAAAGGAGCAATTTCAATTTTAGGAGATGAAATAACAGAAAATAATATAGAAAAAAATCTTGATATAAAAGATCTTACAGGAGCTGGAGATTTATTTGCAGCTGGTTTTTTGCATGGATATTTGAGAGATTTAAAACAAATAGATTGTTTGAATAAAGGAAGAGAAATGTCATCTAAAGTAATTCAACAAATAGGTGCTAGGCTTTAATATTTTTTCTACTGTAACTTCCTTTACCTTTTTTTGGTTTTACTACCTTAGATTTGTACTTCTTTGAAAATAATTCTTTTGCGAAAAGATTTTTTTTACTCTTGGATTTTGTAACCATTTTTTGAACTTAAAATAAATGAATTATCATTGAATTTTTTTTCAATTTTCTTTCTTAATCTATAAACATGCGTCTCAACTGTGTGTGTTTCTAATTTTGATTTGTAACCCCAAACTTTTGATTGTAATTTATCAATTGAAACTGGTCCATTTGTATTATTTAAAAAATTAATTATCTTCATTTCTTTTTCTGTGAGTTTTAGAGATTTATCTTTTAGGATCATTTTTCTTGAATTTAAATTAATATAATATCTGCCTGCTTTTAAATTATTTTGTTGACTAAATTTATTTTTAAGAAATTGGACATTAATGAGTTCTATGAATTTTTGAATATTTATTGGATAATCGTCAATAATAATTTGATTTTTAAAAAAATTTTTTTTATCTCCAGATACAATTACTATATTTTTTTTATTTTGAATTTTGATTAGATCATCACTATTTATATTCTTAACATCAAAATTTAGACTACTTTTAATCTCATTTAATATGCTAAATAATACGGGAAATTTGTGTATAATTACTGACTGAATTAAACTCATTAATTTACAAATGGCAATTATTATAAAAAATAAAGATACTCTATTATTTGATGACTTTAAATTTAAATGTTGTGTAGGAAAGAACGGTTTTACTAAAAACAAAGTGGAAGGAGACGGAAAAACTCCCAGAGGAGTGTTTGGAATTGAGAATCTTTACTTTAGACATGATAAAAAAGAAATACCGCAGACAAATTTAAGATTAGTAAGTATTAAAAAATATATGGGTTGGTGCAATGATGTAAAAAGTGAAAAGTATTACAACAAATTAATTAAAATAAATTTAAATGTAAAATATGAAAATTTATTCAGAACTGATTATAAATATGATTTTTTAATTCCAATTAAACAAAATTGGTTTAATCCTGTGCCTGGAGATGGCAGTGCAATATTCATCCACCTTACAAAAAATTATAAACCAACTGCTGGATGTATTGGTTTGGTTGAGAAAGATTTTTTAATTTTAATCAAGTTAATTAAAGCAAATACTAAAATAAAAATACTTTAAATTCTTTGTCCAAATATATTTGAACCGATACGAACAAATGTTGAACCTTTCTCTATAGCAGTTAAATAATCAGATGACATTCCCATACTGAGTTCTTGCAAATTAAGTTTTTCATTTATTTTTTTAATTTCCTCAAAATATTTAGAACTATCTTTATTGTTTGGAGGTATACACATTAATCCTATAATATCTAAATTTATTTGCTTGCAATAATTATAAAAATCAAGAGTTTCATCTGTGGAAATGCCTGATTTTTGATCTTCGTTTCCTATATTTACTTGAATGAAAATTTTTCTTTTTATGTCCTGTTCTTTTTGTTGAAAAGATATTTTATCTGCAAGTTTTTTACTATCTAGTGAATGTATATAATCAAATAGTTTTACTGCAATTTTTACCTTATTAGTTTGTAAACGACCAATTAAATGAAGTTTAATACTTTTATTATCTTTTTTTATATTAGTCCATTTTTCTACTGCTTCCTGAACTTTGTTTTCTCCAAAATGCAAATGACCATAATTTATTAGAGGCATTATATGTTCTAATTTAAAGGTTTTTGAAACAGCAATTATATTTGGTAATTTAATTATATTACTACTTGATGAAATTTTTTCCTTAACTTTATCATTAATTTTAAGTAAATTTTTAATAGTTATATGCATAATTATTTTTTAAAAAAATTTTATTTTATAAATTCTTTTAAAAAAAATAATATTGATAAATTAGATAATAATACAGGGGTAATTTTTAGAAATTATAAAAAAAAGTTAAATGTAAATGAGATAATAAATATTAAAAATTATTGTAAAAAAAAAAAAATTAAATTTTTTTTATCTAATAATCTAAAATTAGCCATAAAACTAAAGCTAGATGGTGCTTATTTACCCTCTTTCAACAATAATTTTCGACATTTATCGTTTAATCTTATTTCGTCATTTTTATTAATTGGGTCTGCCCATAATTTAAAAGAAATACGAACTAAAGAAAACCAAAAGGTAAATTTAATATTTATTTCTTCGGTATTTAAAAAAAATAAAAATTATCTTGGTATGTATAAATTTAAGATTCTAAGAAGATCAACAAGAAAGTCTGTAATAGCACTCGGGGGTATTTCAAAAGAAAATATTAGTATTTTAAAATTGTTGGATTGTGATGGTTTTAGTGGAATTTCTTTTTTTGAATAAAAAAAGGCCCCAAATAGGGGCCCTTTTGTAATCTTTTGCTTTAATTAGAATGCAAATGTCAAACCTAGCTCGTAAGCTGTTCTGTCATTTGAAACTGAGTTAGCAATGTTATCAACACTGTTTAAAGCACCAGCAATTGTTAGAGATCCCATTGTGTAAGATGCACTAACACCGCTTGACTCTTGGTCTTTTCCAGAATTGTACTCAATTGTATGTGTACCATAACCAACTGTTAGGTCATCATTTATTTGGTAAGTGATACCCATTCCAGTTGACTCTGTATCTGAAGTTGCTCCGCCTTCAACATCTTTTTCTGAAGACTGAATACCAACAGTTAATGGTCCCATAGCATATTTCGCATACATTGTGTGCTCATCACTTTGTGATGCTGATGTTGTCTCTACATCACCTTGTGCATATCCAACAGTTAATCCATCAATACCTGTGTATGAAACACCAAAGTCGCTGTATGATACGTCAGTAACTGCATCAGAAGCGTTTAGGTAAGCTAATGTTAAGTTAATACCTGAATCATGGCTGTACTTGTAAGTAAACATATTGTCACCACTTGCACCATTAATGATCCCTGCATCTGCGCCTGTAACAACATCCCATGGCTCTTCATATGCATTTGGCATTACGTCATCAACTGCACTCATTGCACTGTCTCCACCGTGACCAGCGAATACTAAAGTTCCCATTTCGCCTAGATCAAAAGTGATTGAGTGACTATCTAAAACGTTTGCACCTGTTGTAGATGAGTATGTAGCACCTGAGTTAGTTTTTGCTGATTGAGCGTCACCATCTAACTCTATTGAAAGAGTTACACCA
>CACHLB010000020.1 GCA_902580505.1 uncultured Pelagibacteraceae bacterium
TGGTTTTCAATGGAATATTTTTGAAAAAGATCAATTAGATAGCAACAATAAAACTGATTTATCTTATAAAAGATTTAAATATACAAAATGGGATTTAAACGAACTAGAAAATAATTTTGTTTTAGAAGTTGGTTCGGGTGCTGGAAGATTCACAGAAATACTCGCCAAAAGTAATTGTAAATTAATCACTCTTGATTCAAGTAGTGCTATATATACTAATTTTAAAAACAATAAGCACAAAAATATTATTTTTTTGAAATGTAACATTGAAAAAGATATTTTTTTAGATAATTCATTTGACTTTGTATTTTGCTATGGCGTTATTCAACATACAAAAAAACCTTTTGACACATTAGATTTTTTAATAAAAAAATTGAAACCAGGAGGTAAATTATCTGTAGATTTTTACCGTAAAATGTATTTTCCAACTTTTTATTCAACGCCAAAGTATATTTGGAGATTTATTACCAAAAAAATGAAAAGAGACAAACTACTTAAGTTTATAGAATTTTATATACCAAAATATTTACCAATTGACACATTCATAAAAAAAATATTTGGAAAGTTATCAATTATAATTTGTGGTATAATTCCTATTCCTTGCTATCAAGATTGGACCAAAGAATATTTAAAAATAGATAAAAAAATTAGAACCAAGCTTGCTATTTTAGATACTTTTGATGCTCTTTCACCAACTTATGATCATCCTTTATCCAAAAACGAAATTAGTAATTATCTCAAAAAATTTAATAACATTGAATATACTCTAGAGTATGGAAGTAATGGAATTGTTTTAAATTTAAAAAAAATACATAATTAACTAATGGCGGTCCCTAGGGGAATCGAACCCCTCTTTCATGGATGAAAACCATGTGTCCTAACCGATAGACGAAGGGACCAGAACTGGAGTTTTTATTTCAATTATCAAAAATAATCAAGCTATAGCTTCCTCACTTTTTATTATTTCTATTGTAGTTTTTTTGTGTGTGACAAGTGTTTCTGTCACAAATTTTGAATTTTCTTTTTTTATTGCAGCTACTATTTCTGTACTAGTAATACCTGTTGCGCAAAAAATACTATCTCCTTTAACTATTTCGTTTAATTCGTATTTTTTCATTAAGTCTTTTATTCCCATTTTTTTAGCACGTTCTTTATCCTTATCTGTGTTGAATATGAATCTGCCTTGAAATTTACATCCATATGCATCTAGAGCAGACGCTGAAATAACACCTTCAGGTCCTCCTCCAATACCTAAAAATAAATCTACATTAAACTTACTATCGGTGACTAAAAGAGCACCACATATATCACCATCTGAAATTAATTTAAGTTTTACATTTAAAAGTTTTAATTCTTCAATAATTTCTTTATGCCTGGGTCTATCGAGAATACATACTGTAAGTTCATTAATATTTTTATTTTTAGCTTCTGCTATATTGTAAATATTTTTTTTTAAAGGATAATCTAAATCAGTAGCATCAAAAGGAACATCACTACCTACTGCAATTTTATTCATATACGTTTCAGGAGCATTAAATAAATTCCCTTTCTCAGAAATTGCTAATACAGATATAGCTCCTGGAATATTTTTTGCTGCAAAATTTGTTCCCTCAAGAGGGTCTACTGCTATATCTAAATTTGGGCCATTTCCTTTTCCTAATTTTTCTCCTATATACAACATTGGTGCTTCATCCAGTTCACCCTCACCTATCACTACTTCTCCATTAATTTCTAGATTGTTTAAGTCATTTCTCATTGAATCTGTTGCAGCTTTATCAGCTAATTTTTTATCTTCTTTACCAAGATATTGATAACAATTAATTGCAGCTCTAGAGGTAACTTTTACAAGTTTATTGATCAGATCCTTATTTAAAGACATCAAATATTTTCAACAGTGGATTCTTCTGAATTATATTTCAATCTAGCTTCAAATTCACTCAATCTTTTCCAAACCGAAATCAATTCTACTATTGTGGACCAGCTTCTTACTAAATATTGTAATGAATTTTCAACTCTTCCAAATGCTCTAGTTATTTGTTGAACAAAACCTAATGTAATAGCACCTGATACAATAGTTGGCGCCAATGCCAAATATGGAACGATCACCATACCTTGAAAATAACTCCACTTTACTGCATTAAAATATAAGTAGTGAAAATATGATTTATAGTGAATACCTCTTACTCTATCATACAATTGCCCAATAGTTGGTGGAGCTGCCCTTATAGGATCATCTTCACCGTGAACTAATTCTTTTCTGTAACCAGCTTCTTCTTTTTGAATATCATATTCTATACCAGGCAATTTTATACCTACGGCTGCTAATAAAACTGTTCCACCAAGAGCAGATATTATTGCTACCCAAACCAAAGCATGATCAACTTCACCAATCCATGGAAGAACATCGACCTGTTTAGATAATCCCCATAATATTGGCAGGAAGGCTACTAAAGTCATTATACTATCTAGAAGTCCAACACCTAGACCCTCCATTATTCTTGCAAATTTTAAAGTATCTTCTTGAACTCTCTGCGAAGCTCCTTCAGTTAAACGAGCTTTTAGCCATTGAGAGTGATAATATTCAGCCATAGAAGTCCTCCACCTAAACACCCAATGAGATACAAAAAATCCAGTTACAATTGCAATTATGATCCAAAGTCCTGCAACTTTTGCAAATGTAAACAAATATCCAATAAATTCAGTTTCCGTGACTGAACCAGGTTCTGTTAAAGCTTTTTGAAGTGTATCGTAAAATTCACCAAACCATTCATTAATTTTTACATCTAATTGTACTTGATACCAAGTTGAAACTAATATGAAGATTGATCCAAATATACTCCAACCATACCATTTTCTTTCTGTAAAAAATTTAAACATTATTTTGTAAAATTATCAGCGTAGGATTTCAAAGTAATTTTTCTTTTATTTGGTTCAATTACCTCAAAATCAATATTATTTTTTTTTGCATACTCAATAGCTAATTCTTTAGAGGAAAACTCTAATTTTAATTCACCATAAGTATCAGTGGAACTCTCCCAACCCATCAAAGGATTAGTACCTGGATCATCAGTAATATATTCAATAATCCATTTATCAAATTTCTTTAATCCTGACTGCATAGCAGTTTTAGATGGCTTATAAATTTTTGCTTTTTTCATAAAATGGTCGGGGTGGTAGGATTCGAACCTACGGCCCCTTGGTCCCAAACCAAGTGCGCTACCAGGCTGCGCTACACCCCGAATTGAGTACTAATACAGTAGATAAAAAAAATTTCAAAGTATATTAATCACTATTTAAAAGGAAATTTTATAAAAATTGCTATATATAAGTATCTATGATCATTGAATGTCCGGCTTGTTCTAAGAAGTTCAATATTGATGAAAAATTAATTCCAGATGAAGGTAGACTTTTAAAGTGCGGCAATTGCGATCATACATGGTTTTTTAAAAAAGAAAAAAATATAAAATTAGAGGCTGAAACCACTAAAATAAATGAGATTAAAGAAAATAAATCAGAGATTAATATTGAACCAATAGAAGAACCTATAAAACAAACGAAGAAAATAAGAAAAAAAATTTCAAAAAAATCCTCAACAAAAGAGAGCACATCAAAAGAATTAGTGTCTATTGATAAAAGTTCGGTTTCAAAAGAAAACAATATTATAAAAAAAATATTTTTAATAATTATTTCAATTATTGCATTTATCTTGCTTATAGACACATTTAAAAATCAGATATCTGTTATATTTCCTGGTATATTAAAAATGTCAGATAGTTTGCATCTAGTAATAAATGACTTGAAATTATTTATTAAAGATTTACTCAGGTAAAAATGATTCAGATTATAACAAAACCATTTAGGTGGTTTTTCAAGCTTGAAGCTGCTAGTGGCCTAGTCCTTCTTTTTGCTGCTATTATAGCATTGATAGTAAGCAATTCTAATTTGTCTGAGTTATATTTTTCTACATTAAATAAATATCTATTTTTAGGAATAAATAATTTTGGTTTAAAATTGTCAGTTTTACATTGGATAAATGATGCTTTAATGGCAATATTTTTCTTCTTTGTAACATTGGAAATTAAAAGAGAATTTTTACAAGGAGAACTTTCAAATATAAAACAAGCACTTCTTCCAATTATTGCTGCAGTTGGAGGCATGTTAGTTCCTGCGCTATTTTATGTTTTTATTAATTTTGGAGATAGTGAAACGATGAATGGTTGGGCTATTCCATCTGCAACTGATATTGCATTTTCGTTAGGAGTACTTTCATTATTAGGAAAAAGAGTTCCGTTATCATTAAAAGTTTTTTTAACAGCTTTAGCTATTATAGATGACTTAGGAGCCATAGTAATTATTGCATTATTTTATTCAGGTGATCTGAGTATTAAATATTTAAGCTTAATGCTATTAGCTTTTATTGTTCTTCTGGTAATAAATAAATTTAATATAAAGAAATTTTTACCTTATTTAATTGTTGGAATATTTCTTTGGGACTTCACTCACAATTCTGGTATTCATGCAACAATTGCTGGTGTTTTGCTAGCAATGACTATACCTCATAGAAAAAAAGATAAAGACTTTTCACTACTAATAAAAATTGAACATGCGATTAGTCCATATGTTGCATTTGGTATTATGCCATTATTTGCGTTTGCAAATGCTGGTGTTTCATTGGAAGGTTTATCTTTTGCATCTTTACTTGATAAAGTTCCATTAGGGATTTTATTAGGTCTGTTTGTTGGTAAACAAGTAGGTGTATTTATATTTTCTTATGTTTCAATAAAAATGAAAATAGCGCAGATGCCCAATAACTCTAACTGGTTTAATTTTTACGGCGTTGGGGTTTTAACAGGTATTGGATTTACAATGAGTTTATTTGTTGGAAATTTGGCATTTGTAGAAAATATGCAATACATGGATGGAGTTAAAATTGGAGTTTTAACCGGGTCATTATTATCCACTTTATTTGGTTACTTCTTAATACTATTTACACCAAATAAGTAAATAGTTTATGAAAAAATTAATAATAATAAGTATTACTATAATCATGTTTTTTTTTAAAAGTTCAGCAATGAGCAATAATCAGAAAAGTTTTTATGATCTAGAAATTGAGAGTATTAATGGAGAAATCATAAAATTAAAAGATTATCGAGATAAAGTTATACTTATAGTTAACACTGCAAGCTATTGTGGTTTCACAAAACAATATGAGGATCTGCAAGAATTATGGGATCAATATAAATCTAAGGGTCTTATTGTCCTTGGAGTGCCCTCAGACTCTTTCAATCAAGAAAAAAAAACCAACAGTGAGGTAAAGGAATTTTGTGAAGTAAATTTTGACATAAATTTCCCATTAACTACAATTACAGAGGTAAAAGGTAGCGATGCTCATGAGATTTTTAAGTGGGCAGAAAATAATTTTGGTAAATCTGCAATTCCTAAGTGGAATTTTCATAAAATATTAATCAATAAACAGGGAGATGTAGAAGAAACATATGCTTCTTTTACAAAACCTACATCAAACAAAATTATAAATAAAATTGAAGAAATACTATAGTTCTATTGTTAAACCATCATGTGCCGGTATCACGTTTTTAGGAATAACTTTCTTTAACTGCTTATAATCTAACACTGGTGATAAATTTGAAAGAATAGTCTTTTTTGGTTTAAATTTTTTAATAAAAAATAAAGATTTTTCTAAATTAAAGTGTGATGGATGAAAATTGTACCACAAACAATCAATTATTAAATACTTTAAATTTTTAAAATAAGAATAATCTTTTTTGTAAATTTCACTTACATCAGTAATGTATGCAATTTTTTTATCAATTATAAAACAATTAGAATTGACCGAACCATGCTGAACAACAATCGATTTTAAATTTATATTTTTATTTTTATGTTTAATAAATGAATTTTTTTTTAATTTATTTAATTTTAAAGTAGCTGGATATTCTCTTGAGAAACTTTCAAAACAATATGAAAAACTATGTTTTAGATATTTGGATGTTTCATTATCAGCGTAAACATTAACTTGTTTTCTACTATTAATAAAAAAAGATCTTAAATCATTTATTCCATGGGTTTGATCGGCATGCATATGTGAATAGAATACTTTATGAATTTTCTTAATTTTATGGCGTAATAACTGTTGTCTTAAATCAGGAGATGTATCAATTAAAATATTTTCATCAGTTGTTTTAATAAGTGCAGAACATCTTGTTCTATAATTTTTCTTATTTTTGGGATCACAATTTCCAAAAAATCCATCAGGTCTTGGTACACCCATAGAACTTCCACAACCTAATATTATAAATTTAATACTCATTATTGAAAAAATAATCTTTCAAAATTATCATTTGTAATCGTTTCTAATTCATCAAAGGTTTTTGATTTTAATTCTGAAAGTTTTTCCAATGTATATTTAATAAAAGAAGGTTCGTTTTTTTTACCTCTCATTGGTATAGGTGCTAAGAATGGACTATCTGTTTCAATTAAAATTTTATCATTTTCAATCATTTTAAATGTCTCTTGAAGATCATTACTATTTTTAAAAGTTATTATTCCACTAGCAGAAAAATATGCATTTAATGTCATCATTTTTTTAGCAAACTCTTTTGAACCCGTAAAACAGTGCATAAGTATTTTAATATCGCTATTTTTATATCTATTTAAAATATCAAAAGTTTCTCTTTCAGCACTTCTAGAATGAACTATTAAAGGATAATTTAGTTCAATGGAAGCCTCTATATGCGTCTCGAAACTTTTAATTTGATCATCTTTTTTACTATTTTCATAATAGAAATCTAATCCTGTCTCTCCTACACCAATTATTTTTTTAAATTTATTAGCATTTTCAACAATGAATTTTTTTTCCATCTTATCATTGCTAGATTCATGAGGATGAATTCCTACGCTTCCATAAATTATTTCATCAAGATTTATAATCTTTTTAATATTTTCAAAACTTTTTGAATTGGTTGAAATAGTTAAAATTTTCTGTAATCCATTTTCTTTAGAACGATTAATAACATCGCTGATATTTGAATAAAGAGGTTCGTGGTCAAGATGACAATGTGAGTCTATCATTTTTCAATTTTTTTAAACAAAATATCTAATTTATTTATTTTTAAATTTTTTTTTAGAATTTCATTATTATCAATTGATGTAAAATCAATAGAATTTTCTGTTTCATTAAAAACGTTAAGCACTTTTACTGATGTTTCTGGTGTTACTGGATAAAGCAGGATAGTTATTTTTCTAATTAATTCTAATGCCGTATAAACAATCGTATTCAATCTTAATCTATCATCTTTCTTCTTCCAAGGTTCCTGATCATTAAAATATTTGTTTGCCGCAAACAATCTATCAACAATAAAACTCATATATTGGTTTATGTCTTGATTATCTATAAATGATCTTATTTTATCTAGATTATTTAATGGTTTTAAAATTTCTAAATCTTCATCATTATATTTGTGATCAGGTATTAAAGATGAACAATTTTTTTCAGCAAAAGAAAGTACTCTTTGACAAAGATTTCCATAATTATTTGCTAAATCACTATTAATACAATTTTCTAGTTTTTCCTCTGAAATATTTCCATCATTACCAAAAGAAACTTCTTTAAGTAAATAATATCTTAATGGATCTAAACCATAAACATTTATTATTTCTAATGGATCTAAAATATTTCCTTTTGATTTTGACATTTTTTCATCACCAGAAAGTATCCATCCATGTCCGTATACCCTTTTTGGTGGTTCTATTTTTGCAGCTAACAAGAATGCTGGCCAATAAATAGCATGAAATCTTAATATGTCTTTACCAATAATATGTAAATCTGCTGGCCAAAATTTTTTATATAATTCGTTATTTTCATCGGGATATTTTAAAGAACTTAAATAATTAGTTAATGCATCTAACCATACATAAACGACATGATTTTCATCACTTGGTACTTTTACACCCCAAGAAAATGTTTTTCTACTAACAGATAAGTCTTTTAATCCACTTTTGACAAAGCTTATTACTTCATTTCTTCTACTTTCAGGTAATATGAAATTTTTATTTTTTTCATAAAAATCTAATAACGGTTTTTCCCATTCTGAAAGTTTAAAAAAAAAAGATTCTTCTTCAACCCACTCAACAGCTGAACCGGATGATTTAGCAACTTTTAAACCGTCTTTTTCCTCAACTTCATCTTCATTATAGAAAGCCTCATCTGATACAGAATACCAACCAGAATATTTAGACAAAAAAATTTGGTTATTTTTTTCAAGTAGATTCCATAAATTTTGTACAGATACCTTATGTCTTTCCTCTGTGGTTCTTATAAAATCAGTATTTGATAAGTTTAATGTTTTAGTTAAATCTTCGAATGTTTTACTTATTTCATCACAAAAAGATTTTGGATCCTTATTTAACTTTTCAGCGGATCTTTGTATTTTTAAACCATGCTCATCTGTGCCTGTTAAAAAGTAGACATTAAAACCATCAATTTTTTTGAATCGTGCAAAAAAATCAGCAATTATACTTGAATATGCATGTCCCATATGAGGTTTAGCGGAAGGATAGTAAATTGGTGTTGTTATATAATAATTTTTATTCACTTAATAATTTATCCTTAAATTCTAAAAAAAAAGTTTCATAATCAAGATTAAATTTTTTTACATTAGATAATTTTGAATAATAATATTCTTTAACTTTATATGACAATTTTTTTGTTGTGTTTATATGTTTATAAAAAAATAATTCAATAATCATATTTAAATTATCTCTTATAAACTCTTGTTTAATATAGTGCTTATTATTAATTAAATTAACTAATAAATCGTCAACGGTGGTTTCG
>CACHLB010000021.1 GCA_902580505.1 uncultured Pelagibacteraceae bacterium
TTGGTATCGAAAAGAGGTTTTGTAATTGGTGATACAAATAATATTAAATGTAACGGTATAAATAATAGTGATTTGGATCGTGAATTTAATACAATTCAAAATAATCTGAGAGATTATAACTCGAATTTCTTAAGGAAAATAAATTTGAAATTTGTAGTTCTTTGCAAAAACTTAGAAATTTCAGGCATTAATACAGGAGGTATACCAGATAATAAATTCAGGACTTTAATTTTAGACTTAACTTTTAACCAAAATTATTTTGAAAGAATGATCCATCATGAAATATTTCATATGATTGATAACAGTTTTCCTGAGCTTTTTAAAAAAAATAAGTGGAGCAAACTTAATAATAAAGATTTTTCTTACGCATCATGTTCTACATGCACTGATTTATTAGGTTTAGATTTAGAAATTACGAAAGGCTTTTTAACAGAATATTCAATGAGCACAGCTGAAGAAGATATGGCTGAAATTTATTCATTATTAAAAACAAACTTTAAAGAAATAGATTTATTAATTAAAGAAGATAATATTTTAACTAAGAAGAAAAATTTCTTAATTAATGGTCTTAAAGAAATAGATGAAAAGTTTATTTTTTGAATGATAAAAAAAATAAAACCATCGCTATCTGAAAAAATATTATTTATTTTTCTAATTCTGCTCATTATCTTTACTTTAGGTTCATTTTATATATTAAATAATAAATGTCTTTTTGTTAAAAAAATCGATTTAAATAACATTGATTATAAAGATAAGCAGAATATTGCAATTATGGAAGTTGAATGCGGCAAGGTTCTAATAAAATTAGATCCCAAAATTGCACCTAAAGCTGTAAATCGATTTAAGAATTTAATAAATAGAGGTTCTTATAATGGTTCGACTTTTTATCGAGTAATAGAAAATACTTTAATACAAGCTGGAGATATTGAATATGGAAATGTATCTAATCTAAATTATTCTAAAGTAGGAACTGGAAAGTCTGGTTTAGGAACAATTAAATCTGAGCTTAGTGATAATTTTTTATTTAATGCTGGCTCTGTGGCTTTTGCTAGGAAAGATCAATTCGACACAGAAGATAGTGAATTTTTTATTACTTTAATCGATATACCAATATATAAAGGTGAATATACTCCAATTGGAAGAGTAATTGCAGGGATGGACTCTTTAAAAAAAATTAAAGCGGGAAATAAATCAAATTATGTATTAAAACCTGATTATATTAAAAATATAAAGTTATTAGTTAACTAGGGGTTTTCCAGTAGATAATGTGTGTTTAATTCTATCTTGGGTTTTACTTGTCTCAATTAATTTCATGAAAGCGTCTAACTCTAATTTAAACAACTGATCTTCTGTAAGAGTTTTATCTATAGTTGTATCACCACCACTTAAAACATTTGCTAGCTCTGTTCCAACCATCATTCCATGATCTAATATAATTTTATCGTTATACAGTTTTTCTAACATACCAACCATTTTGTCTTTTAAAGATTTACCAGATAAATTAAATGTGCATTCTTCAGGAGGAGTAAATTCCTTATTTTGATCCAAAATTTTTCTTGCTTCATTTAATAGACTATTTCTGCTCATAATTTTTTTATTTTCAGGGATTAAGTACTTTAGAGGTTCAGCTTCTACTGGAGATGTTGCAGTTTTTGCATAACCAATGATATCAAAAACTTTTAAAGGCGCAAAATCTGGGTCATTTTTTGCCTCTTCTGTTTGAGACCATCTCCATAACATTTCTTTACATCCTCCTCCGGCTGGAACTAAACCAACCAATGTTTCAACTAATCCAACAACAATATTTGTATGCGAAGCAACAAAGTTACTTTGGACTAAAACTTCAAAACCCCCTCCAAGTGTAAGACCTGATGGTGCTGAAACGACTGGAAATTTTGAGTATTTTAAGTGTTTGCATGTTTCTTGAAAATAACCGACAAATTTTTCTATTGATTTAAAGTCACCTTTATCTGCAAAATTCATAGTATATGTTAAATTAACACCAGCAGAAAACTGCATACTTTCATTTATAATTATCAATGGTTTATCTGTAGCGTTTTTTAAAGAGTCCATTGAGTCATAATCCAAAGCGTTTGCTTTAGTTGTAAATTCGACAATGTTAAATTCAGGAAATCTGTAAATTTCAGCAGAATTATTTTTATCAAGTTTAAGGGCTCTTGGTTTAATTTTTCCTAAAGTTTCAATTTCAGTATATTGTTGTCTTTCACCATAAAAATTTTCATCTTCGGATTTTGATAAATTTTCTAAAAATTTATTTCCCTCAAAATTATCGATTTTTTGAAAAAAATTATTTACCCCAATTTCTTTTAACATTTCAAAAGGTCCTCTAGACCAATTGAAGCCAAGTCTCATTGCTTCATCGATGTCGTTAAACTTATCTGTAATACCTGGAACTAATGAAGAGGAATATTTTATTATTTTAGAAATTACTGACCAAGCATAATCTCCATATTTATCTCCACGATTAATTAATTTTTTTAAATCAACTTTTTCAGATTTGATATCAATTTTTTTTGAGGGAGAATATTCCCCAGTTTCAAGATTGATGGCCTCTAAAATTTTCTTACCAGCCTCCTTATTCATTCTATAAAATCCACCTTTTCCTTTTCTACCAGTATATCCAGTTTCTATTAATTTTTTTACAAGTGGCATTTCTCTTGCTACAGGTTGAAATGGATCGCTTTCAGGTAATTCTTTAATAAAACTTTTTAATACATCTGCCATTAAATCAATACCAATTAGGTCATACAATCCAAATACTCCAGTTTTAGGTATACCCATTGGTCTGCCAAAGACAGCATCGGCCTCTTCTACACTGAGTTTCATGTTAAATGCTTCTGTCATTGCAATTTGCATTGCATAAACTCCAATTCTATTACCTAAAAATCCTGGAGTGTCATTACAGATAATTGCACCTTTACCTAAGTTTATTTCACAAAAGTCTTTTAAAAGTTTAACTTTATCTAAATCACTTTCATTACTTTTTACTATTTCCAGTAAATCCATGTATCTAACAGGATTAAAGAAGTGAGTTATGCAGAAATCCTTTTTGTCTTGATCAGATAATTTTTCTGATAGAACACTTATTGGAATAGATGAAGTATTAGATGAAACAACAGATTCTTTTTTTCTATGTTTGAAAATTTTTTCATAAATATTATGTTTTATATCAATTCTTTCTACAACAGCTTCTACAATCCAATCCGCATTCGAAACCACATCAAAGTTTTCCTCAATGTTTCCTACATGTATATTATCTAATTTTGATTTATCTATTAATAAAGGAGGTCTAGATTTTCCTATTCTCTCTTTAGCCTTTTGACTAATTTCTGTAGTTAAATCCAACAAAGTGACAGGAATATTTGCGTTACACAAATGTGCAGCTATACCGCTCCCCATTGTTCCAGAACCAATTACAACTACATTATTTATTTTCATAAAGAAAGTTTCTTATATTAAATTGAGACTGAGTAGGAAATAAAATAAATGTCATAACTACTGCTGTAAACTTGCTAATTCTTCAATATTAATATGACATCTAATAGCGTTACCATTTTCACCTATTTGCCATGGTGGAACTTCTGAATTACAAATATCACCTATTTTCCTTGGGCATCTTCCTTGAAAAGAACAGCCTTTCTCAGGGGGTTTTTCCTCTACTATATCCTCAGCTACTAATTTTGGTTTTATATCTGGATCCGGTTCCAAAACAGCACCTAGTAATACTTCAGTATAAGGATGTGATGGAAATTTATAAACATTTTGAGAAGGACCAATTTCACATAACCTTCCTTGATATAAAACTGCAACTCTATCACTAATTGCTCTAACAACAGCCAAATCGTGAGAAACAAATACATAGGTTGTTCCTAGATCTTCTTTTAATTGTTGTAATAAGTTTAAAACTGCTGCTTGAACCGAAACATCTAAAGCTGATGTAACCTCATCACACAAAATTATATCTGGCTTAGCAGCAAATGCTCTTGCAACTGCAACTCTTTGTTTCTCACCACCTGATAATTGTCTAGGATATCTTGACATATAAAATTCTCCTAACCTTACTTTTTTTAGTAGATCGATTATATTTTTTTTTAATTCTTCTCCTGATAAATTAAAATACAACTTTAGAGGTTGAGAAAGTATTTGTTCAACTGTGTGGTTTGGATTTAATGACTCGTCTGGATTTTGAAATATAAGTTGTATTGCTCGCAGATCGTTTGGATTTCTCATTTTTAAATCAGAAGATAAAATACGATCATTTTCAAATTTAATTTGACCATCTTTTGTTTTGAGTAAGCCAGCAATTGATTTTAAGATGGTAGACTTGCCACTTCCAGACTCGCCAACCAGGGCAATAGTCTCTCCTTTTTTTATATCTATATTTATATCTTTAACTGTTGGGTTTTGATCAGAAATTTTATTTAATAATTGATCAAAAAATTTCTGCTTTGCATAACTAATTGAAACATCCTTTAATTTTAACACTTCATTTGCTTCACTATTATTTGATTTTTTTGTTATTGAAGTTTGTAAATTATTATTTTGGTTTATTAATTCTTTATAATTAAAACATCTGACATTGGTATCTAATTCTTTAATATGTTCCAGATCTGGTGAATTTTTTTTACAATTATCAGTTGCTAAGTTACATCTATCATAAAAACTACAACCTTCATTTATGCTTCCAGGCTGAGGTTGACTTCCTGGCATAGAATCTGGAAGTCCAGCTAGTGAAAGTTTAGGTATCGATTTTAACAATCCATAAGTATAAGGATGAATAGGTTCCTTTAATATTTTTCTTGCTGGTCCTTCTAAAACAATTTCTCCCGCATACATTACAACTATTCTATCACTAACCTGTGCTATGGCTCCAAGGTCATGACTAACATAGATCATAGATGTTCCGGTATCTTTTGCTATAAATCTTAATAGTTCTAATACATGAGCTTGTGTTGTAACGTCTAATCCAGTAGTTGGCTCATCTAATAAAAGTAAATCTGGTTTGCCAGCCAATGCCATTGCTACAGCCACTCTTTGTTGCTGTCCTCCAGAAAGCTCGTGAGGATAACGAAAAGCCATAGTCTCTGGTGAAGGAAGTCTAACTTTATTTAGTAACTCAGAAATTTTTTTATCTCTCTCTGTTTTCTTTAGATCTGTATGTAATCTTAATGCCTCATCAATTTGGTATCCAATTTTTAAATTTGGTGTTAGTGCTTGTCCTGCATTTTGAGGTATCATGGCTATTTTTCTACCTCTAATTTTTTCTAGCTGTCTACTGCTCATCTTCAATAAATCCTCAGATTTAAAGAGGCATTCACCCTTAAGAGGAAATAAGCCTTGTTTTATATAGCCCATCATAGCAAGTGCTAATGTGCTTTTTCCAGAGCCCGACTCCCCTACGATCCCTACAGTCTCTCCTTTTTTTATATTAGTTGAAACATTTTTAAGTATTGAAATTTGTTTGCCCTTCTGACTGTTAAATCCAATTGATAAATTTTTAACACTTTCAATTATTTCATTCATTAAACAGGTGCCTTGGTTGAACGATCAATTCCTAAAGCTTTTGCAAATGCATCAGCAGTTAAATTTATTCCAATAATTAACGAACTTAATCCTACTATTGGAGCAATTACAGACCAGTATGCAAACGACATCAATCCTCTAGCATTGGATATCATTAAACCCCAATCAGGCGTTGGCGGACTTACACCAAAACCTAAGAATGACAATGAGCTAAATCCTAATAACATCCAAGACCATCTCATTGCTCCTTCTACTAATATAGCATCTCTAACATTTGGAATAATTTCATTCCAAATAATAGACATGTTGCTATGTCCTCTAGCTCTGGCTGAAACTATAAAGTCTTTAGCAATAACATCGTGAGTAGCAGCTCTAGCAACTCTCACTATTCCTTTACCATAAAAAAAACCTAGTGCAGGAATTAAAACCTCTGTTGATGTTCCTAAAAGAGAAACAATTAATAACATTGCAAGTATCCAAGGAATAGAAAGAAACGCATCAACAACTCTCATTACAACATCGTCAATTTTACCTCCAACTAAACCACAAAAAATTCCAAGTAAACCTCCCCACAGAAGAGCTATAAGTGATCCAAAGAAAGTTACCGTAAGAGCTGTTCGACCTCCAAGTATTGTTCTTGTAAAAACATCTCTACCCAAGCTATCTGTTCCAAACCAATGTTCAGCCGAAGGTGCAAGTAACATGGTATTTGGGCTAATTGCTTTATAATCGTATGGTACAATGTAGGGGCTTATTAATGCTAAGACTACATGAAATAAAACAATTGTTAAACCAATTAAACCAGAAGGCTTGGAGGCCATAGTCTTTAAAATCTCAAAAGCCTTTTCTAGCTTATTTTTTTGTTTATCTTCTGTAATTAAATTACTCTCCATTTTATTTTCTTATCTGTAAACTTTTTAATCTTGGATTAAGCATGAGTGTCATTAAATCTGCTATTAAATTTATTCCCACATAGATTGATGCCAATATTATTGCTAATGCTTGAACAACAGGTAAATCTCTATTTGATATAGACTCAATTACCAGTCTGCCTAAACCTGGATAATTAAAAACAACTTCTGTAACAACAACGCCACCTAGCAACCAAGCAATTGTTAACGCCACTACATTTATTGCTGGTAATAATGCATTTGGTAATACATGTCTAAATACCATTTTCCAATATGGAACACCTTTTAAAATTGCCATTTGCACATAATCACTAGCCATTACTTGAATTACACTTGAACGTACCATTCTTGCCATGTGTGCGGTCATAATCATTGAAATTGCAACAACAGGTAAAATTATATTCGAGAGTAATTCATAAAAAGTTGCATCCGATGGTATAATCACGATGCCTGGTAGCCAACCAAGCCAAATTGCAACAATTAAAATAAGTAAAGTAGCACTAATAAACTCAGGAATAGTCATTGAAAAAATTGTGATAGTTGAGATCATAATATCTGGAAGCTTATCTCTCCAAAGAGCAGTTATTATTCCTAATACTATTGCTAAAGGAATTCCTATAAGTATTGAAACAGAGGCTAAAACTAATGAGTTTTTAACTCTTGGACCTAGTACTTCATTAATTGGCATTTCTCCACTTAAAGAGTAACCAAAATCACCTCGTACAACATTTGATGCCCAGTCCAAGTATCTTTCATAAGCAGGAACATCTAGACCAAGTCTTTTTATGCAAGCATCAAGAGCTGCTCCATAAGCTTCTCTTTCTAAATATGTTGTGCATGCATCACCAGGTAAAACTTCAACACCTACAAATGTAATTAATGATACTATAAATAAAGTGATGAGCCCTAGTCCAATTCTTTTTAAAATTAATAAAAGCATAAGATTAACTAGAACTTTTTAACAAAAATAAATTAAATAGAAATAAAATAAAGGCCGCTTATATGCGGCCTTTATCTAAATACTTTTAGTCAACTTTAACTTTATGCCACTGTATAGAAAAGTGATCTACAGCATCAAGGTTTTTAACTTTTGATGAAGTAACTACAAGTCTAGATACGTGATATGGGATCATTGTTCCACTTTGTTCCCATAAAGTCATTTGAGCATTTTGATATGCTTTCTTTCTTTTATTGAAATCCAACTCACTTCTAGCATCAGCTAAATTTTTATCAAAGTCAGCATTTTTGAAGTAAGACTCATTCCATTTAGCTCCACTATGATAAGCTTCGTGCAAGATTGTATCTGCTGGTCTTTGGTTCCAACGTGTCATTGAAACTGGTTTTTTCATCCATACTTCATTCCAATAGCCTTTAGATGGTACCATTTCAATATTAACTTTAATTCCAGCTTTTGCAACTTGCTGCTGAACGACTTCTGCAATTGTAGGCCAAGTTGGTTCTAAAGTTGCTGGGTAAACAGTCAATTCAATTCCATTTGGAAATCCCGCTTCTCTTAGTAAATTTTTTGCTTTACTAATATTTTGAGGACAATCCATTTGTAAACGGTATTGATCAGATGGCATTACAGGAGTATCACAAGAAACAGTTGCTGCGCCGCCCATAACTAGATCTACAAGTTCTTGTCTATCAACTGCTAACCTAAAAGCTTTTCTCACTTTAGGATTATCAAACGGAGCAGTATCAGTTCTCATTACCACACCTCTCCAGTTTCCAGTTGGAATTACAGTTGTTGTAAATTTAGAATTACTATCAAATATCTTTTTTTGATTGAAAGGAACATATCTGTTCATATCAATTTGACCTGTTAAAAGCGCTTGAATTCTTGCTTGAGCATCTGGAATCGCAATGACATGAACTTCCGCAACTCCTGGTGCACCTTCCCAATAATCTGGGTTAGCTTTTAGAATTGTAGTTCCTTCTGGATCAAATTTATCAACCATGAATGGTCCGGTACCAACTCCAGTTTGTCCAATAGTATCTCCTGATCCTTCAGGTATCATTCTTAATCTGTAGTCTGTTAATAATAACGGAAAGTCAGCAAATGAAGTTGATAACTTCA
>CACHLB010000022.1 GCA_902580505.1 uncultured Pelagibacteraceae bacterium
TTATTTTCTATTACATCATTTTT
The DNA here is from genome assembly GCA_902580505.1 of uncultured Pelagibacteraceae bacterium. GTDB lineage: Bacteria > Pseudomonadota > Alphaproteobacteria > Pelagibacterales > Pelagibacteraceae > Pelagibacter. Next base: position 24 of record CACHLB010000022.1, read on the forward strand.
AAATTTAATAATTTCATTTTCGATATTTTCATAATTTTGTCTTTCTGTTCTTTTCTCAATAATTTTCAAATATACGGAAATATTATAAGAAAATATAATTAATACTATTAATGTTAAAAATATCGGTTTTTTTAAATTCAGTTTTTCATTTATTTTTTTATTTAAAAAGAAATACATATTAAAAATTGTTAACATAATAATAGGAATAAATCCTTGAGCTGTATAATAAATTAGATTTCCAGGATGTTTTATTGATACAAAATAAAAACAACCTAATAAAATTAGTATGAAAGAAAAACAGTTCAGAAGAAATAATTCTTTATTTTTTTTGTAAACAATTAAAATTGAAAGAAAATATATAAATAAAACAAAAATTTTTTTATTTAACATAAATGGTACAAGTGGACTAATCATTGTAAAAAAAATTCTCTTGGTTGAAGAATAATTAAAATTGAAAATATCTATCAGGCTATTCATTTTAGCAAATGCTTGACCAGTATATGTATTTTCAAAAAGACCTAGGTAAGAATTATAGCCAATTAAATAAAAAAATCTTTCCAAAATTAAAGCAAATAGTATTGGCAAAGCAAATCCTAAAAAAATATTTAGATAATTTTTTTTTTTAAAAAATATAAATAAAGTAAAATAAGTACCTACGAAAATACAAGAAATTAAAAAAACCCCTGGGTGAAAGTGCAAAGATATAAAATTTAAAAAATAACAAATGTATTTAGTTATTGAATTTTTACTTTTAACAAAATAAATACTAATTAAAAAAAGTGATGACCCAAGCGTCAAAGGAGTTGCAGAAATATGATGCTTTATTGATAATACTAAAAAAAAAGAGTAAAATATTACTATACATTTCTGGTAATAATTTTCATTTTTCAAATAAGTTTGAACAAGAGTTAATGAAGATATTAAAATTAAAATTTGGGTGATATAATTAAACATCCACCATAACTTTACTTTATCTATCTCTAAATATTTTACAAAAAATCCTAGTATCTTTGAATATAAAAAATATTGAGGAGTAAAAATCCTTTCAATAGTACCTATCTCACTTACATTTTGTTGAATATTTGATTTTTCATTTTCATATGTTGTAAAAACAATATCCTTTAAACTTTTTAATGTTCGGCTTTCTCTTAAATTATCTTCGTAATTTAAAATTGCTTGTGCATAATAAAAATAAGCATCATCAGGCTCGATTGGTAGTTCTCTATTTTCCTGTATTGTATAAAAAGAAAAAATTTTAATAAAAATTAGAAGTGCAAATAAATATGTAAAGCTAATTTTTTTGTTAAAAAAATTAGTAATAAATTTCATAATTTTTTACCTATTTAAATTTAATAGGTCTTTTATTATATTAAATTGTCTTATTACATACTTTAATAAATATATCTTTCTAAATTATAACAAAAAAGTAATAAATAAAAAATAATCTTTGATTTAGCATTAATATATGATGAAATTAAAAAGTAATTTGATTTAAAAAATTTATTTTTATGAAAAAAACTAGAAAGAAATTAATTGGATATACAACTGGTGTTTTTGATTTATTCCATATTGGTCACTTAAATATATTATCAAAAGCGAAATCTTTATGTGATAAACTAATAGTAGGTGTAACCGTAGATAAGCTAGTTAAGTATAAATTTAAGAAAACAGTAATACCTTTTAAGGAGAGATGTAAAATTATTGAGTCAATTAAATATGTTGATTGTGTTGTGCCTCAAGTTAGTCATAATAAATTAGAGGCATATAAAAGATATAAATTTGACATTATGTTTGTAGGCGATGATTGGTATAAATCTAAAAATTGGGACAATTACGAAATAAAATTAAAAAAGGTTGGTGTTAAAATTATTTATTTTCCTTACACAAAAGGAACAAGTTCTACACTTATAAATAAGACTTTAATTAAATTAAGAAAATAATATTTTATGTGTGGCTTTTATTTATATTATGGTCCTCATAAAAATAAAAAAAATAAAGCTAATTTTAAAATACCAAACTTAGTTAGAAGAGGCCCAGATCAATTTACAAAAGGAAAATTAGGAGATTTTTTTTTTCAATTTTACAGACTCGCTATGGTGAGTAAAAAAAAATTTGGTATCCAACCTATCGATATTGATAAATATAGGACTTTATTTTTTAACGGCGAAATTTACAATTATAAACAGTTAAACGAATGGGGACCAAAAATAAATTCGGATACAGAATTATTATCACTTTATATTGCTAAATATGGATTAGCAAAAACATTGCAAAATATAGATGGAATGTACGCAATCGTTATTTTGAATAAAATGAAAAAAAATATCAAATTAATTAGAGATTTTCCTGGTATTAAACCGCTGTATTATTCAACATATAAAAATCAAATTATAATTTCCTCTGATATAATGAGTATTGTCAAAGATTTAAAAACTAAAATAAATAAAAAATATATTACAGAAAATTTTTTTTTTAGGTCTGTAATACCTCCCAATACAATTTGGGAAAATATTTATCAAGTTGAACAAGGATGCATATTGTCAATTGATTATAAAAACAAAAAAAAATTAGAAATTAAAAAAAGAAAATTTTTTAATCTTGAAAAAGAATTTGAAAATAATAAATTTAAAATTAACGAGTTAGATAAAATTTTAAAAAATTCAGTTCTAACACATTCATCTTCAATATATGATCCATCTACACTGTTGTCTAGTGGTATAGATTCTGGCCTAATTGCTTACTATACAAATGAACATTTTGGAAAACTTGTCTCATATTCTGCATTTTTTAGAAATAAAAATTTTTCAGAAAGGTCAGAAATCTTAAAAGACTGGAAAAATAAAAAAATAAATTATAATTTTATTTTAGATAAAAAATCTATTAGTGAAAAAAATTTATTAAATAAATATATTCATTTTAAAGGTTCACCGATTACTATAGGTAATGAAATATCACTTGTAAAAGTTTTTAAAAAAGTAAAAAGCAAAACATCCTTGATTTTGTCCGGTGAAGGGGCTGATGAACTCTTTTTAGGATATGATCGAATAGCTTATTTTTTTAGAAATATTTCAAAAATAGGTAAATTTAAAGATAAAGAAAAAATAAAACAAATAGAAAAATTTTTATTAAATTACTGTTATTTTTGTATCAATCAGAATCAAATTAATAAAATAATAAAAAAATTAAAAATGGAACTTTTTAAAGTTTATAAAATTTATGGATGGCAAAAAGCATATCAATTTTTTTTTCTTAAGTACCATATTCTCTCATTATTAGATAGGCTTGATAAAACGTCTATGTTTAACTCTGTTGAGGCAAGAGTTCCATTTTTATCTCAAAAAGTAATCAGATACGCTATTAAAACAAATTTAATAAAGCCTGTTAATATTGTTAACAATAAGTTAATAGGCAAGCTTCATTTAAGAAAATTAGCAAAAAAAAAAATTGGATATAAATTCGCTTATAGACCCAAAATAGGCTTTCCGCATCCTGTTTATTCTGGTTTAAGTAAAACGTTTCCAAATTATAAAAATAGCTGGCTATTTGATCAATATATGAATTTTACAAAAATAATTAAATGAGCTTTTCAGAATTTAAAAAATTTAGTCAAAGAGAAGACTCAAAATTTAATGATTTAGCCCATTTTTTTTCAAATAAACCTGGTTTGTATCTAGCTTATTTTTTGGATAGATTAAATTTTACTCCAAATCAAGTAACACTGGTATTTATATTTGTTGGTTTATTAGGATGTATATCTTTAGCTTATGGATATTTATTTTTAAGTTATATTCTTTGGAGACTTCATATAATATTAGACATTGCAGACGGTAATATTGCTAGAAAAAGAAAACTTTTTACAAGTCTAGGCCCAATTTTAGATAAAATTGGACATCACTTAATTTATCCAACAATAATATTGTCTTTATTGATTTATTTAAAATTACCTGAAGAATACCCGTATTTAAGTTTATTTTTTGCAATATTTTACTTAGTTCAGTGGAGCACTAAATATCTAAACACTTCTAAAAAATTTTTAGCTGACCATGGAAAAAAAACGCAATATATTTTAAAAAGGATTGTAATAAATCTATTAGGTATTGAAGGAATATATATTACATTATTTTTAAATTATTTTGATTTAATAAATAAATTAACTATAATTTATTTTTTTTTATCATCATCTATAGTTATATTATTTATAAAAGTTTATATAATAGTAAAAAATTCAGATTAATTTTGCATCACGAATAATTGTTTCAACTCTTGGAAAAAATTTGATTAAAATAAAATTTGAAAAACCAACTAGTTTTAAAAAAGTACATATGATTATCTTTATGTCAAGAGTCAATGAAATATTATCTACATAAAATATTTCTAATTTTTCCTTAATAGGAGCTATCTCTTTTTTATAAAAATCTTCCTTATCTAAAACATTTTTTAATAGCTTATCTTCTTTTGAAAAAAAAATAGATGAAAGTCCAGTAATTCCTGGTTTAACAATGCTTATCTTTTGTTTACCTGTTGCTGAATAAAAATTAAATGTATCTTCAACTAAAGGTCTTGGACCTACAATACTCATATTTCCTAGTAAAATATTAATTATCTGAGGTAATTCATTTAATTTTGTTTGTCTTAAAAACTTTCCAATTTTTAAAATTCTTTCATCATTTTCTGCTGTATATAACTTATCACCAATTTCAGGACTATTTTTTAACATTGTCGCAAATTTGAAAATTTTTATATTTCTCATTTTATAACCAATTCTCTTTTGGAAAAAAAAAATTTCACCTTCACCAGAAAATTTCAATAATATTATAATAATTATAAATATTGGTGATAAAAAAATTAAAATTATCAAAGCTAAAAATAAATCAATCAATATTTTTATATAATTATTGTATATTTTTGAAATCATTGGGATGTTGATAGGACTTCTCAAATATTTTTTTATTTTCTTGAAAGTATTTTTTATACCACTGGCAAGTTATTTTAAGCCCCTGTAAAAGAGTGAATTTATTTTTAAAATTAAAATCTTTTCTTGATTTTTTTAAATCTGGACATCTTCTTTTTGTTGATCCCGGAAATGGAGATCCTTTAGTAAATTTTCCTTTATAATTAAAAAATTTTCCTACTAACTTTGAAAGTTTTTCTATTTTAACCTCCTCATCAAACCCTATATTATAAATATAATCTTTTGCTTTTTTGGAATTCATCATTTTTTCAATTCCTATAATCGCATCATCAATATAGCAAAATGCACGTGTTTGATTTGGTCCATATATTTTAAAAGGGCTCTCTTTTTTATAAAACCTCTCAACTAAGTGGGGAATAACATGCTTAAAACCCATCCTAGGACCATAAATATTGTGAAATCTTGCAATTTTTAAATTGAAATTCCAAATCTTAGAAAAATTTATAAAAGCACTTTCACCAAGTATTTTTGTTGCTGCATAAGTATATCTAGGATGTTCAATATCTGAAATACTAAGATGAATGTTTTCTGGAGTTGGAATTTTATTTTTTAATATATCTAATGTTCCAGCATAGTTTTCACTTGTTGATGCATAAAATACATTGTCAATTTTTGATTTTTTCAGCCAAATAAGCGTATTGATAATTATTAATGTGTTTATTTCAATCACTTTATCGGGTCTTGTAAGGGTATTATTTACCCCAACAACAGAAGCTAAAACATACAACTGATCATATTTACTATTTAACTTTTTAAATGATTTAGGATTTGTTAGATCTAATCTAATAAATTCGATATTTTTTTTTTTGATTAGTTTCCTTAAATCTTCATCGATTTTACCTCTTGAATTATCATCAACAAGAGTTAAAAAATTTTTTCTATTTCTCGATAAATATTTTGATAAATGATATCCAATAAAGCCTGAAGCACCAAAAATTAATATTTTCTTTTTTATCATATATCTCCGCGACCCAAAACTTTTATATGATGCTTTTTTTTGAGCTTATTTATTTCATTTTCTTTTAAAATTCCTACAAGATCAATTATTACTAAGTTTTTTTTTTCTATTATTTTTTTTAAAAAATATCTATTACCTTTAAATTTTTGATGTCCAGTACACAATATAATTGCATCGCAGTCTAACTCATAAAATTTATTTTTACTAATAGAAGTAATTTTATTTTCTTTCCAATAATCCACATATGGATCATAAATATTTATTAAATAATTATTTTTTTTTAAAAATTTATAAAAATATTCAACAGGGCTATATCTAGTATCTCCAACATCACCAGTATAGGCACATCCCATCAGTGTTATTTTTTTAATTTTAAATTTCTTTAAAATTTTTATAGAAAATTTATATGCATATAGTGGCATTTGATCATTAGTTTTAATTGATTTTAATGAAAAATTTAGTTTTTCATTGGATTTAAATAAATTTTTCAATGACCATTGTGCTAACAAGGGATCTTTTGGAAGGCAATAACCCCCAACACCAATACCTGGTAGCATTATATTCTTATGAGTTTCTCTTCTTCTTATTGCTTTAACTATATTATAAATATTCGCACGAGTGATCTCAGAAAATTTTGTCCATTCAACCATAAATGCAATATTTGTTGCTCTATAAGAATTCTCTAAAATTTTTGCTATTTCACTTTCTGTAGGAGTATTTAATTCAGTTAATGGATATTTTTTTACATTTATTATCGTACTTAAAAATTTTTTTGTTGATATTGCTGACTTTTTATCAATACCAGAATAAACTCTGTAATAATTTTTAATTGAATCAATATAATTTTTGCCCGGCATTACTCTTTCGTAGGAATGGGAAATTTTAATTTTTGAAGTTTTCAATCCTCTATTTTTCAACTCTTCATAAATAATTGGTTTTACAATCTTTTCAGTTGTTCCAGGTGGTACTGTGCTTTCTAGTATAATTAGTACATCTTCTCTACAATATCTACCGATTTGAACTATAGATTCTTTAAAGTTTTTTAAATTAACATCAAAGTCAATAAATTGATTTAACTTATTATTTTTTTTTTTTACATCTAAATTTATATCTATTACAATTATATTAGCTATTGAATATGGAATTACTGAACTAGTATTAAAGTAATTTTTTTGCTTAACTACCTTCTTGAGAATCTTTTGAATTTTTAAATCCTCAGATTTAAATGGAAATTTACCCTTATTTAAAAGATTAATTTTCTTTTTTGTCTGGTATTTTGGCAAATCTATTCCGAAAACGAAGTTTTTTGTAGAAATTGCACAAACAAGACTCATAACACTGCCAACAAACCCTAATCCTTGTATGACTATTATATTTTTATTATTTAAATTAAAATTTTTTTTATCTATTTTTATTTTTTTTATTAATTTCATTTAAATACAATTTTTCCATTTTTGAGATGAGGATATTATGAGCAAATTTTTTATTAACAAAATTATATCCATTTGAACCAAGTTTATTACATTTTGATCTCTTACTTAGCAAATCTTTTAGCAAGTTTATAAATTTCTTCTTATTTTCAATATTAGTACAATATCCATTGTAACCATTAATTATTAAATCTTTAACACCTCCAACATTCGTAGCTAATATAGGTTTTTTGTAAGCCATTGCTTCAATTAAACTGAGAGGTGTACCTTCATTTAAAGATGTATTACAAACAATATCAATGCCAGGATAAATATCATCTAAATTTTTTACCCAAGAAGTAAAGCAAATATCATAAGTTTTTTTTATCTTTTTTGAAGAATTAACAATCAAATTTTTTTTATGAGCATAACTAATTAACTCCTTTTTATTTTCCCCATCACCTATAATAAAAAAAACTACATCATTTCTGTTATTTAAAATTTTTTGGACAACATCTATAAAAAATTTATGATTTTTAATTTTAGTCAAGCGACCTAT
>CACHLB010000023.1 GCA_902580505.1 uncultured Pelagibacteraceae bacterium
TTGGCTAATGTTGTGTGAATTTATAGTTAGGTGTCCAGAATTATGCACTCTTGGCGCAACTTCATTAGCATATAAATTATTATTTTTATCTATAAAGAATTCAACGCACATAGTACCAATATAATCAAGCTCTTCAGCTACTTTTTTTGCCCAGTCCAATGCTTTATTTCTAATTTCATCACTTATATCAGCAGGAATTTTGGAGTGTTTTAAAATCTGGTCTTCATGATAATTTTCAATTGGATCATAAATTTCATATTTTTGGTGACCAAATCTTGTAACCACAACTGAAATTTCTTTTTTTAAATTTACTATCTTTTCTAAGATGTAGCCTTTTGAAAAATCGAAATCATTGTTTAAATCATTTGCATTATTTATTTTGTATTGGCCCTTTCCATCGTAACCTAGTGTACAAGTTTTCAATAAACCAGGTATAAATTTATCGTTTATTTTTATATCATCTAAATCATTTATACTTACATACTGAGTTGTAGTTATATTATTTTTATTTAAAAATTCTTTTTCAGTTAGTCTATTTTGGATTAATTTATTTATTTCAGGGCTAGGTAATACAGACTTTATTTCATTAATTTTTTTCAATATTTCATATGGAATATTTTCAAACTCATATGTTACAAGATCGACTTTTTCTAAAAAGTTATTGATAATATTTATGTCTTGGTAATCTCCATAAATAAATTCATCAGCAAAATTGATTGCAGGTGCATCTTTATCGTCAGATAAAATAACCGTTTTAATATTTAGTTTTTTTGCTGCGGATGCTAACAAACTTCCTAATTGTCCACCGCCTATTATTCCTAGATCAGGTTTAGACATTAATTACTTTGGTTTTTTTTTTACTTTTGATGTTTGTTTTTTTCGCCAATTTAAAAGTGTTTTTTTTACATTGTTATCATACGTAGCTATAATTGAAGCAGCATATAAACCAGCATTGATTGCACCATCTTCTCCAATAGCAACTGTACCAACAGGAATTCCTTTTGGCATTTGAGCAATTGATAGTAGGCTATCTAAACCTTTTAACTTTTTACTTTCGATGGGAACACCTATGACTGGAATTCTAGTTATTGCGGCAATCATACCAGGTAAATGCGCTGATCCTCCGGCCCCAGCAATAATAATAGAAATATTATTATTTTCTGCTTTCTTTGCATAGGTATAAAGTCTATCAGGAGTTCTGTGTGCAGAAACGATATTTGTCTCATAATTAACTTTTAAAATCTTTAGAACTTTTTCACAATTCTTCATGGTTTTGTAATCAGACTGACTACCCATTACAATTGATACTTTATGTGATTTTTTTTTGTATATCATGAAACTAATATCAATTTACAGATATTTCCTTTAAATTGCAATTTTTAGCTAAGGACAGTTTAAGTTAGTGACAATCATAATAATAATAATAGTGTATATCAAATATGAATTATCGAATTGATAATCTTCAGTATTGTAAATGGTCTAGAGAAATCTTTGAAATAAATAATAAAGCTGGATTGAATGCAGTTCACGTAACGTTAGTTTATCATGAAGACTATGATGAATTACAACAAAGAATAAAAGAGTGGAATAAACATTTCGAAGAAAATAAAGATCTTATATTTCTAGGCAATAACTACAATGATATTACAAAAGCAAAAGAAGAAAACAAAACTGCAATTTTTTTTGGATTTCAAAATTGTTCACCAATTGAAGATGACATAGCTCTTATAGAAAAAGTACACTCACAAGGTTGTCGATTTATGCAATTAACTTATAACAACCAATCATTATTAGCCACTGGATGTTATGAAAAAAATGATAGCGGAGTTACAAATTTTGGAAAAGAGGCTATTAAAGAAATGAATAGAGTAGGTATCGTTGTTGACATGTCTCATTCAGCAGAGAAAAGTACACTTGATGCAATTGAAATTAGTCAAAAACCAATTGCGATCACTCATGCAAATCCAACTTTTTGGTTTGAAGCAAAAAGAAATAAATCTACAGAATTATTAAAAGTTTTATCCGATAGTGGAGGAATGCTAGGATTGTCATTGTATGCTCATCACTTAAAAGATGGAACGAATTGTAAAATAGAAAGTTTTTGTGAAATGGTTGCAAGAACAGTTGAAATTATGGGTATTGATAATGTTGGAATAGGATCAGACTTATGTTTAAACCAGCCAGACAGTGTAGTTGAATGGATGAGAAATGGAACTTGGTCAAAATCAAAAAATTTTGGCGAAGGTAGTAAAGATAAACCTGGTTTTCCAAAACAACCAGATTGGTTTTTGGATGCAAGAGGATTTAATAATATAAACACAGAACTTAAAAATAAAGGTTTTCACGAAGAAGAGATAAATAAGATACTTGGCAATAACTGGTTTAATTTTTATAAAGGAATTAATTAATGCAAGTTCCACTAAGAGATCCTAAAATTGTAATGAAACTTTCTAGGCTTGGATCTTTTCATCAATCTAAATTATCTTTTCTAAGATCATTTTTAAATGAGTTCAAAGATTGGAAATATAACAGAGATTTTTTTGACTTGAATGATAGGGGATATGGAGTAGCTATTTATTCATTTTCAAAAGATAAAAAAACATATTCTTTAGTTTGTTTTGCTAATGAGCTTAAAGATGAGGAAAGATCTGATAGAGTAATAGCAACTAAATGGGATGCTGCATTTGCTTTGTATGATGGCATTCCTTCAAAAATTGATATTGATAGACTTTCACAAAATGTCCCTAAACAAGAAGTAGGGAGACTTTCTTATAAAGAACTAACTCTCTCAAGAGCAAATAGATCAGTTAGAGCATTTAATTATGTGGTCGAGTGTTTATCAAAAGGTATCCAGCCCAATACTAATGAGCTTTCAAAAGTTGGATACTTGTACAGAACAACTGCAGTATATGGCTCAGGAAAATTTGGATTAGCAGACAGGTTTAGAATTAAAAATAGAGATGAAATTAATGGTCCTTTTAGATTGGAAATGATGTTAGTTTACCTTGTAAGACAATTTACTTTCGATCAAGTCAATCATATAGCAAAACATAAAAATCCTAAAGATGCTGTAGAACTGGACTTGGATATTTGCAGAAATTTAGGAATTGGTAATTCAACTGGATTGGGAATGGCACCATTTATTGTAAACCACCCTTCATTGTTAAATAATTGGATTCTAGCTAAAGAAACAGCTTTAAAAAAAATAAGAGAAATAGAAAAAGTATCAGAAGAAGAGTTTAAAATTTTTTACAACTGTTTAACAAAATCTTTAAAAAATGTAACTTCATGGAATACTGATAGTGAATATCAAAAGAAGAAAATTGAGAATTTAATTAATGATTTACAAAATTTAATCAATTATTTGAAAGACAATATTGATAAATCAAATTTTTATATATTCGACAAATTATACAATTGGGCAGAGGAAAATTTATCCGAAGAAGGAGTTGAGTATTTGGTTTCTATAATGATGGAGCCATATAATAAAATAACTGATCCTTTAATTTCTCAAATGAGTTCAGACGAGGATAGTAGTTTTAATATACCTGTAGACAGAACTATAAATGACCTAAGAGAAATAATTGAAAAAAATTATTCAGATATTTTAAAAATTGATTTTTCAAAAAATGAAAATAATAAAAAATTTTGGTTCATTTCAAAAAATAAAGAAGAACCTAGGATTGGAGATCGGTTTGAAGATAATGGCTCAGAACTTGAGCAGCCTACAGCTATTGCTAGAGATATTAAAAAACTTTATGAAACTATTTTTACATTAAAAAACAGCTTAAAGATTGGCAATTTTCTAGTACAGAACAATGATTTAAGACATATTGTAAGAAGAGTGTTTATAACAGAGAAATATCCATATTCTGAAATTCAAGATAACACCATTGGCTCAAAATTAGTTCCTATTGATATGTTAAGACTTAAACTATCTTTTTTTGGGGCGGTAAAGTTTGATCCAAGATCTGACAAATGGTTGAGGATTTGTATGTTTCAAGGAGCTCCATTACCAAATGAACTAAATTCATTTAATCAATATTGGATATATAACTAAAGAAATTAATGAGAAGTTATAGTGAAATCGATACAATTGTTAAACGTTCAACAAAAGCGAAAGGTTTCTCCTGGGGAGTTGCAGAAGAAATAGGAAAGAACATCAAGCAACTCGAGTTATTTGGTTTACCAGGAATAAAACATATAAACCAATATTTTAAGATTTTTAATAATGAGAAGTTTGAAAATTGCCAATCTTTTAACAAAAGAAACAGACCTCAAAACTTTTACTGTCCAATTAAACTTGGATTAAGTTTTTTTGATCAATCTATCTCTATCCAAGAACTAAATGATATAGAAATTGAAAAAATGGCTTACCCATTGATATTTTTGCCGTTTGTCAGCAGATCTTCGGAAATAACAGGAAAGAGAATTTTTTTAAAGATAGATCAAAAAGAATTTTTATTAAATTTCAATCAATCAATTTATTCAAATTATTTAAGTAGTGAGATTGTAGAAAAAGCTGATGTAATTAAAATCCAATTCTTAGAAAACAAGAATAATTTTTCCGAAGAAGATTGGAAAGAATTAACAAAATTATCTGAAAACACATTTGTTGAAGAAACAGATGAGTTAAAACAAAAAACCGCAGGAGCAGGATTAACAGATAATGACTGATAACTTTGAATATAAATCGGACAAATCAGATAAAAATGAATTAAATGATATTTGTGATGAATGTAAAAAAGAAGATGAGACAGTAACTCAAAATTTAATACTCACAGGATATAAACTTTGTAACTCCTGCAGAACATCTAAAACTTTATTTCCGCTTTAAATATTTGTACTTATAGGTAATGAATTAATTTTTGTCATTACAAATGAAATTGTCAAAAAAGAAATAATTAAAAAAGACAAAAATACAATTCCAAATGCTTTTAAATTTGATTTTAAATTTAAAATATGTCGTGTTGCAATGATTAATGAAGCAAAAATCCAAAATTGAGTAAGAAAAATAATTAAAAGAACTAGTTCTGGTGTGACAGCAAAAAATCTTATAAGGCCTGGAGCGTGTGCGTACCCAACAGCTATAAGAACTCTTTTAAATGGAATTTTTCTATCTTTATCAGGAAAAATTTTAACTCCAATTACAAATATAAAAATTGCCCACACCAGCCAAGTTAATAATGCTGTTAAACCAGATATGCCAACAGACGTTTTAACAATTGTGTTCGCTGCGATAGCACCAGCAACCCCATCTAAAATCATGATAAGAATTGCAAAATAAATTCCAGCTTCTCCGTAATATCTTGGAGTTCTATAAAGAGTTTTATCAAGCTTTAACGATTTAAAAACAATATCTAAAAACTGAGCAAACATTAATTATCTTTATTTTTTTTTTGCGCCTTATATGAAACGATTAATGGGAATATTATTAGAGCAATAGCGATTATAATGCAAACAACTATGAAAAAGGTTTTCGTCATATTTAGGGGGAATTAAATTCCCCCTAAAATTTTTTTTATCACTTACTGACTACTTCTCTTGTATTTGCGTTGTAAGATTCTGTAAATGGAATATCAACAACAACTGCATCGACTGGTTCTCCAGGTTTATCAGAATATTTTTCCGGCAGATGGATTTTAAATTTCGATCCAACCTTACCTCTTGGAAAACCATTTGCATTTAGCGTGCCATCAAAAGGTACATATCCCATAGCAATATTTTTCCCTTTTTCTGGGTGATACCATGGAGAAGTTATAAATCCCACAGGCTCACTGCCGTTTTCTGAAATTAACCAAAAATCTGGAGCATATTCTTCAATAGGTTTTCCTCCTAATTCAAGTCCAACTAATTGAAGTTTGTAAGGTTTATGACCTGCTTTTAAATCAGCTTTCATTTTCTCGAGAGCTTTTTTACCAATATAATCTGCTTTTTTGTTCCATTCACCTTTACCAGATAAAGAAACTTGATAACCAAGATTACATTGAAATGGATTATGCTCATGATCCATATCTTGTCCCCATGAAAGAATTCCAGCTTGTATCCTTCTATGGTGTGCAGGAGCAATTACCATTAAATTATGTTTTTTACCTGCTTCAAGAACAGCATTCCACATATCTTCAGCATATAAAGTTGCTTCTCTTAAATATATTTCAAATCCAGACTCGCCTGAAAAACCTGTTTGAGAAATTATACAACTTCTTCCACCAACTTTTGCAGAAGCTAATCCATAAAAAGGCATGTTATCAATATCAACTTCACTTCCACAAAGATCTTTCATCAAAGCTTTTGCTTTAGGACCTTGAATTTGTACAGGACAAGCATCTATTTCATTAATTTGAACATTAAACCTTTCATCTGCATTTACTCCTTGCAGATATAATCCAATATCACTATCTGATAAACTAAACCAAAATTCATCTTTAGATATTCTTAAAAGAATAGGATCATTTAATACTCCTCCATATGCATTACACAAAATTACATATCTTCCTCTCATTGGAGAAATTTTTGTAGCATCCCTTGTAATTACATAATCAACAAATTTTTCTGCATCTGGTCCTTTAACTTGTATTTGTCTTTCAACTGCAACATTCCACATTGTTACATGGTTTTTAATTGCTTCGTACTCAACCATTGCACCACCATCTTCAGGTTTAACATAACCTCTTGGATGGTAAATTCTGTTATATACAGTTGCTCTCCAACATCCTGCTTTCATTGATAAATGCCAGTATGGAGACTTCCTTACTCTTGTTGATATTAGCATCTCAACTTTAGTAGGTCCACTTTGTCTTAAATTATATGGTACTTTTCTGTCAGACTGATCTACTGATGTTGTATGTCTTAGTTTACTATAGTCAAATTCATTAGACATAGTTATTCTCCTTCAACCACTTGTTAGTTTCCTTCAAGCCGCCGAATGTATAAATGTGGAAATAATCAGTATGCGATTTAACTTTCCCAATTAAATCATTAGGGTCTTTAGGTTTCAATAAATCTAACGCCTTACTAAAATTAGATTTAAGAAAGTTAATGGAATTTTTTGCCCCTACAATATTAGCAAATTTAATTAAGCTAGATATTTTCATTGGCCCAGTTATTCCAACATGAACTGGTATTGTTTGTTTTGAGATAAAATCTATAATAGGCTGAGTATCCATTAGCCACTGTGTAACTATATAATCAGCATAAGGCTTTTTATCTATCATAGCTTTTTCTAATTCAGAGTCGGATATATCAGGACTCCCCTCAGGATGTCCAGCAATTCCAATCTTGATACCATCAAAAAACCCTGTCTCCAACATTTGATATGAGCTATCAAATTTTCCGATCGGGTCACGACTTCCACCTATCACCAAGACCTGCTTAACACCCAAATCTTTACATCTAGAAACATAATCTTTCAGCTGATTTTCATCATTTATTGACCTTGCTGGGAAGTGAGGAACTGGATTAAATCCCTCTTTAACTAACTCTCCAGACTGTTGAGCGGTCTCTTTATAATCACCCCCAGGTAGCATTGTAACATAAACATCTTTTACCTT
>CACHLB010000024.1 GCA_902580505.1 uncultured Pelagibacteraceae bacterium
TAATAATTCGTCTCTTTGACCTTTTGTTAAATCCAAATCAATAAAATCAAATAAATTTCCAAACCTACTAATATTTAAGTAAAAGAATAAAATTGAAAGACTAAACAAAATTAAAAAAAATAAAATAGACCTTTTAATATTAATTTCTAAAAAATTATTGTTAAAAAAATTTAAATTAATATTCTTTTTGAAAAAAATATAATCTAAAAATACAAATGAAGCTGAACAAAGAATTACGTATTTCATTGCTATTAATCTTGACTTTTCACTTATTATTTCTAAATCTGATAAGTAAGTAAAATTTATTTCCTCTAACTGACCTAAAACTAGATAACAGAAAAAACCAAAAAGAAATATGTATATTGGATCACTAAGATCAATTTCACTTTTTTTATTATAACGGATTAATAGAGGTATAGAAAGTATTATTAATGACGATATAAAAAATAAAAATTTTATATAAAATATATTATCGTACATTATGTAATATTCTTTATTGCGCTAATAAAAAAATAAAGTTGTTTAAATTCTATTTTAAATATTTTAGAAATTTTAAATTTTACATATGATCTAAATCTTACTAAAATTAAGATCATTCTAAGAGTATAAGTTACTACAGATGAAATTGCTGCACCTTTTAAACCAAGAATAGGTATTAAATAAAGGTTTAAAATAATATTTAAAATAATACAAGAAACAGAGATATTTAGTAATTCTTTTGTTTTATTTAATCCTTTAAACCAAGTGATTATTACTCTACTTATACTTTCTGCCAATATTCCAAATGCTAATATAAGAAAAATATAATAACTCTCTAGAAATTCTGCTCCAAAAATGAAAGGGAAGAGATAAAATCCAGCCAATACTAGTGGAAAGAGAATTATAATAGTGGAGGTAAAGCTTAATTTGACCATATCAAGTATTACTTCATCTTTTTTAATTATTTTTAAATTTGAAGAGACATAAGGAAATACTATTGTGTTTATAGAGTTAGTTACATAAAATACTAATTGTGTAATTGTTACAGCTATTGAGTAAATTCCAACTGCTTTTAAATCTAAAAAAAATACTATAATAAAATTGTCGATTTTATATTCTAGTTCTGTAATAAAATTAATTAAATGAATTTTAGAACTGTATTTAATAACTCTATATAAATCTTTTGATTTATAATATAATTTTTTGACAGTAATTTTAAAAAAATACACAAAATAAATTATTAAATTCAAAAAATAGCCAATTGTGTAAAATATCAGACAATTTAATGTAACATCTCCTTCAAATAAAATAGACGAGCAAATTAATAAAAATAAAATTGTTCTAGTTAGAATAGAAATCTTGTTATAATTGCTAAATAATTTAAAACCTTTTAAGACTGAGTACAAAAAGTATTCCGTCATTACTGGAATAACTAATGCCAAAACAATTATTTTATATTTGATATCAATTATTTCATTTGGGAATAATATATTTAATGAAATTAATATTATTGAAGAAATTAATGAAAATACTAATATTAAAAAAATAGTTATAAAAAATATTTTTTTTCTATAATTTTGAGATTTATTTAGATAATAAATTAATCCCTCTCCGCAACTAATTGAGATAAAGGTATTGGCAATCCCAACAATTTGATTTACTAATACAAATATTCCTCTTCCCTCCGCTCCAAGAAATCTACTAGTAAAAATTGTAATTCCAAATTTTATGAAAATTAAAAAAAACTTAGTTAATAAGTTATAAAAAATATTTTTATAAATTTTTTTTTTCAATTTTAATTACTAATCTTTTTTTTAAGAAAATTATAAATTTTCCATATAAAAAAAATTAATCCATGTCTTAAATGTATTAATAATATACTTTTCCTTTTAGGAAATTTATTTCTTTTTTTTTTTTTACTTATTTTAATATTTGTCTTTTTTTTGAGTACAGCGTTTACAACAAAACTTGTTAAACCATGTTTTGGAATATACCAATCTGGAAAACCACATCTACGCCATCCTAAATAATTATCAGTTTTTATTGAATTATAGGCTACAAAATTTTCTATATAAAAAAATCTTTCAAAATTTTTTCTTATTTTACCAATATTCCCCTTAACAAAATCTGGATGGCCATGTAAAAAAATAGGAAAATTGACATAGGCCTCCCCATTTTCTTTTAAACATCTGTATATTTCACTTAGCCCTTCCTCGATTGATACTCCATATTCAGACCAGTGTTCAATTGATTGATTTGAAATTATGAAGTCAAAGAAACAATCTTCATACGGCATACTATGAACTGAACCAAATTCTGTAGCAATATTATCGTTAATAGATTTGTTAATATCTATACCTTTCCACTTAGCCTTATTTTTTAAATTATCTTTCAACCATGAATATTTTCCGCAACCAACTTCTAATATATTCTGATAATTCTTAATTTTATTTATTAATTGGTAATTTGAAGCTATTACAGAATTTGCCAAAATTGTATTTTTTTCATTATATATATGCTCAGGGAAATTCTCTATATTTTCGATATTATATGACCAAAAACTTAAATCCATTTAATTTTTTTTAAATATTGTTTTAATAATTTGTTTAATTTTCCAAAATACCAATGAAGGTTCTTGATAGTAAAATCTTCGATTATAATATATCGTTTTTAAGTATCTGATTATATTACCTGTTTTTATCGATAAGTTCATATTTATATCTATATAAAATTTTTTCTTAAATTTAATTTTTTTTATTAGATTTATTCTATCCTTGTTAAGACCATCATCAAATACAAACAAAATATCATACTTTTCGTCAATATTTTTTTTGAAATTATTAATGAACATATTTGAAATCTCAATATTTTTATATAACTCTTCAAGTGTTTCTCTTAAAATATCACTCATAGATTTATTATTATAAAGAATTAATATTTTTTTTACATTTTTTAATTTTTTTAATTCATTTTTTAATTTATGTATTGAGTAATCTACTTGAAATTTTAAAGCTGAAATTTCAGATCTTTCAAACTCTTTTTTTAATTCATTAAAAATTTTAAGATTATTATTTATATCTATTTGTTTTTCATCCAAGTGACTTTTTCCAACTACAAATAATTCATATTCTTTTTTATCGTGAAAATACAATAATTTATTTTGATTATTTCTTACAGCTGTTACTCTTCTATCTTGACCTAAGAATCTTGCATCAACTCTTATATTTCTATTAATATTTAAATTTTCACTTTGGTCTTTTTTTAAATATTTTAGTAAACTTTTTCCAAACCATTGATTTTTAATTTGATCTGAAATATTTATACCTAATAAATCTAAAATTGTGGGCATTATATCTAGCGAACTAGAAAGATTAGAAATTTTTAAGTTTTTTTGACAACCTGGATAAGAAAATATTAGTGGTATCATTATATTATCATCAGTCATAAACATATCATGAGTTAATTTTTTCTTTTTTAATATTTCTGGTGTGATGCCGCTTGAAGGATCTGGATATCCATGATCTGAACACAATACAAATATTGTGTTTTCTTTGTTGTAATCATTTCTTTCTAAAATATCTATAGTTTCTTCTACAATTTTAGAAGTGTTTTTATCTTGTCTACAATTAAAATCTAAAAACCAAAAAATTGGTTTTTTCTCTTTAGACGAGTTACCTGATTTAAGAGCATTTTGAAGAATATTAAAAATGTCTTTATTATTCCAGTCGTCTTTGTGCGAATAGCCTTTTGGCCAATATTTTTTTTCTAACAAATCTAAAACTGTTAGTTTTTCTCTAATTTCAGGAACCATCACTATTGCTTTAGATTCCCACCCACTGTTATTTAGAATAGATGTTAGAGAAGGGAAATAATTTCTATCAAATCTAAAGTCATTGTAATTACGTCCTAAATAAAAAGCTGGAATAGATGTCAACATGGAGCTTACCGACATTACAGTGCTTGGTGCAGAAGTTATAACATTAGTGAATTCGATACAGTCCTTTGAAAATTTATCCATAATTTCTATTCTAGATCTGTCATCAGTAGAGTAATAGGTTCTAACTGAATCAACTAAAATCCAAACGACATTATATTTTTTCATTTCTATTTTATTATTTAGCTTGTTTTAAATCAGTGTTTTATAAAGTTTTGTATACTTTTCAGTAATTAAATTTATGTCATAGAATTTTTTTACGGTCTCTAGCGCATTTTTTCCTATGAATTTTAACCTTTTATTATTATCTAAATTTTTTAACTTTAAATAAAGATCCTTTTTATTTTTATAGATAATACTATTATAATTATCTCTTAAAATTTTTGCATTTACATTTAATTTTCTTACAATAACTACACATTTATTAGACATTGCCTCAAGCATTGCATTAGAAAGTCCCTCTGAATTAGAATTCATAATAAAAAATAAGGATTTTTTAAGTTTTTTGTTAACAAACATGTTGCTCTTATTTCCAAAAAATAAAGCTTTTGATTTTGATATTATTTTTTTATCAATTTCTTTAAGATTATTTAATTCTGGTCCATTACCAATTATAAATAATTTTTTTTTCTTGTTTTTAAATACAATTTTAAAACAAGATAATAATTCAGATACATTCTTTCTTTTTATTAGTCTTCCAACACAAATAAAGTTATTTTTATGTTTACTTTTTGAAAATGTTAATCGATTTTCTACTTCTACACCATTAGGAATTACAATTAATTTTTTTTTATTAAAGCCAAAAGAGATAAGCTCTTTTTTTGCGTAGTTTGTTAGACATATAAATTTATTAGTGCTTTTTTTTAATATAAACAAATATATTTTACCTAGAAAAGATCTATAATATTCATTGATAGCAGATCCTTTCCCATTTCTTGGGATTTTTACAATAGTTGGCTTAGATAAAATTTTACCGGCTATAGTTCCAATTAAAGCTGGTGAATTAATTGTATGAATATGAATTAAATCTATATTTTTATATTTAAATAAAACTTTATATAAAATCTCAAATAAAAAAATTATTTTATGACTATTTTTTTTATTAGATAAGATAGTAATTTTTAAGTTTCTCTTAATTAATTTTTCTTTTAAAATATAAAGTTGTCTTTCCGCCCCACCTATTCTATTGAAATGGCTTGGAATGATCATTAAAACTTTCATAACAATTTAAAAGTACAAAAATATATTTTAATATCTGTAATATTTTAGTTATATTTACTATAATATTTCTTTTTTTTTTATACTTATTTATAAAGATTTTTTTTATAAGATACTATTTTATAACTATCAAAAAACTAAAAATGATATGAAAAAAGTAACTATTAATAAAAGACACTATATTTATCTTTTTTGTTTAATTTCTGTATTTGTCTTTAGTTTAAACGATTATTTCAATAATAAAAGATTAGTTCGTTATAGCGTTATATTAGATTTTGAAAATGAGATTGGTGAATTTACTGAATTAAAAAATAATATTTTGTCTAATTTATCTCCTGAAGTTTATTTAGATAGTATATTTGTAGAAAAAAATCATAATTTACGATTAATTAGTACTATCCAAAATTTAGCATTTATAAAAAATTATATTAGTAGTGATGAATTCAAAAATTATTTCATAAAATTTTTAGAAAAGAAAAGATTTAGCAATGAAAAAAAAGAAAAAATTATAAATGATATCTATTCAGATATTCAAATAAATTTCTTTGTGACTTTAGAGAGCGGTTTACTAAAAAATGAGATTATATTTAAAACTTTTTTTCCAGAAATTGCTGATGAATATATCAATCTTTTAAAAAAAAGAATTTTAAACGAGGCTAACAAGAGAATAGAAATTATATCAAAAAAACAACTAGATTATGCATTAAAATTAGCCAAAGATAACTATCAAAATAAGATAAGTAGCATAATAAATTTAATAAAAATAAATAAAGAAGCTGAGTACTTAAATAATATTGTAGCTCCAATTATCATATTACCAGAAGGTTCATTTCTTAGTGACGCTGAATTATATCAATATGCCATTTTTATAGATAGTAATAAAAAATTAATAAGTAATACAATAAAAATGGATATTTCTGAAAGTTTTGTCGATCAGTACTTTTTTTTAAAATTTTATGAAAACAAAATTTCAAATTCTAATTTAAATTTTAAAAACAATTTAATCATTATAAAAGAGTCGGATAC
>CACHLB010000025.1 GCA_902580505.1 uncultured Pelagibacteraceae bacterium
TAAATATGAAAGCTATAAGATTTGAAAAATTTGGTGGTCCAGAAGTCTTAGAATATAAGGATATTGAAATCGGTAAACCTGGTCCAAAGGAAGTTCTAGTTAAAAATTTGTCAGTTGGACTTAATTATATTGATGTTTACCATCGAACAGGTTTGTATCCGATTGAATTACCAAGTGGACTTGGATTAGAAGCATCTGGAGTAGTTGAGGAAATTGGCTCAGAAGTGAAACTTTTTAAAGTTGGAGATCGAGTAAGTCATGCATCTGCTCCAATAAGTGGATATTCAGAGAAACAAATAATGCCAGAAGAGAAATTAGTTACCGTACCCGAAGGTATTTCAGATGAAATAGCCTCATGTATTTTATTAAAAGGCATAACATCAGAATATTTATTACATAGGTCATATGCCGTAAAAAAAGGAGATAAAGTTTTATTTCATGCTGCGGCTGGTGGTGTTGGTCAAATATTATGTCAGTGGGCTAATGCTTTAGGATGTGAAGTTATTGGAACAGTTGGATCTAAAGAAAAAGTTGAAATAGCAAAAAAAAATGGGTGTCATCATGTTATAAATTATACAGATCATAATTTTGTGGAAGAAGTTGAAAAAATAGTAGGTAAAAACGGAATAGATGTTGTCTATGACGGTGTAGGAGCAAAAACTTTTGAAGGATCAATAGAATGTTTAAAAATTAGAGGAATGATGGTAGCATTTGGAAATGCATCTGGTTATGTTCACACTATAGATGTCAAAAAACATATAAATACAAAAGGTCTTTTTTTTACAAGACCGTCGATAATGCATTATACAATCACAAGAGATGAATTAGAAAAATCTGCTAAATTGGTTTTTGATGCGGTTCTTTCAGGGAAAATAAAAATTGAAGTTTCTAAAAAATATAAATTAAGTGAAGCTAAACAAGCTCATATAGATTTAGAGAATAGGGTTTTAACTGGACCAGCAGTTATTATTCCTTAAATTGATCATCCATATCTGAAAGATGAAGTCTTAACGCTCTAGTCGAGATTTGTATTTCTCTAATAAAAAATATTATTGATACCATCATCGATAAACAACAAGAGCCAAAAATTATTCTAGCTAAAAAATATGTCTCTAAATAAAGAGCAAAAACAGTAAGCATGTTAAATAAAAAACCGAATGCTGAAAAAAGTATAGTAATCCTTAAATTTTTTACTCTATCATTTAAATTAATTAGCTGCTGCTTCCACTCTGGTGGAGTATGCTTTTCAAAAACATATTCGTCGTGTATTTTTCTAATCAAACCACTTAATGTATGAAATCTATTGCTATAGACAGCCATAATCAAAGGAATAGCAGGAAACATTAATGCGGTAACAGTGTAGTCAATATTCATGCGAATCAGTTTGATTATGAATCTACGCTTTGTTATTTACAAGTAAATTATGACTGAAAAGGTTAAAATTTTTATTGAATTAACAAGACTTAATAAACCAATAGGTTTCATGCTTCTATTTTGGCCATGCATTTGGGGTTTAACCATTTCCTATGATTTTTCTCTTTCTTTAAATAGTTATTTTATTTATGCTTTTTTATTTTTTTCTGGATCTGTTCTAATGAGATCAGCAGGATGTATTGTTAACGATATAAGTGATAGAAAAATTGATAAGTTAGTCGAAAGAACAAAAAATAGACCAATCGCATCAGAAAAAATTTCAGTATTTAATGCTGCAATATATGCTGCAATCTTATGTTTAATGGCGTATTTAGTTTTGATAAATTTTAATAAATTTACTATTTACATGGCTCTTCTTTCAATGCCATTGGCTTTTACATATCCACTTATGAAAAGATTTACTTACTGGCCTCAACTTTTTTTAGGTATTACTTTTAATTATGGTCTAGTTTTAGCATGGATATCCATTCAAAATGAAATATCAATCATACCAATTATATTTTATTTGGGAGCCACATTTTGGACATTAGGTTACGACACAATATATGGATATCAAGATATTAATGATGATGAAATAATTGGAGTTAAATCAACATCGATTAAATTTAAAAATAACCCAAAAAAATTTATATCGTTTTGTTACATTATATTTTTAATATCATTGTTTCTTGTTGGTTATAAAATGAATTTTAATTATTTATATTACATTGCTTTAATAATACCTTTATTTCATTTGTTAATTTTTCAATCTCTTAAATTAAAAACTGATAGTGGAAGTGATTGCTTGGCAAAATTTAAAAGCAATAATCTTTTGGGTCTTATTATTTTAATAATTTTATTATTAGGAAAATTAGCGTAATGAAAAATATCGATATAATAAAAAGATTATATAAAGATTACACAAAGAAACATTTAAATAAAATTGTTTTGGCTGTTATATTTTCAATCTTTGTTGCCGGGAGTACATCAGCTACTGCATGGTTATTAGACCCTGCTATAGAGAAAATTTTTATAAATAAAGATCAGAGCTTAATTTTAGTTATTCCATTTTTAATAATTTTAGCATTTTCAACAAAAGGAATTTCTTTATATTTAGCAAGAATTTTGATGATAAAAACAGCAGAAGAGGTAAAAAAAAATATACAAATAGATATGCTATCCTCATTTATTAAAGCTGATACTGAGGCTATTGAAGAAAAACACTCTGGTAAATATATCTCAAATCTTAATTTTGATGTTAATCAGATTACTGGAATGTTGAGCAATTCTTTTCTTAGTTTATTTAAAGATGGACTTACTTTAATTGGCCTACTTTTAGTTATGTTTTTTCAAAACTGGAAACTATCTCTAATTGCAATTTTAATGATACCTATAGCTTCATTTATTGCAAAAAAACTTGGTAAACGTATTGGAAAGGTTGCCACACAGGCTCAAGAGAAATCGGGAGATCTAAATAAATATTTAATTGACCTTTTTAAAAATCATAAAATTATAAAAATTTTTCAAAGAGAAAATTATGAAAATGAGAGATCTGAAAAATTTGTGAATGATCTTAAAGAAAAATCTATTAAAATAGCTACTGTCTATATCAGATCAACTCCTATAATGGAGGTTGTAACTGGAATAATGATTGCAGTTCTAATCTTTTATTCAGGAAAATTAATAATGAATGATGAGTTAAGTATAAATAATTTTTTTTCATTTTTAGCTGCAATGATGCTTGCATACCAGCCAGTAAAATCTTTGGCTACTGTTAGTGTTGGTATAGGTCAAGGTCTTTCAGCGGGGAAAAGAATATTGCCAATAATAGATCAAGAAAATAAAATATTAAATAATGAAAAAGCAAAATTGTTAGAAATTGAAAATGCATCAATAGAATTTAAAAATATTAATTTTAGTTATAAGTCAAATCTTAACAATATAGTCCTTAAAAATATTAATATTGGTATAGCTGGCAGAAAAATGACAGCTTTAGTAGGGCACAGTGGATCTGGCAAATCTACAATATTGAATTTAATACCAAGAATTTATGATCCAGATTCTGGGGAAATTCTAATTGATAATCAAAAAGTACAAAACCTTAATCTGAAATCATTAAGAAAAGAAATATCTATTGTTGATCAAAATACAACACTTTTTGATGATACTATTTTTAATAATATCAAATATGCCAAGCCAGAAGCGAGTGAAAAAGAAATTTTTACAGCTGCAAAAATATCAATGTGTACAGATTTTATAGAAAAATTAGAAAATAAATTTCAGACTGTTATAGGAGAAAATGGAGTAAAATTATCGGGTGGTGAAAAGCAAAGACTTTCGATAGCGAGAGCTTTGTTAAAGGATAGCAAAATAATTCTTTTAGACGAAGCAACTTCATCGCTTGATTCTGAAACAGAAGAAAAAATACAAAAAGCTATTGAGGAATTAACAAAAAATAAAACAACAGTAGTTATTGCTCATAGACTATCAACTATTCTTAATTCAGAAAAAATTTATGTTGTTGATAAAGGTTCTGTAGAATCATCAGGGAAACATGATGATCTAATCAAAAATTCATTACTTTATAAAAACTTCTACGAAAGACAAATAAAAAATAACTAATGTATTTTTTGTATAATATATTAGGAATTATTTTTTTTTTAATCTCACCATTTATATTATTTTTTAGAGTTATTAATCGAAAGGAAGATTGGAGAAGAATCTTAGAAAAATACGCTTATTATAATAAAAAAAAGTCTGATACAACTGTATGGTTTCATGGTGCAAGTGTTGGGGAAATCATGAGCATTCTCCCTTTGATAAATAAGTTTGAAAAAGACAAATCTATTAAAAAAATTTTACTTACTTCTTCTACTTTAAGTTCTGCATCAATAATTGCTAAGAAACCATTTAAGAAGACAACTCATATTTACTACCCATTTGATATTGGATTTATATGCAATAACTTTTTAAATTATTGGAATCCAGAAATTGCAGTATTTGTAGATTCTGAGATCTGGCCAAACATGTATGAAAAAATAAATTCAAAAAAAATACCTCTTATTTTAATTAATGCTAGAATTACGAGTAAAAGTTTCAAAAGATGGCAAATCTTTTCATCTTTTGCAAAGAATGTTTTCAGTAAAATAACTATTGCTTTACCCCAAAATCAAGAAACCAAAAATTATTTAAAAAGATTGGGTGTTAAAAAAATAAAATTTATAGGAAATTTAAAGTATTTTAAAAATGATAAACAAAGTTTGAAGGAAAATGTTCAAAAATATTTTAAAAATAAAAAAGTATTCTGTGCAGCTAGCACTCATTATAATGAAGAGAAAATTATTGGAAAATTACATTTAAAATTGAAGAAAAAGTTTAAGAATTTAATTACAATATTGATTCCGCGTCACATAAATAGATCAGAGGACATAAAGCAAGAACTAAAAAAATTAAAACTGATAGTAACCGAAAGATCAAGCGGACATAAACCATCTGATGATTGTGACGTATATATTGTTAATACATACGGAGAAATGACAAAATTTTTAAGACTTTCAAATATAACATTTATTGGCGGATCTATAGTAAACCATGGAGGACAAAACCCATTAGAAGCTGTAAGAATGGGTAATTACGTAATGCATGGTAAAAAAGTAAATAATTTTAAAGAAATATATAAGGAATTAAAAAGTTTAAAAATATCTTCAGAGATTAAAAATATTGATCAAATGGAAAAGGTATTTGTGAAAAATCATAATTACAAAATATCAAATAGTAAAATTAATAAAATTAATTATTTAGGTGTTAAAATTTTTGAAAATAACCTTAAGGAAATTAAAAATTATTTATAATGAAAGTAAAAAGACCCATTTTTTGGGATAGTTTCAATTTCATATCATTATTACTGTTACCATTTAGTTTGATTACAATTATTTTTAATTTTTTAAAATCTTTAAGTCTTAAAAAATATTTCAAAATAAAAACAATCTGTGTTGGAAATATTTACTTAGGTGGAACTGGAAAGACACCTTTAGTTTTAAAAATAAATGATATGTTAAAATATAAGTTTAAAACTGTACTTATTAAAAAAAAATATGTAGATCAAATTGATGAACAAAATATTTTATCAAAATATGGAAATTTAATTTGTTTAAGTTTTAGAGATATAGCGCTGAGAATTGCTGAGAGAAAAAAATACCAGGTAGCTATATTAGATGATGGTTTACAAGATAAAAGTTTAAACTATGATATTTCTATTGCTTGCTTTAATAGCTCAGAGCTAGTTGGAAATGGGCTAGTTTTGCCTGCTGGACCATTAAGGGAAAGAATTACGAATATTTTAAATTATGATATTGCATTTCTAAATGGTGAAAAAAATAATAAAAGTTTCGAAAAAACTCTAAAGAGATTAAATCCAAATTTAAAAATATTTAGAGCTAAATACACTCCTAGAAACCTTGAGTCTTTTAAATTTAAAAATAACTTTCTAGTTTTTTCAGGCATAGGTAATCCTTTAGAATTTCAACAAACATTAAAAAAATACAATTTTAAGATAAAAAAAATAATGACTTTTC
>CACHLB010000026.1 GCA_902580505.1 uncultured Pelagibacteraceae bacterium
TATTTTTCTCTACAGAAGGATTAGCATACAAAGTTAAAGCTTGGAAAATTCCGGAAGGATCAGCTGCATCAAAAGGTAAGTCTTTATTTAATATTCTTCCTCTAAAAAATCATCAATCAATTAGTTCAATTATGCCATTTCCAGATAGTGATGTTGATACAAAAGACATGCATATCATTTTTGCAACAAGTGAAGGAAAAATTAGAAAGAATAATCTTGAAGATTTTACCTCAATTAATGCTTCAGGTAAAATTGCAATGAAACTTGACGGTAATGATAAAATTATTGGTGTTAAAATTTGTAGAGATGATCAGGATATAATTTTAAGTACTAAATTAGGAAAATGTATAAGGTTTGAGTCTAAAAAACTCAGAGTTTTCAAAGGTAGATCATCAAAAGGTATAAGAGGTATCAATTTAGCAGAAAATGACACTATAGTCTCTCTGTCTATTATTGATCATGATTCAAATAAGAAAGCAAAAAGTAAAGATCAAAAATCAGAAATTAAAGCTAAAGAAAAATTCATATTATCAATCACAGAAAATGGTTACGGTAAGAGAACATCTCATTATGATTATAGAGTTACAAATAGAGGAGGAAAGGGAATTATTGGTATTGTTAATTCACAAAGAAACGGGAATGTTTCTTCATCCTTTCCTGTTTTTGAAGGAGATCAAATATTAATTTCAACAAACAAAGGTAGAGTAATAAGAACAGCTGTTAAAGAAATAAGAATAGCTGGTCGTAATACGCAAGGTGTTAGAATAATTAAACTGACTGGTGATGAAAAAGTAGTTTCTGCTATTAAATTAGATGATAATCTTATTTAATGAAAAATATAGCCATCTATCCAGGAACTTTTGATCCAATTACTTTTGGCCACATAGATGTCATTAAAAAATCACTTAAGATAGTAAATAAAGTAATTGTAGGTATTTCAGATGGAAATCAGAAAAACTTCCTATTTTCATTAGATGAAAGAATAGAAATTGTTAAAAGAGCTCTTTATAAAGATCTGAAATTTAAAAAGAATAAGGTTGATGTTATAAAATTTAATACTTTGACAACAGACCTTTGTAAAAAATATAAATCAAATATAATCTTAAGAGGCTTAAGAGCAGTTTCTGATTTTGAGTACGAATTCCAACTTGCTGGAATGAATAGAAAACTTAATAATCAAGTTGAGACAATTTTTTTAATGTCAGATGTTGAAAATCAAATAATATCATCTAGGTTTGTTAAAGAAATCGCTCAACATAATGGTGATTTGAAAAAATTTACGACCAAAAGTACAATTAAATCATTGAAAGAGGTTTATGAATAAATTTTTAAATATTTTAATTATTTTTTTTATTTTTTTATCAACAAATTTAATAGCAAAGGAGAATATAATGATTTTAAAATTAAAAGATGGTGATGTAAAAATTGAAATGTATCCTGATGTTGCACCAAATCATGTTAAAAGAATACAAGAGTTAGCAAACTCAGGACAATATGATAATGTTGTTTTTCATAGAGTAATTGATGGGTTTATGGCACAAACAGGTGATGTAAAATTTGGAAATTCATCTTCAAAAGATTTTGATTTAAGAAGAGCGGGTATTGGTGGATCTGATTTGCCAGATTTAAATCAAGAATTTAATGACCTTCCTCATGATAGAGGAACGGTTTCTATGGCAAGATCGTCAGATCCTAATAGTGCTAATAGTCAATTTTTTATATGTTTTAAACCAGCACCTTTTCTAGATAGACAATATACTGTTTTTGGAAAAGTAATAGAGGGAATGGAATTTGTTGATATGATTACAAAAGGTGATGGCGATAACGGAGCAGTTTCAAATCCAGATAAAATTATTAGTTTTAAATCTCAATAATTAAATAATGAATGTCATTAAAAGATTTCAATTTTAATGTTCATCATACTCAAAATTATGCAAGAGTAGGAATTATAGAGACCCATAGAGGCAATATAAACACTCCTACATTTATGCCAGTTGGTACTCAAGCAACTGTTAAAGGTGTTTTTTTAGAAGATATAAAAAAAACAGGTAGTGAGATAATTTTATCAAATACATATCATTTAATGATAAGGCCTGGTGTTGAAAGAATTGAAAGTGTCGGAGGACTTCATGAATTCATGAATTGTGATTTACCAATTTTAACGGACTCAGGAGGTTTTCAAGTTATGTCTCTGTCAAAATTAAATAAAATCGATAGAGATAAAGGTGCAATTTTTCAATCACATATAGATGGTAATACTTTTATTTTAAGCCCTGAAGAAAGCATAAGAATTCAAAAAGGTTTGAACTCAGACATAGTAATGGTTATGGATGAATGCCCTAAAAATACTAAAGACTATGATAAAATTAAAAAATCAATGGAATTATCATCAGAGTGGGCAAAAAGATCAAAAGATGCATTTGGAATAAATGACCACAAAGGTTTATTTGGAATTGTACAAGGTGGATTATTTAAAGATCTAAGAATCAAATCTTTAAACAATCTTATCGATATCGGATTTAACGGATATGCTCTAGGAGGTCTGGCAGTGGGGGAAACACAAGATGAAATGTTTGATGTTCTTGATGGAATAAAAGATCATATGCCTAAAGATAAACCAAGATATTTAATGGGTGTTGGTACGCCATCTGATATACTCGGAGCAGTTAAGAGAGGTGTTGATATGTTTGACTGTGTAATGCCTACAAGATCTGGCAGAACTGGTTTAGCTTTTACATGGGATGGACAAATACAAATTAGAAATTCAAAATATAAAAATGATAATACTCCTCTGGACAAAAATGTCACAAAGTTCAATTTAAATAAATATTCTAAGAATTATTTAAATCATTTATTTAACACTAATGAAATGTTGGCCTCAATGATTCTTACCCTAAATAACATCAACTTTTATCAAGATTTAATGAGAAACATTAGAGACAATATAAAACAAGGTACTTTTGATGAATTTCACGATAAGTACATCAATAAATTGTAAATTTTTAACATTGATTAATAAAAAAAAATCAATATAAAAAACGCTTTTTGGGCCGTTAGCTCAGTTGGTAGAGCAATTCCCTTTTAAGGAATGGGTCGATGGTTCGAGTCCATCACGGCTCACCACTTATGCAATAGGTGGGTATTTAATAATTATTTCGTTTACCCAATTTGTAATATTATTAATTCTATTTGTTGAGGATGGGTGAGTAGACATAAATTCTGGTGGTTCTTTCCCTTTTTTAGCTTCTTTCATTCTTTCCCAAACTTTGATTGTTTCCCTGATGTCATAACCGGAAAGTGATGAAAATATCAAACCAAGATAATCAGCTTCACTCTCTTGTTTTCTATTAAAAGGATTCATAATTCCTATCTGTGATAATAAACCGACAGCATTCATGCCTGTAGTTCTATTTATTTGAGATACTTTACCTTTGGTGGCTATATCTAGAATTGCTGTACCAGTATTTAATAAAACACCTCTACTTGCTCTTTCAACTGAATGTTTTGCAACTGCATGCGCTATTTCATGACCCATTACAGCAGCTAATCCATCTTCATTTTTAGTTATATCTAATAGACCAGTATAAACTGCAATTTTACCTCCAGGCATACACCAGGCATTTTTAACTTTCTTTTTATCAATAAGTATATATTCCCAATCAAAATTAACAGTTGGATCAGGGATATTATTTCGATCAAAGTACTCTGATATTGAATATTCAATTTTAGATCCAATTTCTTTAATTTGATTTAATGTTTTAGTATCTTCACTTAAAGTTTCTTTCTCTTTTACCTTTTCATATAATTGAGCAGCTTTTGCATTAAGGTTAGATTCGGGAATTAATTTTAGTTGTTTTCGATCAGTTATCGGTGCACTACCACATGCAGATAGGCCAAAAGATAAGCAACTACAACCAAATAAATGTATAAAATTTCTTCTATTCACTTTTTTTAGTTAATATATTACACCTTTTTTATAATAATTAATATGATACTTAATAACAAAATTTTAATAGTGCTTTTTATACTGGCAGTCATATTTGTTTTATACGCAAGTTACAGTTAATTTATGGCAAAATTAAAAAGAAAAGGAATTTCAATTCTTGGAAGACTTAGAAACTATTTCATCGCAGGAATAGTTGTTCTTGTTCCTATAGGTATCACATTATATTTAACTAGATTTTTTATATCTATATCCTCTAAATTGATACCTAGCGAATTAAATCCAAATAGCTATTTACCTTTTGCAATACCAGGTTTAGAAATATTATTAGCTATAATTTTTATTACAATAATTGGAAGCTTATCTCTTTCATTTATTGGAAAAAAAATACTTAAAATATTTAATGATATATTAAAAAGAATACCAATTCTTAGAACAATATATTCAGCAATTGGCCAAATGACCGAAACATTAGCACCAAAAAAAGGATCAAAAAAAAGTGTAGTCTTAGTTGAGTATCCAAGAAAAGGTAGTTGGGCAGTGGGATTTGCGACTAGAGAAAATGATGGAGAAATATCAAAAAAAACAAATACTAATCTTATTAATGTATTTGTTCCAACAACACCAAATCCGACGAGTGGATTTTTATTAATGTTCCCTAAAGATGAAGTTATTTATTTAGATATGACTTTTGAAGAAGCATCTAAGTTTATTGTTTCTGCTGGTACTTCAGATCCAAAAAAAATTTAAGAAATTTCGTTAATTATTGAGGCACGATCGTATAATTTTAATAATTTATTATATTTACTAAAATTATCTCCTTTCATTTCTAATTTTTTTACTTCGTCCTCAGCAAGTAAGAATAAATCTTCATTTAATATGGGATCAGCTAATCTAAAATTTTTAATTCCACTTTGCTTAAATCCTAACAAATCTCCATATCCTCGTAATTTCATATCTTCCTCAGAAATTATAAAACCGTCATCTGAACTTTTGAGAATATTAATTCTTTTTTTTGCATTTTCACTTAGTGAAGATTTAAACATCAATATACAGTAAGATTGTTTACTACCACGACCGACACGACCTCGTAACTGATGTAATTGGGATAAGCCATACTTATCAGCATTTTCAATAACAATTACGTTA
>CACHLB010000027.1 GCA_902580505.1 uncultured Pelagibacteraceae bacterium
TCGGAAAAGAAAAAACGAATTTTACAAGAAAACATTAAAAGAGTAAAAAAGCTTAACAAACTCAAAAATAGGATTTAATTATCGCGGGGTGGAGCAGCCTGGTAGCTCGCAAGGCTCATAACCTTGAGGTCGGCGGTTCAAATCCGTCCCCCGCAACCAAAATTATAAACTAAATTTTGATTTTTTTGAATCAATTAAAAAACCTTTAACAGTATCAGTCGTAAGTCTCTCAAAATTTTTTCCAAATTTTTCTATTTTTTCAATTATTGATGGAGGGGCAGTAATTATTTGACAACCTAATTTTTTTGCCTGTAAATAATTATAAGGTTCTCTTGTGCTTGCCCAAAGTATTTCCACATTTTTAAATTTTTTAGCTATTTTAATACTTTTTTGAAACTGAGGTAATGGATCTTTCCCACAATCAGCCATTCTTCCTGCAAAAATTGAAATTATAACTTTTGTTTTTTTATTAATCCGGTTAAGTATTTGCTCTGTTTGTCTCCAGGAATAAACGGCTGTGATATTTAATTTAATATTATTTTTATTTAAATCTTCAATTACTTTTCCCATAAATTTACCTTTTGAATTTGTCACTGGAACTTTAACAAAAACATTTTTAGCCCATTTATTAATAATCTTACCTTGTAAAATCATATTTTTAATATCATCGGCAAAAACCTCACAAGATACAGGCTTTCTGGTAATCCCTAGAATTTTTTTTGAATAATTCTGATAATTTTTAGCACCCGCTTTTCTCATTAAAGTTGGATTGGTTGTAAAACCTTTTACAATTTTTTTTTTATTAAATTTTTTTATTAATTTTATGTCGGCTATATCACAGAAAATTTTGGTCAATTATATACTCTTTACGATTTCTTCTGTCATTTTTTTTGCATCAGCAAATAACATCAAAGTATTATCTCTATAAAAAAGATCATTATCAATTCCTGCATAGCCAGGTGATAAACTTCTTTTGACAAATAAAACTGATTTACTTTTCTCAACGTCTAAAACTGGCATACCGTATATTGGACTTTGAGGGTCAGACTTTGCCACAGGATTAGTAACATCATTGGCACCAATTACATACGCAACGTCACAATTAGCAAAATCATTATTTATTTCTTCTAGCTCAAATACCTCATCGTAGGGAACGTTTGCTTCAGCCAAAAGAACATTCATGTGTCCTGGCATTCGTCCAGCTACAGGGTGAATTGCATAAGAAACTTTTACTCCATTTTTTTTTAATGCATCAACCATCTCTCTAAGTGCGTGTTGGGCTTGTGCAACTGCCATACCATATCCTGGAACTATAATAACAGAGGAAGCATTTTTCATTAAAAAAGCAGCGTCATCAGCATTTCCACTTTTTACCGGTTTTTGTTCTTTGCTTTGTTTACTTGAAGTTTGGTCTGTTGCTCCCCAACCACCAAGAATAACATTAAAGAATGATCTATTCATTCCTTTACACATAATATAAGAAAGAATAGCTCCAGATGATCCAACTAATGCACCAGTAATTATTAGTGCAGTATTTTCTAATGTGAAGCCTATTCCTGCAGCGGCCCAACCGGAGTACGAATTTAACATTGATATAACAACTGGCATATCTGCTCCTCCAATTGGTATAATTAATAAGACACCAACAATAAAAGATATAAACACTAATAACCAAAATGTATTTGATGATTGATTTAGACACAGATAATATATTAAAAATATAATTGCTAATCCCAATAATAAATTTATGATATGTTGACCTGTAAAAGTTATAGGTGCTCCTGACATTATACCTCTTAGCTTTAAAAAAGCGATAATAGAACCAGAGAATGTAATTGCTCCTATTGCAGCGCCTAATGACATTTCAATCAAACTAGCAATTTTGATGTTTCCTACAATTCCTAAATTAAATGCTTCCGGTTTTAAAAAAGCAGATATGGCGACAAAAACTGCAGCGAGACCAACTAGACTGTGAAAACCTGCAACAAGTTCTGGCATTGCCGTCATTGGAATTCTAAATGCTATAAATGCTCCAACAGATCCTCCTATTAAAAGAAATATTAAAACATATATAAATCCTGGACCAAAATTTCCAACGGACAGAAAAGTTACTATTATTGAGATACTCATGCCAGCAATACCAAAATAATTACCCTGTCTCGATGTTTCTGGAGACGAAAGTCCTCTTAAGGCCAAGATAAACAATATGCCAGAAATCAAATAAAATAAGGCTGATAGATTAGCTGACATAATTTATTTCTTTTTCTTTTTATACATTTGCAGCATCCTCTGTGTTACAAGGAAACCACCAAAAATATTTACTGCAGCAAGAATTATTGCAAGAAAACCAAATATATTTGAAATTTCAAAAATATTCTGAGACTTACTGGCTAACGCCGCAATAATTGCTCCAACTATTATCACTGAAGAAATTGCATTTGTAACTGACATCAAGGGTGTATGCAATGATGGTGTTACACTCCATACTACATAATAACCAACAAATATTGATAATATAAATATACTTAATCTAAATATAAAGGGATCTATTTCCATCACTTAACCTTTGTTTTTTCAATTATCTCATCTTCTAAATTTATTTCAAAAATTTTTTTATCATTATCAAACAGGTTATTAACAAAATTAAACATATTTTTTGCGTAGAGGTTTGATGCTGAAACAGGCAATTTATTTAAAATATTGGCTTCACCGATCAACTTTACACTGTTATATTTAATAATTTCATCTACTTTAGTCAGTTCTGCATTGCCACCTTGTGAAGCTGCCAAATCATAAATTACTGATCCACTGGGCATTACATCAATCATATTTTTTTTTATTATTATTGGGGCTTTTTTTCCTGGTATTAACGCAGTGCAAATCACTATATCAATTTTCATAAGTGTTTCTTTTAATAATTGCTCTTGTTTTTGTTTAAAATCATCTGAGGCTTCTTTGGCATATCCACCATCAGTTTCTAAATTTTCTGCTCCCTCCACAGTCAAAAATTTACCCCCTAAACTTTCTACTTGCTCTTTTGAGGCCATTCTAACATCTGTTGCAAAAACTATTGCTCCCATTCTTTTTGCTGTCGCTATAGCTTGTAAACCTGCAACTCCAGCTCCAACCACTAAGACCTTTGCAGCAGAAATTGTTCCTGCGGCTGTCATCATCATAGGTATAGCTTTTTGAAAATATGAAAATGAGTCGACAACAGCTTTATAGCCAGCTAGATTTGCTTGTGAAGATAATATATCCATAGATTGCGCTCTGGTAATTCTGGGCAGTAAATCTAAAGAAAAACAATTTACTTTTTTGGATATTAGCTCTTTTAACTTACTTTCATTATTATGTGGATTTAATACACCAATTAATATTTGATCTTCTTTTAATTTTTTAAGATTTTGTTCATTTGGTAAGTTCATTTGCAAAATTGCATTAGAATTCGATATTACCTCATCATCATTATTTAATATATTTGCTCCCTCAATCTTAAATTCTTCGTCACTTATTCCCAAATGTTTTGCATAGTTTTTTGTGATATTTATTTTTATACCAAGAGAATTATATTTTTTTACTACCTCAGGAGTTATTGCTATTCTTTTTTCAATTTCTATATTTTCAGATGCTGATCCAACTATCATTTTTAAATTAGAAATATTGCCATTAAAATTAATATAACAATTACTGCTATCGTGCCCCACAAAACAAACTTAGTAAAATTGTTCCACGTATTTTTGTGATTTTCATTATCCATATTAATTATTTTTGACGTGCTTTATATTTTGGATTTATTTTATTAATAATATATACTCTTCCTCTTCGCTTAACTAACTTAGAGTTTAGATCTCTTTTTTTTATTGATTTCAAAGAACTTTTAATTTTCATAATAATTAATGACGCCGGCAATGTCCTACTCTCCCATGTCTTAAGACAAAGTACCATTGGCGCAGAAGGGCTTGACTTCCGAGTTCGGAATGGGATCGGGTATTGCCCCTTCGCAATAATCACCGGCAGCAGATTAATATATTAAATATAATAATATGCAAATATTTAATTTAAAAAAAATAAAAAAAAATACTTAAATTATTGCTAAAATTAACATTTATAATTAGTGCTTAAATCAATAAAATTTATCAACTACTATATTTATAATGTATATATTTCGTTGTAATGAGCATTTCTATAATAATACCTTGTAAGAATGAGGAAAATACAATTTTAAAAACTGTCAACATTTTAAAAAAAAAAATCAAAAATAAAATTACAAATTATGAATTTATTTTAATTAATGACTTTAGTACTGACGGAACTCTTAAAGTTATTAAAAAGATATCAAAAAATTCAAAAAATGTGAATTTTAGTAACAATAAAAATAAAGGTTTAGGTGGTGCTATAAATTTGGGAGTTAAAGTTAGTAAAAAAAAATTTATAGTAATTGTG
>CACHLB010000028.1 GCA_902580505.1 uncultured Pelagibacteraceae bacterium
TGAAAAACAATAATCTTTGGAAAAAAAATACAAACAAATCTTCCAATAAAGCCCGATTTAGATGCATGAGTATGAACAATATCGGGTTTGTATTTTCTAATTATTTTAAATACTTCATAAATAGACAATAAATCATTAAAAAAATTTATACTTCTAGACATATTTTTTAATATTTTGATCTTAACTTTGTATTTATCTGCTATGAATTTTGAACTCTCTTCAGACTTTAGTTTTTTTCCTGCTAATATTAGTGTTTTAAAATTACTAGATATATACTTTGATAAGAATACAGCATTATAAGTTGGACCGCCTAAATTTAAACGATTTAATATTCTTAAAATTTTTATTTCCTTCATAAATTTTTTATCATTATTTCTATATTCTTTTTTTGTAAAAATAAAAAAAATGTTTAATATTAATTTGTTGAAAAATGATTTAATTACAAATAGAAGCTTATTGTGAAAAAAAATCATAAAAATATCGTGTATGTGGGGTTATCTGCAGATATTTTACATTCTGGTCATATAAATATATTAAACATAGCAAAAAAATATGGAGATGTAGTAGTTGGTTTATTAACTGACAAAGCTATTTCTAGTTATAAAAAATTACCCCACTTAAATTATGAACAAAGATATACAGTTTTAAAAAATATCAAATTTGTAAAGAAAGTAATTCCTCAAAAAACGTTAAGTTATTTAGAAAATTTAGAAAAAGTTAGACCTAATGTTGTAGTACACGGAGATGATTGGAAAGAGGGTGTTCAAAAAAAAACAAGATATGAAGTTTTAAAATACTTAAAAAAAACTAAAGGAAAATTAATTGAACCGAAATATACAAAAGGAATATCATCAACAGTTATTAAGAAAAAGTTAAATTCAATAGGAATTTCTTCTGATACAAGAAAATCAAAATTAAAAAGATTAATTGAAGCAAAAGATATTGTAAGAATTATCGAGGCTCATAATCCTTTAAGTGGATTAATAGCTGAGTCTGTAAATGTGAAAATCAATAATTCAATTAGGGAATTTGATGGAATATGGTCTTCAAGTTTGACTGATTCTACTGTTAGAGGTAAGCCAGATAACCAATCAGTTGATTACGCGACAAGAATAATTGGTCAAAACGAGATTCTTGAGGTTACAAAAAAACCAATTATATTCGACGGTGATAACGGAGGTAGAATTGAACACCTTCCTTATATGGTGCGATCATTAGAAAGATTAGGTGTTTCTGCATTAGTATTGGAAGATAAAAAAGGACTAAAAAGAAACTCTTTGTTTGCGGATCAAACTAGAGCTAATCAAGATAGCATCAACTCTTTTAAAAAAAAAATATCATTAGCAAAAAAATCAACAATCTCAGATGATTTTTTAATTATCGCAAGAATTGAAAGTTTAATATTTGGAAAAGGTATTAATGATGCATTAAAGAGAGCTATCTCTTATAGTAAAGCAGGTGCAGATTGTATATTTATATCTTGTAAAAAAAAAAATCCGAAAGAAATATTTAATTTTTCAAAAAAATTCAAAAATACTAGTTTTTTCAAACCATTAGTTGCAGTGCCGTCAACATATTCAAAAACATATGAAAAAGATTTGATTAAAAATGGCTTTAAGATTGTGATATATGCAAATCAATTATTAAGAGCTTCATATCCAGCAATGTTGAAATGTGCTGAACAAATTTTAACAAATCAAAGGTCGTTAGAAGCTGAAAAAAATTTGATGTCGATTGATAAAATTTTAACATTAATAGATCAATGATATATGTAGAAAGTCTTCTTAGAGTTCTTAAAAAAAATAATATTAATTTTTTTGTTGGAGTTCCAGACAGCGTTCTAAAGTCTCTAAGTAATTATTTAACTAAAGTAAAAAATCATATCATAGCTTCAAATGAGGGTGCTGCAATTTCAATTGCAACGGGATATCACCTTTCTAAAAGTAAAATACCTTGTATTTATATGCAGAATTCTGGATTAGGAAATGCTATTAATCCACTTCTTTCCGTAACACACAAAAATGTTTATTCTATTCCATTAATCTTAATTATAGGTTGGAGGGGTGCACCAGGAATAAGTGATGAACCTCAACATATTGTTACAGGTAAAATAACAAGGCAAATTTTAAAAACACTTGGTATCAAATATTGTGTGATTGATAAAAAAAAAGATTTGATGAAATTTAATCAACTAATTAAATTTGCAAGATTAAATAAAACTCCAGTTGCATGTTTAATAAAAAATAAAAAATTAACTTCAAAAATTAAAAATCCTAATAAGAAATTAAATAATAATTTACCTAACAAAAATGATGCTATTAGTGCATTATTATATACAATTAATGACAAAACACTCATCGTTTCTACAACTGGCTATACATCAAGAGAATTAAATAAGTTAAGAAGAGATAATAAAATATTAAAAGGAAAAGATTTTTATATGATTGGTGGTATGGGTCATACTTCATCAGTTTCATTAGGTGTGTCTCTATATAAAAAAAAAAATAATATTATATGCCTTGACGGAGATGGATCATTAATTATGCATATGGGATCTTTAGTTAC
The DNA here is from genome assembly GCA_902580505.1 of uncultured Pelagibacteraceae bacterium. Classification (GTDB taxonomy): domain Bacteria; phylum Pseudomonadota; class Alphaproteobacteria; order Pelagibacterales; family Pelagibacteraceae; genus Pelagibacter. Next base: position 2,566 of record CACHLB010000028.1, read on the forward strand.
GAACGGATTTTATGGTAAAAAAAATTTTAAACATATTTTGTTAAACAATTATTCTCACGAGTCGGTTGGTGGTCAAAAAACAAATTCTGAAAATGTTAACTTTAAAAAATTAGCTTTATCTGTTGGTTATAAAAATTATTCAATTATCAATAATAAAAATAATTTAAAAAAAAAATTACTTTTGTTTCAAAAAAAAGACGGACCATCCTTTTTAGAAATAAAAATTAAACAAGGTTCAACAAAAAATTTAGATAGACCAAAAAACTTTTTAAAAATAAAAGAAAGTTTTATGAAATAATTATGGAAAATAAACAATTTGAAATTAATTTTATAAATTTCCTAAAAAAAATAAAGAACAATAGAATTTTTATTTTAACTGGTAAACAATCTTATAATAAATCTGGTGCGAGATATTATGTTAACAAATATTTAATAAATAAAAATTTAAATATATTTTTTAAAAAAGAAAAATACCCAAAAATTTCAGAATTAAAAAAAATTATACTAAAAATTAAAAAAATTAAACCTCAATATATATTAGCGATAGGTGGTGGTTCTGTGATGGATTATGCAAAAATTGCAAATTGTTTAGATAACAAGAAAATTAATCTAAACATTAGAGAAGCAAATACTAAATTAAAAAAAAAGTCAATTGTAGTTGCAATACCGACAACAGCAGGATCTGGCTCAGAAGTGACTTCTGGTGCGGTCATTTACATTAATAAAATTAAATATTCAGTTGAGGGAAAGGAAATTGTTCCAGACAATTATTTTTTAGTACCAAAATTAATAATGAAAAACTCAAAAAGTCTTAAGGCATCTTCTGGATTTGATGCTATTTCTCAAAGTGTAGAGTCACTTATTTCAAGAAAATCTTCTAATAAAAGTGTAAAATATGCTAAAAAATCTCTCGAAATACTGTTTAAATCATATCCATTATATTTAAAAGAAGCTACTTTAGATAGAAGTCTAAAAATGCTAATTGGTTCTAATTTTTCTGGAAAAGCAATCTCAATATCAAAAACTACTGCGCCTCATGCAGTATCTTATCCACTAACATCTCATTATAATATTCCACACGGTAATGCTGTATCTTTGACGATAAATGAATTTTTAGATTATAATTTTAACAATATAAATAAAGCCGATGTAAATTTTAATTTAAAGAAAAGATTTAAATTACTTTTCAAAATTAGTGGAACAAGATCTATAACTGAATTTTTAAAATTTTTAGATAAATTAAAAAAAAAGGCTAAGTTAGAAAACCAGTTTAGAAAAATTAAAGTACCAAGAAAAAAAATTATTTCAAAAGTTATGTCAGGGATAAATATTAGAAGGCTTTCAAATAACCCAATTCAACTAACAAAAGATGAAGTAAAAATGATAATTAGTAAGAATTTACTAAAATAAAGATTAGCAAAGCGAGATTAATTTGATTTTAAGGTTAACCAGGACATTTCCAAGAAACAAATTTAATGGAGTTGGGTTAAGCGCTTATTATTTACAA
>CACHLB010000029.1 GCA_902580505.1 uncultured Pelagibacteraceae bacterium
GTTAACTTCGTTACTTTTTTGTATTATATCTTTTGAAAAATGATCATATTGAACATTACATTCACGGTACATTTTGTCGGTATCTAACTCTGAGTTAATTTTGTACCTACAAATCCCGTTTAAAATAATAAGTATTCTTCCGTCTTCTGTTTCATTGAAACTTGTGATTTTTCCAATACATCCTATCTCATATAGATCAGGTTTTTTTAAAGACCCTGTTTTTTTTGGTTGTATCATTCCAATCATCCTGTGCTTTTTCATACTATCATTAACCATTTGTAAATATCGAGGCTCAAAAATGTTAAGCGGAACAGTTGTGCCAGGAAACATTATAAAGTTTGATAAAGGAAAAATTGGTATAGTTTTTGGTAATTCGTCAAGATTCATGATTCAATTATAATAATTCTTTTTAAAGTTACAACTGGACAGAAATGTTTTGATAGTCGCATTTAATTATTTAATCACTTGCTAAATCCCGAAAAAGCTTTTAATTTTGGTATTTAAGAACAAGCGGGCATAGCTCAGTGGTAGAGCGTCTCGTTGCCAACGAGAAGGTCGTGGGTTCAAGTCCCATTGCCCGCTCCATTAAAGGAATTATATTATGAGTGATTTAGCAAGTAAAAAATGTATCCCATGTGAAGGCAACATCCCGCCATTTAACACAGAAGAAATTCATAAATATTTAAAACAAGTTGATGGATGGGAAGTTATAGAGGATAAAATTGACGGATTTCATCTAATAAAAAACTTTAAATTTGATGATTTTTTACAAAGTCAAGAATTTGTTAATAAAGTTGGAGAAATTGCTGAAACAGAGGGACATCACCCCGATCTGTGGTTTGGATGGGGCTATGCAAGAATTAAAATATTTACTCATGCAATTAAAGGTCTTGCTGAGAGTGATTTTATATTAGCTGCTAAAATTGATAAGATAAATTGATTAATGATTAAAGTGTCTTGTTTTGGAAAATACTAAAATAGTATTTGTTTGGTTAGCAAATTTAATAATTTCTTTATCATTTTTTGAACCCGACGGTTGAATGACAGCTGAAATTCCTGCTTGCACCAATTTTTCTATACCATCCACAAACGGGAAAAACGCATCAGATGCTGCTAAGATTTCATCACTATCGCTTATTTCCTGAAACTTTTTCATTTTATCAATTGCTATTTTGCAACTATCTAACCTACTTGGTTGACCAGAACCTATGCCTATTGTTTTGTAATCTTTTGTAATGACTATCGCATTCGATTTTACACTTCTGCAAATATTAAATGCAAAAATAAGTTTATTTAAAGTTTTATTCGTAGGTTTTAATTTCGATACAATTTTAAAATCTTTCTTAGAAAAATTTTGAGTATCTGGATCTTGAACTAAAATAGAATTAAATTTATTCATAAAATTAAATTTAAAATTTTTTTCAACTTTACTAGAATCAATCAGCCTTAGATTTTTTTTCTTTTTTAAAAGTTTGACTGATTTTTTGTCAAATCCATTTGCAACTATTACCTCAAAAAATATTTTATTAATCTCTTTAGCTAAACTAATATTTAATTTAAAGTTACATGATATAATACCACCATAGGCACTAATTGGGTCACTTTCCAAAGCCTCTTTAAAAGATTTGATTTTGTTTGGATTAATTGAAACTCCACATGGATTGGCATGCTTAATTATTACTACACCTTTATTTTTTGGCAAATTTTTAGATATAGATAGAGCTGAATAAAGATCGTTATAGTTGTTGTAACTTAGTTGTTTTCCGCTGATTTGAATAATTTCCTGTTTGTTATTTTGTGAATATATTGCCGCTTTTTGATGAGGATTTTCTCCATATCTTGTCTTTTCAACTAATTTTCCAGAAAATATATTCTTGATAGGGAAAAGGTTTTCAGACTTTTGGTTGAAATAATTAAAAATTCTTGATTCATAATATGCAGTTTCCATAAATGCTTCTTCGGCCAATTTTTCCCTAAATTTTAAATTCGTAGACCCTCTATTTTTATCTAATTCCATAGTTAATTCTTCATACTGTTTTGTGTTACTTAGGATAACCACATCATTATAATTTTTTGCAGCTGATCTAACCATTGTTGGTCCTCCAATATCTATATTTTTGATTATATTCTTGTGACCAGAATTACTTAATAAAACCTTTTCAAATGGATAAAAATTTATAACTACTAAATCTATATTTTCGTAATTATTAGTTTTCATTTCTTTTTGATGTTTTTGGTTCTGTCTAATATTTAAAATCCCAGAATGAATTTTTGGATGTAAAGTTTTTACTCTTCCATCTAATAACTCTTTTGAATTTGTAAATTTGGATACCTCTAAACATTTAAAACCCAAGGCTTTAATTTTTTTGTATGTTCCACCTGAGCTTATTATTTTAATATTATATTTTTTTAATAAACTTAATAATGGTTTTAAATTAGATTTATCAGACAAGGAAATTAAAGCAGTCTTGATTTTTACTTTATTTTTTCGAATATCCATTTAATATCCAAACTTATATCCTTTGTTTTGCCTGATAAACATATATTTTGGTTTTCACTAGATAAATTTTTATTACCGAAATATATACCTGATTCAATATTAATATTCTCACAGTTACTTGAAAATCTCCATCCAGAATTTTCAATTTCAATTAGTATAGTTTTGTTATCTAAAGTTTTTGTTAATTTTGCACCTGGCTCCATATGGAACCTGATATCATATTTTTTTGACTCCAACTTATTTTTTATAATTATTTTATCTGTTCCTATTAATTTATCTTTTTCTGCAAAATATTCTAAAGATCTTTCATGTAAAATTCCCAATTTTTTTAAATAACCATTATGGGATGCTTTAATTAACCAATAGTTTTTTTCATTAACAATATTTTTGTCACTAATTTTCAAACCATTTTCTATTGTCTTATAGCCTCTGCTATTTCTAAATGAACAACTTGAATGATTATCTACAATAAGCGTTGAATGGGCAGCAGTAGATTTTGAAATTAGATTCAGTTTGCTTTTATAATCCTGAAAATACCCAGAATTTGAAATAAGTTTTTTATCTTTGTAAAAGAATTCAAATGAAAGCGCTCCACTTTGATAATTATGTGAAAATCTTTTTTGGGGAGAATTTCCAACATCCATAGCAAGAATACAATTTTTATTTTTTAAAATTGCATATCCTCCAACCTCATTATTCGAATTTTCAAATTTATATTTATATAAAGATAAATATTTATTAAATTCTTTTAAGTCATTTTGATGATTCCCATTAAAAAGTAAACTTTGTTCAGGTTTTGAGAAAATCACGTAAGATTTTCCGAGATAGAAAATTATTTCATCAAGGTACTCCGGTATATTATTAAAAGATTCCTTTAATAATTCTCTAACAAGAACAAAATATTTTAAATAAAAATTTAACTGTCTAATACTCCTTGTTTTTGGAAAATATTCGTCGTCAAAAGAATTAATAATAATTTTTCTTAATAATTCTAAACTATAATTTAAAAATTTTTCATTTTCATATGACAGTCCTGTGATTATTATTGCTGTACAACCTAATAATTTATCATCAACAGATTTTGATTTGCTTATCTCATTTATTAAATGATTAATCTGCTTGTTTATAGAAAAATTAAATTTTTTTTTATATTGGTCGTTGCTTTTATCATATGTTAATTTAGAGTTTGATATCCAAGATATTATTCTTTTAGATAAAATATCAAGCTGCCATGTAAAAGAACTATAATTTTCATTTTTTTCGATCCACTTTTCAATTATTGACTGTGTAATATTTGCAGAAGATTTTAAATCAATGCTAAACAACCAATAAAAATTATTTAGTTTCTTTAAATTATTTCCACTTAATAATTTATTTTCCCAAATATTCTCTTTATTTAATTCCTCTATTTTAATCTTTTTTTTATCGTATTTAACTAAGCAACTAAGAATACTTAGGCTGGGTCTGTAGGAAATGTTGTT
>CACHLB010000030.1 GCA_902580505.1 uncultured Pelagibacteraceae bacterium
ATGATATTGCCACAACTGGAAAAAAACTCTCACGTAGTTGATGTTGCTGGAATGTTTTTTTTTGATGATAACCTTTTTTGTTTAAAAAAAGGAGATCCCATCGGTGAAAGATTAGCAAAAATTGCTAATGAGAAGAAAATGCTGTTGATGGTATGTGATGCCTGCGCTGTTAGACGAGGTTTTGCTGATGGAACTTTAGAACAATGCGGAAGTGGAGATGTTAAAGCAAAAGGTTTGGTTGATGGTGTGGTGGCCGGATGCTTTCCACAATTATATACTGCACTTGGATCAAATCCACCTGATCAAGTAATCACTCTTTAAAATAAATAAAAAAAAAGGGTGGAATAAAACTCCACCCTTTTTTAAATGTTATAAACTAATGATTATTTAAAATCGTTAGCGTTTTCTTTTGTTACTAATTGTGTTCCAGTATCAATGTTTGGATCAATACTTCCACCATTAGCTAGCTCAAGTGCATATTTAACACCGTAAGCACCCATGTTATATGAGAACTGAGCAATAGTTGCAGTCATTTCACCTTTTAAGATACTTGTAGCAGCATCTGGAGTTGCATCAAAACCAACAACAACAACATCATTCATATCTGCATCTTTAAGAGCTTGCATAGCACCTAAGCCCATATTGTCATTTGAAGCAAATATTGCTTTGATGTTAGGATTTTTCAAAATAATAGACTCTGTAACTGATCTACCTTTTGCAGTATCCCACTCGGCTGTTTGTGTAGCAACTATATTTAAACCACAATTTTTAAATCCTTTAATTGCACCGTCTCTTCTTAGTAAAGCTGTTGATTGAGACTCTATTCCAGTCAAAATTGCAACATCTGAACCTTTTGGAGTTTTGTCACAAATGAATTTAGCAGCTAATTCTGCTCCATTCATATTGTTAGTTCCAATAAAAGTAACACCTTCATTGATTCCTTTTGTATCTACGAATACAACTGGAACACCACTTTTGATAGCGTCATCTACAATTGGAGCAAATGCATTTGGATCTCCTGGTGCAAGAGCTAAAGCATCAACACCTTTAGCAAGTTGGTCTTCCACTTGGTTAATTTGTGCTTGAACATCACCTTCTTGAGGTGGCGCAACCAAGATTAACTTAACACCTAATTTTTTAGCTTCTTCTTCAGCACCTTTTGTAACTGAAGCCCAGAAAGGATTTCCAGACCCAGGACCTTTAATACTGAATAAGATTTTTTTACCATGACCATCAGCAAAAGAAGCTGAAATCATGCTTATCGATAAAAAAATTGCTGATACTAAAACAACAATTTTTCTTGATAGTTCTCTCATAAATTTCCCCTTTAATAATTATTAAAGCTTAATTTAATAAAATTTTTAAAAAAAATTCAACTGTTTACAGGGTCTCTTATGATAGCATCTATTCAACTTTGACGTGTTTATTTTCTCGTGCCGAAATCTCTTCTTAAAACATCCACGTAAACCGCTAATACAATGATCGAGCCAATCAATACTTGTTGCCAGAAAGAACTTACATCCATCAAATTAAGTCCATTTCTTAAAATTCCCATAATCATTACTCCAGCAAAAACTCCAAGCACAGTTCCTCTACCACCAAAGAAACTAGCTCCACCAATTATACATGCTGCAATAGCATCCAATTCAGATTGTAATCCTGCATTAGGATAACCAGAGTCTGTTCTTCCAGCTAAAATTAATGCTCCAATACCTGATAAAAATCCACAAAGTGAATAAACAATTATTAAAATTTTATTAACATTAATTCCTGAAGCTCTTGCTGCGCTTGGGTTGCCACCAATTGCATAAATCCACTTTCCTGTTCGACTATGATTTAAGAAAACCCAAAAAACAAAATATACAACAGCGATTAAAACTAAGCTTACGGGGAGATATTGAGATTTCTCTAATCCTAACCAAGTAAGATCAATTCTACCATGACCTAAGTACCTAACTTCATCGGTAAATCCACTTATGGGTGTTCCGCCTGATATTAAGTTTCCTGTTCCTCTAAAAATATAAAGAGTTCCTAAAGTCATTATAAAAGGATGAGGCATTCTTAAAAGTGTTATCCCCAAACCATTTATCAACCCACATAAAAATCCAGCAAACAAAGGTACTAGAACAACAATAAACCAAGGTGCTCCAGCTTTAGCTACTATAGCTAAAATCATCAATGAAAGCATCATTATTGAGCCAACTGATAGATCTATACCCGCAGTCACAATCACCATAAAAACACCTAAAGCTAACATTGATTGCCAAGATATTTGTTTGAATACGTTTGTTACATTTCTCCAAGACAAGAAGACATCTGGTTGCAAAATATGCATTACCAAGATCATGATAACTAATAATAGTAAAATCCCATATTTTTCAAAATATGGAATAAGTTTTACATATAAGCTATCTTGTTTTTTTTCCTTATCGTCCATTTTATTTTTTTCCCATAATCCAACCAATGACTTCATCTCTTGAAGTTTTATCTAATTGAGACTCAGCAAAGTTTGTTCCTTGAAAAAGTGCCATTACTCTGTCGCAAACAGTAAAAATATCATCCATTCTATGACTTATTACTATAACACCTACGCCAGTACTTTTTAATTTATTAATTAAGTCTAATACTTTTCCAACTTCTTTTATTGCTAAAGCAGCAGTTGGTTCATCCATTATAACAACTTTGGCATTAAATGCTGTTGACCTAGCTATTGCAACCGCTTGTCTTTGTCCTCCAGATAATTCCTCTACTTTCTGATCAGCACTTTTAACATTTATTTTTAGTTTCTCTAAGTGTGCGCTTGTCATTTCTTGAATTTTTTTAAAATCTAGAAATTTTAAAAAGCCAATATTTTTTGTTGGCTCTCTTCCTAAGAATATATTTTCTCCAATAGGTAAATTACCTGCCAATGCAAGATCTTGATAAACCATTTCTAAACCTAAATTTTGAGAGTCTTTTGGACTATCTAATACGTGTTCTTTACCCTCAAAAAATAAAGCACCTGCACTTGGTTTGTACAAACCAGATAATACTTTCATTAGTGTAGATTTACCTGCACCATTGTCTCCCACTACACCTAAACATTCACCTTCGTGCACTTTTAAATTTACATTTTCTAAAGCAGTTATTGTTCCAAAATACTTTGTGATACCTTTAGCCTCTAAGAGCAATTTATTTGTTGAAGTCATTTAATTTAAATTAAAAAAAAAATTAATTAATTGCAACAGGTTTTGACCTTAAAAGATGAACAGTTTTTCTTAGAGCTCTTTTACAAAATCTTGGATTAAGATTTTTTGAAATTAATTTCATATCTTCAAAAACAATATTGCCC
>CACHLB010000031.1 GCA_902580505.1 uncultured Pelagibacteraceae bacterium
TTTGAAATTACATCATCACAAGAAAAATCATTTAATCCCATTCTCATATCTAGTTTGCCTTTGCTATTAAAAGATATACCTCTATTTAGATCAGAAATCTGATTTAATGAATATCCCAGATCAAAAATAACTGCTTTAATATTATCTTCCTTTATTTGATCAATATCTGAAAATTTTTTGTTATAAAATTTAAATCTTTTTTTATACTTTGTGAGGAATTGATTAACTATACTATTGACAGAATTATCTCTATCTAGTGCTATTATATTATTTAAGTTATTCTCTAATATCTTTTTTGAGTAACCACCTGCACCAAATGTGCAATCGATAAATGTGCCACCATAAAGAGGGGAAATAATACTAACTAATTCGTTTAGTAATACTGGAAAATGTTTTTCCAGATTTATGGTGGCATTCATTTATTTTTTTGAAGACCATTAATTCTTTTGTCTTCTCAAAAATGCTGGAATTTCTAAATCTTCTTCTACCTCAGAGTTTATCTCTTGCGGTGGTGTTGATAACTCCTCGTTAGCATCTGAATTAAATAGCTCAGGGGTATCATCATCACTCAACTCAAAATTCTCCAAACCATTATTTTCAGATACTTGCTCATCTATATTGCTTTCAAATTCAGAGTTTATTGAGCTAGCTACAAGTGCTTCGGTTTGATCTAAATCCTCACCATTTAAAGTGTTTGATGATTCATTTGCGTAATTAGTATCTATACTTTTAGAACTCAATTCTTCATTTTTCTCTTCTTCCTCTATTTTAAGAGCGTTAGCCCCATTAGTAATTATTGAGTTGTTATTAGTAAATTGAAAAGATTGAGTTGATGTAGAATTTGAAAACTCAGAATAACCTGGGTTTCTATTTTGAATTCTATGTACCATGTTAATTACTGATTTAGGCTCTGGTTGTTGTCCATCTAAAGCAGTAGCAACAATTGAAACCCTCATTAATCCATCCAAACTATCATCGGTTATAGCTCCTATAATTAATTCTGCCTCTGGATCGACTTCAGCTCTTACTTTATTCACAGCTTCATCTACTTCAAATAATTTTAGATCTTTGCCTCCAGTGATATTAACCAAAAGTCCTTTTGCCCCTTTTAAAGAATAATCATCAATCAATGGATTATTAATTGCTGACTCAGCAGCTTTGACCGCTCTGCCTTCTCCTTCAGCTTGACCTGTGCCCATCATAGCTTTACCCATTGAACTCATAACAGTTTCAACATCAGCAAAATCTAAGTTAATAAGCCCTGGTCTAACCATTAAATCAGTTATACTTTGAACACCATGAAGCAAAACATCATTTGATAAAGCAAAAGATTCTTCAAAAGTTGTTTGTTCACTTGCAATCTTGAATAAATTTTGATTTGGAACAACTATAATAGTATCAACATGTTTTCGAAGTTCTTCTAAGCCTTGTTGAGCTTTTCTCATTCTTGAAGGGCCCTCATATAAGAAAGGTAGAGTTATAACCCCTACTGTTAATATATTAAGTTCTTTTGCAGCTCTAGCAATTACATGGGCAGATCCAGTTCCAGTCCCACCACCCATTCCGGCTGTAATGAAAACCATATTTGCACCCTGCAATATATTTACAATTTCATTTAAAGACTCGTCTGCAGCAGCTTGACCTATATCTAGTTTTGCACCTGCTCCTAGCCCTTTAGTTAAATTTAATCCCATTTGTATTTTTGTTTGTGCCTTACTTAATCTTAAATCTTGAGCATCAGTATTGACTGCAATAAACTCAACGCCCTGAAGGCCAGCCTCAATCATTCCATTGATTGCATTTCCACCCGCTCCTCCTACTCCTAATACTAGAATTCTAGGTTTTAGCTCTTTTATATCTGGTGTTTTAAAGTTTATTGTCATATTTCTCCCCTTTTAGTTATTAAATTGCTTTTCCCATTTAAGACTTGCTCGATTAATATTAGATTTTTTTCTAGCGTTTGCCCTAAATTTTTCAAAATATGTCGGTTCCCAAATTTGAAATGTTTTGCCTTGACCAACAAATAACATGCTGTTTTTAATTCTTGCGTGTTTTAGTAATTTTGTCGTTATTTGAACTCTACCCTCACTATCAAATTGTAAATTTATACTTTCCGATAATATAGATGTTGCAAAATAATCTTTCTTTTCTTCAAATGGATTTAATGAGTCTATTGTATTAGATATTTTTTCAATTCGATCTTGAGGCCATGCCTCAATACATAAATTGTTAAATGACGGATAACAAATTATTCCATTGTAGCCTATATTCGATAAATATGATCTATATGATGAAGGCACCGAAACCCTTCCCTTTTTGTCCAATTTGTTTTCGTAGGTTGATAAAAACATATACCATATTATCCTAATTTTGGGTTTTTATGGGATATTATGGGTTTTATTTGTTAGCGTCAATAGCTAATATTATGGAACTCCAATGTAAAAAATTAATAATTATTTGGATTTATTTTAATGAAATGCCAGATAAACTATAAGCCGGGTTCTGTCATTTAAACTTATCATTTATCTAGGCTTTAAATCGCTTTAAAGCTCAAGCAACTAACCCTGATGACTAGCCAAAGACTACTTTTAGTTATTTCTAACAATGTCATCTCTACTCAGTCTTGCTCCCAGTGGGGTTTTCCATGCGCTAGTTGTTACCAACTTAGCCGGTGTGCTCTTACCACACCTTTTCACCCTTGCCTTGATAAGGCGGTTTATTTTCTGTGGCACTATCCCTGAGGTTTCCCCCGCCAGCTGTTAACTGGCACTGCGTCTTTGTAGAGCCCGGACTTTCCTCTTTAAAAATTAAAGCGATAAGTCATTTATCTGGCAGACAAAAATTAATCTTTTTTTGATAAATTTCAACTTATTTTAATTCAATTAAATCAAGGATTTTAAAATCG
>CACHLB010000032.1 GCA_902580505.1 uncultured Pelagibacteraceae bacterium
TAATATTAATTCGTATAAATATACAAAAAAAATATATTTTTTTTAATAATTACCTAAGTAATGCAATTTATGAATATAGCGTTTAATGCCCCAAATATAGGGCTAATTTAGAGATTTCAATTTATAAGCTGCAACCAATAGGGGAATTTAAAATTGTATTACTAAATGTTGTAAAATTTAAAAAAAACGTTGGTATTGCTAGCTTTTAGAGCAAAATTCCTTCAGATTTAAGCAGTTTTTTCTTGGTTTTTATACCACCTTTGCCTGAATATCCTCCAAGAGATCCATCAGACCTGATTACTCTATGACAAGGTATTTTAGGAGCATATGGGTTTTTTCCAATAGCATTAGCTACAGCTCTTACAGCTCTAGGCTTTTTGATACCCTTTGCGACGTCAGAATAGGTTAAAACACTACCTTTTTTGATATTCTTTATGTATTTCCAGACTTTGATTTGAAATTTTGTACCTTTAAGGATCATATAAAGAAAAAAACCCTGTATCTCTGCACCTTTTCAGGTACAAAGATCAGTAGTTTTTTGGCACGTCGTTGTATGCGCTACCGCCATGCCTTCCACCCCGCAATTTTAGCGCTACTCTGCGTGGTTTTCTGCCCTCTGGGCTTGAATCTCTCGATTTTTCCCCAGATGGTCAGTTAAGAGTTGCCTCTTAATTCATTTATGAGATTATCACAGTGCAAATTATATTAGTATCACTTTATAGTTGATAATTATGGGTTTTTAACAGCTGTGAATAGCGTTAATAAACTATCTAGGTCCAACAAATATAAGAATAAAATAGGATAAATAGAAAATTATTGTCAAAACAGATAAGAAATACACTTCTAAAGATTTCCCATTTTTCTTGTAAACTAAATAACTCAGTATAGTTAAACCTATAGATATTATTAAAAAATAGCTTGTAGGAATTTCTCCATCTAAAGTCATTAATTATTTGTTTTATTTTATTTGACATTTAAAATCACTTAATATATTACTAATGATAATTAATTGTTATCAATAGTAATTGTATGAATGAACTGACAACAGACCTAAAATCTCTTCATGAGGAAACTTTGAATAACCTCAAAAGCTCAAAGGCAAACAATACTTTAAGAGCTTATAAATCTGACTTTAAAGACTTTGGAACTTTTTGCTTAAAGCATGGATTAAATTCTTTACCAACAGAACCAAAAATAGTTTCCTTATACCTAACCCATCTCTCTAAAAACTCAAAAATAAGCACTTTAAAACGAAGATTAGTATCAATAAGCATGGTACATAGGCTTAAAGGGCATTATCTAGATACAAAACATCCAATCATCATTGAAAATTTGATGGGAATAAGAAGGGTCAAAGGAAGTATTCAGAGAGGAAAAAAACCTATATTAATCAATCATTTAAAATTAATTATTAATGTAATTAATGAACAAAAAACTGAGAAAATAAAAAAACTTAGAGACAAATCAATAATCTTAATTGGCTTTGGAGGAGGCTTTAGAAGAACCGAGCTTATTTCAATTAATCATGAGGATTTAGAATTTGTTTCTGAGGGTCTAAAAATCAGTATTAGAAGATCAAAAACTGACCAATACGGAGAAGGAATGACTAAAGGACTACCCTACTTCGACAATGAAATTTACTGTCCTGTTACAAATCTAAAAAAATGGTTAGAAATTTCTAAAATCAAGTCTGGACCCATTTTTAGAAGATTTTCTAAAGGTTTGTCATTAACAGACAAAAGATTAACTGATCAATCTGTAGTTTTGTTAATTAAAGAGTATTTAAAGTTAGCAGGTATCGAAAACAAAAATTTTGCAGGTCATAGTTTAAGGTCGGGTTTTGCAACAGTAGCTGCTGATTCAGGGGCTGATGAACGAAGCATAATGGCTATGACAGGTCATAAATCAACGCAAATGGTTAGAAGATATATTAGAGATGCAAATATATTTAAAAACAATGCATTGAATAAAATTAAATTATAATAAATCTAAAATTAACTTGTCTCTGTAACTATCAATTTTATTAGATATGAAATTATTCGTTAGGTAAAAATGTTTATAAATTTTTTTTTGTAGAGATTTTCTTAAATTTTTATTATTTATCAATTTAAGAATTAAATTTTCAAGAGAATTCGATGTCAACTTATTTAATTTTATTGCTTTAGGAGAAGCTTCAGGTAAACCACCTTTATTAGATATTATAACTGCACATCCTGAGCTGGATGCTTCTAATGCTGTACGACCAAAAGGTTCTTCCCATCTTGAACAAACCACGCTTATCTCAGATTTTTTGAACCACTTAATTACTTGATGATGTTTTCTAAATCCCAAAATTTTAAGGTTATTATGTTTAAAATTATAAGCTTCACGAGGCTCGTCGCCTATAACTATTCCCTTCCAATTTGGGTGTTTTTTTAAAATATTTTCTATAGCTTTACCAAAAAGATCATAGCCTTTTGATTTATTTAATCTACCTACAAATATGATTAAATTTTCTTTATTTTTGAAATTAATTTTTTTTTTATTAGTTGCATGAGGAATAATTATACATTTTTTATTATAGTCTCTTTTATTTATTCCCTTAAAAAACTGATTTTTTAACCATTTACTGATAAATATTATTTTTTTTGTTTTATTTAAAAGACTTAT
>CACHLB010000033.1 GCA_902580505.1 uncultured Pelagibacteraceae bacterium
CTGTGTGTTAAAATAAATGAATTAAACATAAGCCAAGTTACAGAAAAATCAATTTTTGATGCTAAGGAATGGTTTAGATCTTTAGAAGTTAAATTAGACAAAAGACAAATTAAAATTGCACAACATATATTAAAAGAAATTAATGAACGTTTAGATTTTCTTTTAAATGTTGGTCTTGATTATTTAACTTTATCTAGAGAGTCTGGAACATTATCTGGTGGTGAAGCACAAAGGATTAGACTAGCTTCACAAATAGGATCAGGTTTAACTGGAGTTCTATACGTTTTAGATGAGCCATCAATTGGTTTACATCAAAAAGATAATGTTAAGCTTATAGATGCATTAAAAAGATTAAGAGACTTAGGTAATACTGTTATTGTTGTTGAGCACGATACAGAAACAATGGAGAATGCAGATCATATAATAGATCTAGGACCTGAAGCTGGAAATAAAGGTGGAGAAATTGTTGCTGAAGGTACATATGAGCAAATTTTAAAAAATGACAAAAGTATTACTGGAAGATATTTATCAAATAAGAGTTTCATACCTATTCCAAAAAATAGAAGACTTGCAAAAAATGGTAGATTTTTAGAAATCAATGGTGCATCTGGAAATAATTTAAATAACGTAAATTTAAAAATACCTTTAGGTAGTTTCACTTGTGTTACTGGTGTATCTGGAAGTGGTAAATCTACTTTGATACTTCAAACTTTATACAATGCATTAAATCTTACTTTGAATAATAATAAATCTAGAAAAATTCCTCAGCCATTTAGAGGATTTAAAGGAATAGAATTAATTGATAAAGTTATAGATATTGATCAATCACCTATTGGTAGAACTCCTAGATCAAATCCAGCTACATATACTGGAGCTTTTGGTCCTATAAGAGACTGGTTTACCAATTTACCTGAAGCAAAAAGTAGAGGCTATAAACCTGGAAGATTTTCTTTCAATGTAAAGGGTGGAAGATGTGAAGCATGTGAAGGAGATGGTGTAATTACTTACGAAATGCACTTTCTTCCTGATGTTTACATAACATGCGATGAATGCAAAGGTACTAGATACAACAGAGAAACATTAGAGATTAAATTCAAAGATAAGAGTATTGCAGATGTTTTAAATATGACTGTTGATGAAGGATGTGAGTATTTTGAAAATATTTCAAACATCAAAACTAAACTTCTAACGTTAAAGAAAGTTGGTCTTGGCTACATAAAAATTGGTCAGCAAGCTACAACTCTTTCTGGTGGAGAGGCTCAGCGTATTAAGCTTGCTAAAGAATTATCTAAAAGGTCTACAGGAAGAACAATGTATATATTAGATGAACCAACTACTGGATTACATCAACACGATATAAAAAAACTTTTGGAAATATTGCACACCTTTGTTGCAACTGGTAATTCAGTTGTAGTTATTGAGCATAATTTAGATGTTATTAAAACTGCCGATTATATTGTAGATATGGGACCCGAGGGTGGTGTTAAAGGTGGAAATATTATTGCTGAAGGCAAGCCCGAGGAAGTTGCTAAAGTGAAAGATAGTTATACAGGTAAATTTTTAAAGCCTTTATTAGATACAAAATTTAAAAAAACTGCTTAATCTTTATAGAAAAATAATATAAAATCATGCTAGAGATGACTTCTATATTACAATCATTATCAAAAACTGTTCATTTATCATTGGCTATTGCAATATTACTATTCATTGGTCTTTATATAGGTAATGGTGGATTTGATTTTGATGTTTTATTTTGGAGCTGGTTATTAAGATACGTGCATGTAATTGTAAGTATTATGTGGATTGGTTTACTGTGGTATTTCAACTTTGTTCAAATTCCTAACATGGCTAAAATTCCAGACGAACAAAAACCAGCAATTGGAAAAGTTATAGCTCCTGCAGCATTATTCTGGTTTAGATGGGCAGCATTGTTTACAATCATATCAGGATTATTATTAGCCTATTTTAATGGATACGTTCATCAAGCGATGACATTAGGAATTGGATCAGGCGGCGGAAAAAATACTGCAATAGGAATTGGAATGTGGTTAGGATTAATAATGGCATTCAATGTTTGGTTTGTTATATGGCCAAATCAAAAACGAGCTTTAGGTATGGTAGAATGTGAACCTGAAGTTAAAGCTAAATCAGCAAAGACTGCAATGCTGTTTTCTAGAACAAACACACTTTTATCATTACCAATGTTGTTAACAATGGTAGCAGCACAAAATCTTTATTAATTAATCTTTTTCTTCCTTAACAATCGTTCTTTGGCTAACTTTTAAAGAAACCAACACTGGGTTTGCAATATAAATAGATGAATAAGTTCCAAAAATTACTCCTAATATCATCGCTAACGAAAATCCTTTCAATATTTCTCCACCAAAAATAAATATAGATAAAAGTGCCAACAATGTAGTAACTGAAGTAATTATTGTTCGGGATAAAGTTTCATTTATTGAGATATTTGTTAGTTCAAATATTTTAACATCTGCATATTTACGCAAATTTTC
>CACHLB010000034.1 GCA_902580505.1 uncultured Pelagibacteraceae bacterium
TCCCTCAAACTTATTATTGTGGAACGAATAATTACAAAATCATTTGCGAGACTGATGGGTCGTGGTATCCATAGAGGCTTTATTACTCATGAAGAGTTAAATAAATCATTAGGCAAAAGAAATCTATCTAGCGAAAATCTTGCTCAAGCATTTATTCACATACTTGACGAAAATATTATTCTTGTTGAAAAAAAATCCGATTACAAAGTTTTAAGAAAAAAAGATGCATCTTCTAAAGACGAGGGAAAAGCTATGGAGAAAAGCGATGACCCGATTAGAATGTATTTAAGAGAGATGGGAGGTGTTGAATTATTATCCCGAGAAGGAGAAATAGCAATTGCAAAAAGAATTGAAGCAGGAAAAGACGTTATGCTTAATGCACTGTCTCAAAGTCCGATAACAGCTCAACAATTTTTCGAATGGGATAACAAGCTTCAAAATGATGAAATTTTAGTGAGAGAAATCATTGATATAGATACAAATTATATGGATGACGATGATAGCAGTAATTCAACAAAGCAGAAAAAACAGGATAATGACCAAAGTTCAGAAGAGAATAACAGTAACGAAGAAGATGAATTTAACCCAACATTGGCTGCTATGGAAACTGAAATTAAACCAAAAGTTTTACAGACTGTTCATAATTTAACAAAGGAATATAATAAGTTAATTAAATATCAGAATGAAAAACTTGATTGTGTCTTAAAATCAGAAAAATTTTCAAGTTCAAAAGAAAAAAATTATAAGAAAATAGTAGATGATATTTTAGAAAACATTAAGTCATTACAACTTTCTCCGTCTGTATTAGAAGATTTAGTGCAAAAACATTACTCAGAAAACAAAAAGGTAGTTTCTCTAGAAGGTAACTTATTGAGATTAGCATTAGAGTCTAAAATATCTAGAGATGAATTTATTAAATTTTATATAGGAAATGAAATTAATCCAAATTTAAAAGAATTTTTAGACACAAATGAAATATGGAAGAAATTTTTTCAAAAAAATAGAAATGAATTTAAAAATATAAGAGATAGATTAATTGAAATAAGTCATAAATTAGGAGTTTCTGTTACAGAATTTAAAAGACTTGTAAGCCGAGTTCAGAAAGGAGAAAAAGAGTCTCGAATAGCAAAGAAAGAAATGGTAGAAGCTAATTTGAGGTTAGTAATATCTATTGCAAAAAAATATACTAACAGAGGTTTGCAATTTTTAGACCTAATTCAAGAGGGTAATATTGGTTTAATGAAAGCAGTAGATAAATTTGAATATAGAAGAGGATATAAGTTTTCAACTTATGCTACTTGGTGGATAAGACAGGCAATCACAAGATCAATAGCTGATCAAGCAAGAACAATAAGAATTCCAGTACATATGATAGAAACAATAAATAAAATTGTGCGAACGCAAAGATTAATTTTAAGTGAGTTTGGAAGAGAAGCCACACCAGAAGAACTTGCAAAAAAATTGAGAATGCCATTAGAAAAAGTGCGTAAGGTTCTTAAAATATCTAAAGAGCCAGTGTCATTAGAAAAGCCTGTTGGAGATGAGGAAGATAGTAGCTTAGGAGATTTTATAGAAGACACGAAAGCATTAGCACCATTAGAGCAAGCTATTAAATCTAATTTAAGTGAGGCTACAACAAAAATTTTATCTACATTAACGCCAAGAGAGGAAAGAGTTCTTAGAATGAGATTTGGTGTTGGTATGAATACAGACCATACATTAGAGGAAGTTGGACTTCAATTTTCGGTTACAAGAGAAAGAATAAGACAGATTGAAGCAAAAGCTTTAAGAAAATTAAAGCATCCAAGCAGGTCTAAACAATTAAAAAGTTTCTTAGAAAGTTAGGGCCGTTAGCTCAATAGTAGAGTACTGCATTGACATTGCAGGGGTAGTTGGAGCGTAACCAACACGGCCCACCACTGTTTTCTTTAATTGATTAGACAAAAAATATGTTATAGTAGTACTCTCCTTTAAGGGCCTGTAGCTCAGTTGGTTAGAGCAGTACACTCATAATGTATTGGTCCCAGGTTCGAGTCCTGGCGGGCCCACCATAATATCAAAAATAATAAAGTATTTTGTTAGTAAGCATGATATTTATTATTAAATTAAACTCAAAATAATGAAATTTAAAATAAAAATAAAACCTAAGATATCTTATTATGTTTCAATAATAGTCTCTTTAATTATTCTTTTTTACTTTGCCTATAAAGGAATTGTTGCTTATTTAATTCACCAGGAATTATATGGAGGCGGATTAGATACGTTAGTTTTGTTAAGAGCATCTATTTCTGGAATAATGCTT
>CACHLB010000035.1 GCA_902580505.1 uncultured Pelagibacteraceae bacterium
TTACGGTTAAAATTTTTATAACCATGTTCATGTCCAGGATTAGAGATTTCTATCCCTATTGACTTTGAATTAAGGAGATTATCTTTTTTCCAAGATGAGATTCCAGCGTGCCAAGCAACATATAAATCAGGGACAATTTTTAAAATTTCACCATTATTTTTAACTAAGTAATGACAGCTAACTCCAGAATTTTTATTTGTCAGTCTGTAAATAGCTTTTTTTTCAGATCTCATACCTGTATAATGAAAAATTAAGTATTTTATGCTTGAACCAATTCTTTTCTTTAAATTGAAATTAGGAGAGTAATTTATAGACATTTTTTCAACATTTTTATGCATAAATTAAAACAATTTATCTTTATATTGCTATTAATTATAATATAAATAATTAATGAAAAAACTTCTTTCAATAATAATTTTAAAAATATTTTTATTAGTATGCAATCTAGCGATTGCAGGTGATGATGGAAAAATTAAATTAAATAATGATAATGCTAATGGATATGTAGAAGTTGATGATTGCTTTGAGAAAGTAAACAGAGGTATATTTGCTTTCAACCAAACTTTAGATAAAGTAATTTTTAAACCACTAGCCAAAGGATATAGAATGTTTCCGCAACCAATTAGATCTGGTACAAGTAACGCACTAAGCAACTTGGGCAATGTTGTAACTATACCAAATAATGTTCTTCAGGGTCAAATTAAGGATGCAGGAATAAATTCTGCAAGGTTTGTTATTAATTCGACATTGGGTATTGCTGGAATTTTTGACGTTGCTTCTTATTATGGTTTAAAAAAACGTGATAAAGAAGACTATGGACAAACTTTAGGAGTTTGGGGAGCGGGCCCAGGATGCTATTTTGTTTTACCAGTATTGGGACCAACAACTGTAAGAGATAGTTTAGGGTCAGTTATTAATTTAATAGGTGGAGATGCATGGTATAACGTTACAGTGGCTAATGATACTCGGTATTTTTCTGAAGTGGATTATTATACCTCAAGAGTGTTAGATGGAATAGATTTTAGGGCAAAAAATTTAGAATCTTTTGACAGTCTAGAAAAAAACTCAGTTGATCTCTATGCTTCTGTTAGAAGTCTTTACATACAAGATAGATACAGAAAAATTAAAAATATAAATAAAACAACTGAGACTCTAAGTGACGATGACTGGGAAGAATTAGATAATCAGTAAAAATTCTTTAAATGAAATTTTTTAATTGCTTATTTATTTTTATTTTAATTGTTAATATAAATAATAATTTATTTGCAAAAGATCCAAGTGCGTTAATAAATGAAATTGTTGATGAAGCAGCTTTAGTATTGTCGAGTGAAGATCCGGTAGAATCTAAAATTATAAAATTAAACGCTATTGCAGAGAGAAGTGTAGATATAAATGGTATTGGAATGTACACTTTAGGAAAATATAGAAAATCTATTAACGATGAACAAAAATCAAAATATAAAAAGCTTTTTAAAAGTTATTTTTTAAAAAGTTTTTCTAGCAGATTAGTAGATTACACTAATCCGAGAATAAATGTAGTTTCACAAAAGAAGATAAATGATAAATACACGATAGTTAATAGCATATTAGAAGCTACATCAAAGAGACCACAAGTTAAGATTGATTGGAGAATTTATACTAAAAATCCTGAAAGACCACTCATAAGAGATTTAATTGTAGAAGGATTAAGTCTTGCAAGGACGCAGAAAGAAGAATTTAATTCAATAATTCAAAATAACGATGACGATATAAACGCTTTATTTAAAACTCTCGAGGAATTTTTAATAAAATAAATTAATAAAATCCAATTTCACCTAAGCAAATATCTGACTTAAAATCATCGAAGCCAGCAACTAAGCCTATAGATTTTAAGTTTTGCCCTAAGATACTTTTTGGTTGATAGAAATTTGATTTTTTAAATTCATTAAATGGCGCTCTTACTTCAATCCAATTATTTACTGACAAGAAAGTAAAACTATAATATTGCCAAGGCGCAAGAGTTAATTCTGTTCTTAAATGAATATTATACTTTTTGTTATTGCCATAGACTTTTAAATAAACTCCATTATAATTTTTGGTATTTATTTTAGGATGCAACCTTGTTCGTATTTGAATAAATCCACCATTATTTTTAGTAGATACATTTCCTGTCATTCTATAACACTTAATACCTTGCATTTCTTCCAATTGAAATTTACCTTT
>CACHLB010000036.1 GCA_902580505.1 uncultured Pelagibacteraceae bacterium
AAATTTAACATTAGAACAAGAAAATATTTTATTTAAAGAGGCAACAGAACCACCAGGTTCAAGCGAATTAAATAATGAAAAAAGACAAGGATCTTATCACTGTGCAAACTGCGATATAAAACTTTTTGACTCCTCAACAAAATATGAAAGTGGATCAGGTTGGCCATCTTTTTACGAATCTCTACCTGATGTTTTTGAGACAAAAACTGATCATCACATCGGTTATGCTAGAACAGAGTATCATTGTAAAAATTGTGGTGGTCATCATGGACACATATTTGATGATGGACCTCAACCTACAGGAAAAAGATACTGTAACAATGGAGTTTGTTTAGTATTTAAACCAAATATTTGATGCTCTCATAATTTACATTTATCAAATAATGTTATAACAATAATTAATGAAAAGTTTATTTCTATCATTCATATTAGCTTGTCATTTAATTACGACTGCAAGTGCAAATGCTTTATCTGATTATTTTTCAAATTTAATACCTGGCGATGGAGATACTGAATTAAGTATAGATCTTAGAGAAAATTATTCTGCTGATTATAGCTTGTTGCTAGTAAGAGAGCTAAATGGGAAGAACAATAAAAATACATTTACTCAACTTTCTTTATTTAATACAGAAAAGGATTCTAAAGATAGAAATGTTTTGAATTTTGGAGTAGGAAAAAGGTTTTTAAGCGCTGATAAATTTTCGCTTACAGGATTAAATGCTTTTTTAGATTACGATGATGAGGGTAATTTAAGAACCAGTATAGGGTTAGAAGTTAGAAATGCAGTATTAGATTTTTCATTTAATAACTATTTTGCTTTAGATGATGCCGATGGTGAAAAGGTTTTAGATGGATATGATTTAAGATTAGCTTCTCAAATACCTTATATTCATTGGGCCGACATATTTATAAATTCATATTCATGGGATGGAGTTACAAGAGACGATGTTGAAGGGTTAATGTATGGTACTGAGATGTTATTATCACCTAATATAAACTTAGAAATTGCTTTTGATGATAAAGATAAAGCGGGATTAGATGATGAATATTATGCAAAAATTATGTTTGTTCATCCACCAAGAAATAGTGCATCCATTTCAGATGGAATTAGTAGTGATATGTGGAGAGCTCAAAAGGATATGTCTGACGAAATGTTAACAAAAGTAAAACGAAATAATAAAATTATGGTAGAATTCAGTGGATCTGCCAGTATTGTGAGGGCAGATTAATATGATAATATTCAGATTGATATTTGCAACAATTTTACTTTTTTCATTAACAACAAATGTTTACGCAGCACTTGGAAAAGCTGCAGTATATAAAGTTACAATGAAAAAGGTTGCATTATGTACTGGAAAAGGTTCAGGCACTACTTGTTTAGGAGAAGTTATTATTGGAACTGGTAGTACAGAAGTTGACGTTGCTGCCGTAGATGCTGGTGCAGTTGCTGGTTCATTTGGAAATCCTGCATTGCTTCCATTAGGAAAAACGTACACTCATATGCAAGTCACAATAGATAGAAAATTTACAGTCAAAACTTCTGATACTGCAGGTGAAATGTTAAAGACTGATAACGGAGATGTTTGCAGAACAGTTGCAAATGCAGACTCGCAATATGGAACTACTGAAGCTGCTAGAAAGTATACTCACAAAAGAGCTGTTGATGAAGGAACAGGTTCATCATCCGCTGAGACAAGAGTTTATTTAATGAATCATGGCACAAATAATGTAACAACTTGTGCAGCAACCGATTGTTCTTCAACTGGAACTACAACTTCAGGAAGTAGTTGTACATATTGTGAAGCAATGAAAACAGATTTAGACTCAAATGATACTGAACACGTTTTAATTTATGCACTCACAAAACCATATACAGTTACTACAAAATCTCCAAAAGTAACTATGAAATTTGGAACTGCCGAAGCACTATCTGCAAGTGATGTAACTGGAACAGTATGTAATATTTGGGCTGAGGAACCAGTTTTTACAGCAACAATTGAATAATTAATTTTATTTCTTATTATTTTAAAGAAGAAAAAAGGTTTCCTGACACTTCTAAAGCTCTAAGTTCTTGATAACCGCCAATGTGTTCCTCATTAAAAAATATTTGAGGAATTGTTCTTTTGCCATTTGCTTTTTTTATCATTTCATCTCTTATCCCAGGACCTGTTGAAACATCAATTTCTGTAAAATC